>NZ_JBGEVE010000007.1:8602-152551 GCF_048514265.1 Actinomyces sp. SKVG-SVH-4(1) | reverse complement strand
TGCACTGACCTGCGCAGATGCTGGAGTCGGCTAGCCCTGTGAATAAGCCTCCTTGGGTGTCGTTGCGGTGCGTCACAGGCCGCGGAGGGCGTCTGACTGACTATGGTGACCATCGCAAGGAGCGAAGGAGGAGTCCTGTATGTCCACTGAGCTGGAGCGCACTTTGGAGCGCAACAAGGAGAACGTCAAGGCCTTCTACGACCTGATGTTCAATCAGTGCCGGCCGAGGGAGGCGCTGGAGCGATACGCCGGCGAGGAGTACCGGCAGCACAACACTCATGTGGCCGACGGCAAGGAGGCCTTCGTCGAGTACTTTGAGCGGATGGCTCGCGACTACCCTGGCAAGAGCGTGGAGTTCGTGCGTGCTTTCGCCGAGGGGGACTACGTCATCCTGCACTGCCACCAGCGGTGGCCGGGGTCGGAGGACTACGCGGGTATCGACATCTTCCGTCTCGATGAGCGCGGCCGGATCGTGGAGCACTGGGACGTGCTCCAGGTGATCCCGGAGACCTCTGCCAACGACAACGGCATGTTCTGACTCCGGCGCGTCAGCTCTGCGCCAGAGTTTTCCATGCCTCGATACTGGCGGCGATGTCCCCGGGGACGGCGATGGAGCGCTGCGTAATCTGTCGGGGGATTTCCGGCTCCTGGTTGAGGGTGGCGAAGACGGCCGAGGAATTGGCGTAGGTCCGCTGCCAGAACGGGAACTTGATGAGTGAGGGCGTGTTCCACCCCACCCCGATCTCCAGGTAGAGGACCCGATCCGACTCGTGCTCGGACAGGAATCGGCGGTATCGCTCAGCAGCGTCGTGCCACTGCTCGTCCTCCACGAAGGTGCCGTCCACCCGCAGGTTCATCGCCGCAGGTTCCTTGCACCTGGGGCATACGGGCAACAACGATGATGGAATGCGCAGGTCCCGCTGCCGCTCCACCATCTCTCGCACGGCCGACTCGTTGGACCACGTCCCGGCGTGGCAGGGGACGGAACACTGCCACAGTCCATAGTCGCCCTGAGTGGCGAAGACGAGCGACTCGTCGAAGCCGTTGCGGGCGAAGGCGTGGTCGACGTTCGTGGTGATGACGAAGTAGTCCGTGTCCACCAAACCATTCAGGATGGCCCTCAGGTCCTGGTAGAGGGGGAGGATGGGCTCGTCGTAGCGGTTGGCCATGATGTGCCGGGACCAGTACGCCCACCGGTGCTCCGGCGTTGGGAAGGGGTAGAACCCGGAGGAGTACATGTCTCTCAGGCCGAACTGCTCGATGAAGTCAGGGAAGAGGCGTGTGAATCGGGGGCCTGAGTAGGACAGACCTGCTGCGGCCGACAGTCCCGACCCGGCACCGAGAACGACGGCGTCGGCCTGGGAGGCTGCGTCGGCTAGACGCCGGATCGCCTCTGAGCTCTCAGCGGTCAGGGTCGAGGAGGTCGCGGTAGATCGATTCGTCGATTGGATCGAAGACATTGAAGACCACCTTTGTCAGTGACTGGAAACGGGGGAGCAGCTCGCGGACGGTGCGGACCGCGACGGCGGCGGCCTCGGCCTTGGGGTAGCCGAAGATGCCGGTGGAGATGCAGCACAGCGCGATGCTGGTGGCCCGCAGATCCTCGGCAGCGAGCAGGCAGGAACGGTAGGAGGAGGCCAGGAGCGCCTCGTGCTCAGCGGTTGGCTTGCCTTGCACGATCGGCCCGACGGTGTGGATGACGTAGGCGGCTGGCAGGTGGTAGCCGCCGGTCACGGTTGCCGTGCCGGTGGGCTCGGGACGGCCTCGAGCGGCCATGATGTCTGCGCATTCCTGGCGTAGTCCGGGGCCGGCGGCCGAGTGGATGGCATTGTCGATGCAGGCGTGCAGCGGCTGGAAGCATCCGAGGAGAGCGGAGTTCGCCGCGTTGACGATCGCATCGGCCCGGATCGTTGTGATGTCGCCGCGCCACAGAGACAGGCGCGGGTCCACCTCCGTTCCCGGCAGGCTGAGGGCGTCAACGGTTTCTCGCTCGGCCGCCTCGGCAGCCAGGAGCCGCTCCAGTGAACAGTTCAGCTCAGGGGATAGTGGAATGGCGGGTCGCATGGCGAGCAGGGCCCGCAGTGCCAGTCGGCGCCGACCAGGGTCGCCGGCCGAGACGGTGTCCAGGAGCTGCTGGCAGTTGGGCTGTTCCTGAAGCAGGAGGGCCAGCGATGTATCAACGAGGGTGCTGCGCTGAGACTGCGTCAATGGACCTGGAGACATATGATCCTCTCTACCGATGACGGGTGAGATACTTAGTTACTATTGGATAGTAGGTGTTAGATAGAAACCCAGGAAGGTGGGTGTCGCGTGGCGTCCGTCATGGAGCGCTCAGCCGTCGCTGCGTCGACAGGCAGTGACGTGTGCCTGCGACGGGGGTGCTTCTGGGGTGTGAGAAGAGGGGCGCCGCGTGTGCGGTGCCCCTCGGTTTGCCATGGCTGCGCGGGCTTCCTTGGCCGCGCAGCCTCGTTGTTCTGCGCCCTTGTCGGGCTGGGTCCGGGTCCTGCGTTGCTTGTGATGCGTGGTCCGGATCCGGTGGAGCTCCAGTGAGCTCGTTGGAGTCGTCTACGCTCAGCGGGCCTCGAGGAGGTTGACGCCGGTGTAGATGCCCACGCCCATGGTGATCGCGGCCAGGACGGAGGAGGCGAACATGAGGGTCGGGATGCCGGTGACGGCGCCGACAACGGCCATGACCATGACGGCGAACATGACGGCGATCATGGCGACGGCGAAGGTGAGGCGGTTGGCGTCGGTCTGCGTGCCGGTGGTCGCCTGGGTGGCGGTGGTGGCAGCGGTGGTCTCGACGGTCTGGGTGGGGCGCTCGGTGATGGTGGCGGTCATGTGAGTGTTCCTCTCGGTGTGCGTCGAGCAGGTCCGCCTGACCATGAGTCGTGCGTCCCTGCACGACTGTGTGCAGCCCGTGGGCCGGACGGAGGTTTCTCCGTCACGTAGAACTCTAGGAACGCTCCATCCGATTGTCTAGACAAAGGATCGTGACGTGCGTTGCGTCGGTGGTTCGTCGATCACAGGGGTCGCAGGGAGAGGGGTGGCTCACCCTCACAGGTGCGTGTCCGAATGTGGCGTCATTGAGGGGAATCCTGGTCTCAGAGGAACATTGAGGGGACTGGCGTCTCGGTGGTTTTGATACGGAGACGTGACGTGTGTGGCAGGAGTGCGACGTCAACCACTGGTCTAGTCATCCTGTGGTGGCGGGCAACGCTGAGAGGTGGTGGCGTCGTCGCCGGCCGGCAGGGCGGAAGGCGGCTGGTTGCCGCCCCGGCTATTCTGTTCCGGTGACGACCAGCCAGACTTCTTCCAGCGCCGTCGGCCCTGTCCTCGTGGTGGACTTCGGCGCCCAGTACGCCCAGCTCATCGCCCGCCGCGTGCGCGAGGCCGGTGTCTACTCCGAGATCGTGCCCCACTCCATGGATGCCGCCGCCATGCTGGACAAGCAGCCGTCGGCCATCGTCCTCTCCGGCGGCCCCTCCTCGGTCTACGCCGACGGCGCCCCCTCCGTTGACCCGGCCCTCTTCGACGCTGGAGTGCCGGTCCTGGGCATCTGCTACGGATTCCAGGCCATGGCTCAGGCCCTGGGCGGAACGGTCGGACGCACCGGCACCCGTGAGTACGGGCACACCCCCGCCCGTGTGGCGGAGGGCTCGTGCCTGTTTGACGGCACCCCGGATGACCAGGTGGTGTGGATGAGTCACGGTGACGCGGTCCAGGCCGCCCCCGAGGGCTTCACCGTCACCGCCTCCACCTCCCAGACGCCGGTGGCTGCCTTCGAGAACCCGGGCCGTCGCCTCTACGGGCTGCAGTGGCACCCCGAGGTCCTCCACTCCGAGCACGGGCAGGCCGCCCTGGTCAACTTCCTGCACAAGGAGGCGGGACTGCCGGCCACCTGGACGCCGGACAACATCATCGACGAGCAGGTGGCCCGCATCCGCGAGCAGGTGGGCGACGCCCACGTCATCTGCGGCCTGAGCGGGGGAGTGGACTCCTCCGTGGCCGCCGCCCTCGTCCACCGCGCCATCGGCGACCAACTCACCTGCATCTTCGTCGACCACGGCCTGCTGCGCGCCGGCGAGCGCGAGCAGGTCGAGCACGACTACGCCGAGGGCATGGGCATCCGCGTCATCACGGTCGACGAGACCGAGCGTTTCCTGAGCGCCCTGGCCGGCGTCACCGAGCCGGAGGCCAAGCGCAAGATCATCGGCCGGGAGTTCATCCGCTCCTTCGAGGCTGCCCAGCGCCGGGTCATTGAGGCTGTCGGGGCTGAGGGCGGCGAGATCCGCTTCCTGGTCCAGGGGACTCTGTATCCCGACGTCGTCGAGTCCGGCGGGGGAGAGGGCGCCGCCAACATCAAGAGCCACCACAACGTGGGGGGCCTGCCCGAGGACCTCGACTTCGAGCTCATCGAGCCGTTGCGCGAGCTGTTCAAGGATGAGGTGCGCGCCATCGGCCGTGAGCTGGGTGTGCCGGAGAAGATCGTCGCCCGCCAGCCCTTCCCCGGGCCGGGGCTGGGTATTCGCGTCATCGGCGAGGTGACGGCCGATAACCTGCGTGTGCTGCGGGCCGCCGACGCCATCGCCCGCGAAGAGCTCACCGCCGCCGGGCTCGACGACGAGATCTGGCAGTGCCCGGTGGTGCTGCTGGCCGACGTGCGCTCCGTAGGGGTGCAGGGTGACGGGCGCACCTACGGCCACCCCATTGTTCTGCGACCGGTCAGCAGTGAGGACGCCATGACCGCGGACTGGACCCGCCTGCCTTACGACGTCCTGGCGCGTATCTCCAACCGGATCACCAACTCCGTGCCTGAGGTCAACCGGGTGGTGCTCGACTGCACGAGCAAGCCCCCGGGCACCATCGAGTGGGAGTGATGGGCGAGTCGGAGCGATAGCCCGCTGCCTGCAAGGCCCCGCCGGTGCAATGCGCTGGCGGGGCCTTGTTGTGCTCGTGGTGAGCGCGATCCGGCGTGCCTGCCTGTGTCGGGGCGGGGTCGGCTGCCAGGTGGGGTAGTGGGGGGCCTGACTACCGAGGACTGCGATTCTCGCCGGGGACTGACTTTTCCTCCAGACCACTGCGGGGGAACCCCAGTGGTCTGGAGGAAAAGTTAGTCCTCGTGCAGGAAGTACGTTCCCGATCCGGTGAGGTTGGGACTTGGGGTGGCGATTGCGTGAGCCTCGGAGGTGGTGGGGTGCTTCCCTTTGGTGTCAGAAGAGGTGTCATGAAATCACTAGTAGGTCAATAAAGCGTACGACTTCCGTATGTGAAAGGAGATAAAAGTAGGGGTTATTTTATGGGCTGAATGATATTGAAGCCCGCCTCTCCCGAGGGGTGACAACAGTGCTACGATCGCACCGATAAAGCTCGTCAATGGAGGTATAGAAATGTCTGCCCCAGCAGGTTGGTATGACGACGGATCGGGCCAGCAACGATGGTGGGATGGTCGTGCATGGGGCGTCTATGTGCAGGACGTCTCCTCCGTCCCGGGGGATCCTGGTGCAGTGGGTTATGGGCAGGTGGCTGGGTCGGTTGGACAGCCTGTGAAGGAGCCTGGAATACTCAACGCCCTGGGGCAGGCTGTCAAGAATGCGGCGGTTGAACAAAAGAGTCTGGCGATCGGGGCGCTGACTGCCGGCGTGAGGGCGCGTCGAGAGCGTGAGGAGCGTGAGCGTGAAGAGCGTCTTCGGCAAGCCGAGTGCGCTCGGATGGCTGGAAGGCGGGTGACGAGTGGAGAGTTTGGGGCTTCGGAAGTTGAGATCTATGAGAACGGGTATGTGCGTGTAGCTGGCCCCAATGAAGGTGGACGTTCTTGTTGGATGGACGAATCGACTCCTTATGAGAATCTGATCTCTATATCTTTTGAGCGCCCTGACGGTGGCAGTTCTGGGGCGGTTGGTGCGGTCGCTGCGCCATCGGTTGCGACGGCCGGAACTGCAGTCAAGGTGGTGTCGATGATCGCGAAACGTCACCCTGTAGGGATGGCGGTTTCAGGTGGTATTGGCCTTGCTGCCGCAGGGGCTGGTACGGTTGCTAAAATCATGTCGGCGAAGGCTGTCCTGACTATTACCACTGACCAGAGAGTTCATGTGCTGACGAATCAGGTGAAGCATCCGACAACGGGCATCCCCATGCCCAGAAAAGACCATGAGAGCGTTGGTGCTGTCCTGGAGCAAACGGGCAACTCGGTTCTGACCGCCTTGGGGCGTGGGCCCGCGATGTCGAACGCTCCTGCTCTCCCCTCCGGACAGGTCGAACCGCCTCAGACGCAGAGTTCTCCGAGCATGTCTACTGAAGACGTCGCGAAACGTCTACGTGAGTTGGATGAGCTGCGTAAGGAAGGCATTTTGGATGATGCCGACTTTGCTATCGCCAAGCGCCAGCTGCTGGGGAAGCTCTAGGGCCGTCGTCGACCAACGTGCAGAACGGGCTCCTTGGCTGAGCCCGGGCGTGCCCGTCGAGGACTGCGATTCCCGCCGAGGACGTACGTATCCCCCAGATCACTGGGGTTCCCCCGCAGTGGTCTGGAGGATAAGTCAGTCCTCGTGCAGGAAGTACGTTCCCGATTCAGTGAGGCACCGCGCAACGTGACGTTGGGGCCGGTCACCAGGTGGTGGCCGGCCCCAACGTCGTGTTGGCGGGTGCTCCGCGTGCCAGCGCCTTACAGGGCCGACCGGGCCCGGGCGCGCCCCACGGCCACGGCGACGGAGAAGACCGCGACGGCGAACAGGGCGCAGATGCCGCAGTCCACGAGCAGGGGCCCAATGACGGCGGCGGACATGGAGGTCGCCTCGTACGCCCCGGAGATCGCTCGGTCCGCCCAGTAGCCGGGCGTGAGCCTCGCCGCCCGGGCGAGCGAGTCGGGCAACCCCTCGATGGGTACCCACGCCCCACCCAGGAAGGACAGGGCCATGCCTCCGATGTTGGCGACCGCGTTGGCCGCTTGCTGGCCCAGACCGATCTGCCCCATGAGGAATCCGATCGAGACCGCCACGAGCGTATAGCTGCCCACAGCCGCAGCGACCACCCCCAGAAGCGGAGCCGACGTCGCCACGCTGCCCAGGCCGAAGGCCGCCACTCCCAGCCCGAAGACCCACAGCCACCCGGCGAGCCCCACCACGAGGCACGCGCCCAGCAGCCCGAGGCTGCGGGAAGTGCCGCTGACCGGGGTGGCCTCAAGGCGTGCGCGCACCGCCCGGCGCCCCAGCGCCGCCATCAGCGTGGAGATCGTGACGACCGCGAAGGCCATGAGCGGGTAGAAGGAGAACCTGGCGTAGGTGACGAAGCTGTGGGACAGAGGCGTGGCGTCCGGGGTGATCCGTTTCGCGGGGGCGGAGTGGTTCATCGTCTCCTTGGCAAGTGCCACGGCCCGGACCGGGTCGTCCGTGGTGGTCGACAGGTAGTCGCTGACCTGCCCCACGTAGGAGTCGGTGCGCACATTCATAAGCGCGCCGGACGCCGACTCGTACCCGATGACCGTGTCCATGCGGGGCGGCTCGGTGCCCTCGCGAGCCGCCTGCTGCAGCCTCTGCCCGTAGCCGGCAGGAATGATGAGGATGTAGCTGATGCGGTTCTGCGCGGTGGCGTCCTGGAGGGCCCGCCTGGAGTCCTCAAGCGACTGAGCCTCGCCGACGGACTCGACATAGCCCTTGACCCCGCGGGAGATCGTGGAGCCGTCGCGGTCGATGACGGCCACACTCGCCGTGGCGACCGTGACCTCATCGGAGCTGTCCTCGGACTTGGCCATCCCGGTGAACAGACCGAACAGGCTCAGCACCACCAGGTAGATGAGGATGTACAGCCGGTGAGCGGCCACAACTCTCACACATGTCTTAAAGGTGCTCATGGGTCATCCTCCTGGCGCGGATTAGGGCGATGGTCAGGAACAGGCACGTCATGCCCAGCAGGACTGCGCAGCTGCGGGCGAAGGGTGCCAGAGAGTCGTAGTACAGGAGCCCGTAGAAGCAGCGGGCTGTCTGCCACAGGGGATTGGCCTGCGCCAGCAGCGGTGCGTGCTGCTCGATGGAGCGGGCCAGGGACTGGGATGCGGGCCCGTACAGGCCGGTGAACAAGGACAGCAGGGACGTGAAGCCGGAGATCATCCCGATCTCCAGGCGGGCCAGCGTCCCCAGGGCGGCGCCCACCGCGCTCGCCATGAGGCTGCACACCCCGATCGCCACGAGGCACAGCAGCACATGGGGCCCGAAGTCCACACCCACGACCGAGGCCATGAAGGCGAAAGCGACGAGCAGGCAGACGAACACGCACACCCAGGAGGCCGCGAGCGTGGCCGTCAGGACCTTCCAGCGGGCCAGACCCGCCAGGGTCTGCCTGGCGCCCACCGGTGAGACGGCCATGATTCCCTTCACGGCCACCATTGCCACGGTCGTCCCCATGCCGCAGGCGAAGGCCAGCAGCGCGAAATAGTAGTGGGTCTGCGGCTTGACCGGGGAGGGCGTCACCGAGATCGAGCGGGTGAAGGCCTGATCGGTCTCCAGCGCCGCCAGCTTCTCAGGAGCCGCCCCCGCCTTGGCCAGGGCCACGTACTCGGCCCGCCTCTGGGTGTAGGAGTCCATGACCACTCGCAGCACCCGAGTCGTCTCGGCCTCGTTGCCCTGCTGAGTCACGTGCAGCACAGGATCGCTGCCCTCGACGGCGAGATACCCGTTGGTCTCTCCCCGCTTCGCGGCGGCCTCGGCCTGCGCGACCGTGGAGTGGGTGACCTTCGTGATGAGGTGATGATCGGCGTCGTCGGCGGAGATGCGCTCCACGACGGCGTCCAGCCCCGGAGCGGTCCGGTAGGCCTCGTCCTGGACGACGCCGAAGCTCATGGGGGTGGCCTCGTAGACCTTGTCCAGGTTGGAGAACATGGCCATGAAGATGAGGGACAGGACGACGGGGAAGCCGAGCGTCCACACGAGCAGGACCCGGTCTCGCAGGAGCCTGAGTACTTGATACAGGAAGACGGTCAACATCTCAGGCCGCCTCGTCTCGCAGGGCCCGCCCGGTGATCTCCAGGAAGACGTCGTTGAGGGTCGGGGGCTCGGAGGTCACCCGGCCGCAGGTCGCCCCCGCGGCATCCAGCGCCCTCATGACATCGGTGAGGTTGTGAGCCCCGGGGGAGCACTCGATGAGCACCTCACCGTCCAGGTAGGCGGCCGTGCGCACATGCTCCAGGCGGCGCAGGCCCTCCAGGGCCTCCTCGCCCAGCGGGGCGGGGTCGATGACCTCCACCCGGATGCGTTCACCGGTGCCGATCATGGCCTTGAGCTCGTCGGAGGTACCGGAGGCCACCTGACGGCCGCGGTCCATAATGACGATCCGGTCGCACAGCTGCTCCACCTCCTCCATGTAGTGGCTCGTGTAGACGACCGTGGCGCCGCGCTCGTTGAGGCGCTTGATGCCATCGAGGATGGCGCCCCGGCTCTGCGGGTCGACGGCGACCGTGGGCTCATCGAGGAAGATGAGGTCGGGGCCGTGGGCGATGCCGCAGGCGATGTTGAGGCGGCGCAGCAGGCCGCCGGAGAGCTTCTTGGGCTTGAACTTCACGAACTTCTCCAGACCGACGAAGGCGATCGCCTCGGCCACCAGGCGGCGCCTCTCGGCGCGATCGCGCACGTAGAGGGCGCAGAAGGCGTTGACGTTCTCCGCCACCGTGAGCTCATCGAAGACGGCGACATCCTGAGGCACCACGCCGATGCGACGCTTGAGACCGTAGGAGGTGGGCGTCATCGGCTCACCGAAGACGCGGATCGAGCCCTTGTCGTAGGTGAGCAGCTGAAGGATGCAGCTGATCGTCGTCGTCTTGCCCGAGCCGTTGGGGCCGAGCAGCCCCAGGACCTGGCCGCGCGGGATCATCAGTGACAGGCCATCAACCGCGACCAGCTCCCCATAGCGCTTGACCAGGGAGTCGACCTCCACCGCCAGGCCCGCCTCGTGGTTCTCATCCTCGCCGTCCATCTCGGCTCCTTCCTTTGTTCCGCCGGTGGTCCCCGGCTCATGGCATCCATGGTCGCGGGGCGCGGTGGCGCTCAGAAGTGCCTGTTGTCATGACTGCGGCCGGCCCCCATGACTTCTGTCATGAGATGCCGGAACGAGTTCCCTAACGGCATGCCGGGCCCACGAGCGCCGGCCACCGACCGATAATCGAGGGGTGAAGGTTCTGGCCGACAAAGGCGTGCTGCTGTGCGGTTGCCTCCTGCTGGTCCTGCTCGTGGGGCAGGTGAAGACGGCGGCCGTGATCTGGTTGATCGTGGCCGTGACCGTCGCCGGCCTGAGCATGAGCGCCGACCAGCGACGGTGGGGGTTTGCTGTGCCGGCCGCCTATCTCCTTGTGGGAGCCCTCTCGGCGGACTCCGTGGCTGGGGTTCCGCTGGTCGTCTACGTCCTGGCCCGCCTCGGTGCGCTCGGGACCCGGCGCGCGCGAATGGCGGCCGTGGCCGTCTGCATCCCCTTCGCGGCCGTCATGGTCACGCGGGTTCGGGACATGCCCGTGCTGGCCCTCGCTCTGGCGGTCTGCGCTCTCGCGGCCCTCCTCGCGCTGCGCACCGTCCAGGAGGAGGCGGCGCGAAGGAGCCTGCACGTGGTGCGCGACGACCTGCGCGAGAAGGTCCTCACCCTGCAGGACACGAACGCCCAGCTGCTCCAGGCCCAGGACTACGAGCTGCGCGCCGCCGCCCTGGCCGAACGCACCCGCATCGCCCGCGAGATCCACGACGGCGTCGGCCACCTCCTTACCCGCCTCCTGCTGCAGGTCAAGGCCCTCCAGATCGTCCACCGCGAGGAGCCCGGCGTCGTCGCCGACCTCACTACCCTGGACGGTGGCCTCGATGAGGCCCTGGACTCCATGCGCCGCTCCGTCCACGCCCTGTCCGACGACGGCGAGGAGCTGGCCACCTCCCTCAACCTGCTGGGCTCGCGCTGCGGCATCGACTCGGTGAGCGTGGACTGCTCCACCGAGGCCGAGCCGCCTGCGACGGTGGCGCGCTGCGTCGTCGCCGTGGTGCGCGAGGCCCTGACCAACGCCGCCCGCCACGGTGGGGCCCGATCGGCCCGCGTGGCCGTCACCGACTACCCTGCGTTCTGGCAGGTGACTGTTGACAATGACGGCATCGTCCCCGCCGAGGGCGAGCCGGCCGTATACGGCCGCGGCGGCTCGGGCCTGGGCCTGCGCTCCATGACGGAGCGGGTCGAGGCCCTGGGCGGCCGGGTGCGCATCACCCCGCGGCCACGGTTCACGGTCTTCGTCACGATCCCCAAGGACGGACAAGGGAAAGAAGGAACATCATGAGGGTCCTCATCGTCGACGACGACGCGCTCGTCGCCCAGTCCCTGTCCACGATCCTGTCGGTCGAGGACGACGTCGAGGTCGTCGGTCTGGGCTGCTCGGGACCCGAGGCCACCGAACGCTACCGGGAGCTGACCCCCGACATCCTCCTCATGGACATCCAGATGCCCGGCGGGGACGGGCTCAGTGCGGCCGAGCGGATCCTGGCCGAGGACGCCGGGGCGCGCATCGTCTTCCTGACCACCTTCTCCGACGACGAGTACATCGTGCGGGCCCTCAAGATGGGGGCGCGTGGCTACCTCATCAAGCAGGACGTCGCTCAGGTCGCCCCGGCGCTGCGCTCCGTCATGGCCGGGGTCTGCGTCCTGGAGGGGGAGGTGCTCGAGCGCAGCACCACCATGGGGCTCGGCGGGCGTACCGGAGGGAGGGAGCCTGCCGAGGAGGGCCCGGGACTGTCCGACAAGGACCTGCGGAGCACGGCTTTCGCGGCCCTGACCGACCGCGAGTACGAGGTCGTCGAGGCCGTGGCCGAGGGGCTGGACAACGCCGAGGCCGCGGCGCGGCTGTTCATGAGTGAGGGCACGGTGCGCAACCACATCAGCGCGATTCTGGCCAAGCTCGGCCTGCGCAACCGCACCCAGGTCGCGGTCATGTACTACCGCTCCGCGCAGGCCGGGTGATCCTGGCGCAGCCGTACCCCAGCGTGACACATCGTGTTACCCTCGATGGGAGACGAGGAGGAAGCGATGTCGACCGCTATGGAGAATCTCAACGTCAAGATCGATGCCGAGGACAAGCGTCTGTTCGTTGAGCTTGCTCGCCAGATGGGAACGACTCCGTCCAATGCTGTACGCATGTTCGTCCGTGCGTTCAATGACTTCAAGGGTTTCCCTTTCGATACCTCACGTCCCTATGGCATGACTGCCGAGGCACGACGGGCTTACGAGGAGGCCGATGCGGCGATCGCCGCAGGAACGGCCAAGCGTTACCGGACCGTAGCTGACCTGCGCAACGACCTGGGCCTGTGATGCTCCAGATCGTCATCTCGAACAAGTGCAAGAAGGATCTCAAGCGGGCTAAGAAGCGCGGTCTCGACCTGGATGAGTTCTTCGCCGTCGTCGACATGCTTCAGCGTCAAGAGGCGTTGCCCGCTCGCTACCGCGACCATGCGCTCACGGCGGACCGAGCAGGTTTGAGGGACTGCCACATCCGGCCCGACTGGGTGCTGATCTATGAGGTTCGAGAGGCGGAGCTCGTGTTGCTCCTGGTGGAAACCGGCAGTCATTCCGATCTTCGGATGTGAATGGTATGAACAATCAATCGTGGCCAAGTGAGTGTTTGTGAAATCATGCGCAGATGGATCTGCTCCAGCTGAGAGCGGTGCCCGCCACTCGGGTGCACACCGCGTCTGACGACTTCAGATGCCTTCGATGACTCTGTTTGAGCGCGGTTGATGGTGATAGTATCAATATGAGCGGTCGGTGTGGTCGCAATCTGCGAAAGTAGGAATCTGTGGGAGCGCTTGCTTTAATCATCTTCTTCATGTTTCTCGTTCCCATGCTTCTGTGGGGTGCCATAGACCCTCGCGGTATGTGGGAAGCGACGTCAGCCTGGCAGTTCCGTGACCCTGAGGCCAATGAGCCGTCCGATGGTGCCTTCGCTTTTCAACGGCTTGCTGCCATTGTCGCTCTTCTGATGATGGTGGGGGGCGTATTCTTCGTCATGTCGGCGTCGCACAGGAATGCGAGTGATCGCGCAACGGATGATGCCACTCCTCATGTGTACCCAAACATTTATTCGTCGAGTGACGGTGAGGATAGTGATGGATATGCCGAGACGACCGTGACTCCGTCTCCGGTGGATCCTTTCCCGTCATCTTCGATGACTGCCGTGGGATCTGGTGATCCGGTTGTCCTTTTCGAGCCGGTTCTCGAGGGTGTGGCCGGTGAGCAGAAATCGGACTCCTCGGTCAGCATTGGCATCGACGCCTTCTATTACTCGTGGCTGCCCGGAGACCATCCGAGTGCCTTCGCCACGGCAAGCGTCGTCGACTCCAAGGTCGCCTTGGGGACGCTCGATCCTGCCCAAGCGACCACGGCCAGTGGTGGAGAATCGGCACTGGGCGAGGGGTCTGCGATTATTGTCCGGATGACAAAGGCGGTGTGCGCCGTCACGTCGGTATCGGTCGAAGAGTATGAGCAGGGCATTCAAATCGCTGTCTATGGGGTCACCGATCCGGCCCGCTGCGGGCAGACAACCGAGGGTGCTTACGTCGCCATCCCGCTCACCGATGAGCAGGTGGCGAAGGCGCGCAGCTATGAGGCTCCCGCCTACCATCCTCTGGACGACTCCGAACTGAAGTACGGCTGGCAGAGGTCCTCCAAGGGGAAGTACAGCCCGACCATCTTCCAGGCTCGTAGCCGTGCCGAGCTCTCCGAGGTATGGCAGTCAGAGGAGACAGACCGCCAGCTGACGCCTCATGTGCTTCTGCCTCGCAGCGCTGGGTAAAGAGCGCCGGCTAAGGATTGCCGGCTGGTCAGGCGAGTTCACCGGTGACGAGGCGGACGAGGTCTCGGCGCGCCCGGCGCCCCTCCGGGGTGGGGAACATCGGGTAGACGTGGTTGAGGTTCTCGCCGACGTGCAGCGTCGAGTCCACCCCGGCCTCCAGGAGCTTGGCGTGGAAGAGCGCATTGTCCGGCAGGAGGATCTCCCGGGTCCCCACGAAGGTCGTCACCTTCTTCAGGCCCGACAGGTCACCGTAGATGGGGGAGAGGTGCCAGTCGGTCGACGGGGTGCTGCCCGCCCAGGAATGGCCGATCTCGGCGAGGGGTTCGGGAGCCATGAGCGGGTCGGCGTCGACGTAGTCGGCGATATCCGGGTTGGTGTTGGTGATGTCGACCCAGGGCGAGATGAGTGCGAGCTCATCGGGCTGGGTGTCGCCGGCCTCAGCCAGGGACAGGGCGATGACCGCCGCCAGGCCCCCGCCAGCACTGTCTCCCATGAGGACGATCCGCTTCCCCGGGTTCTGCGCCACCGTTCGCCGATAGAGCTCCAGCACCAGCCGGTGCGCCTCCTGCCAGGTGTGGTGAGGCGTCAGCGGGTAGAGCGGCATGACGACGTCGGCCCCCGTCCTACGGGCCAGATGATCGACCAGCCAGGCGTGCGCCGAGACCGCCGTCGCGATGTAGCTGCCGCCGTGCAGGTAGACGATGACCGCGCTTGACGGCGTCCGCTGGCGGACGTGATAGACCGGCATGCCGGAGTCCTCGCTCCGCTCCAGGTCGTAGAAGAAGCGACCCCAGGCCGGGAAGGTGACGGTGCGGGCAGGCTCGGGGCGGTCGGCCAGACGCGCGATCCGCTCGGTCATCGGAATGCGGGCCGCCAGTGCCTTGACCGGCCGGACGCCGTACTCCGCCAGGCTCGCCGCGGCCGAGCGGCCATATCGCTTGTGGGAGTAAAGGCTGAAGGCCCCCACCGTCAGGCCCACACTGGCTGCGCCGACGGCGATCCTGCTCCCGCTGAGTCTCCTGGGCACCTTCATGATTCCTCCACTCCGCAGAGCCCCGAGTGCTCTCCGACAACATCTCCGGATCCGGTGTCTGCTCCGTTATCGTAGGCATCAGAACGCCGCGATGATGGGGTGAATCCAGCTCGTTCACTCAGTGCGGAGGCCGGTACGTGGGGGAGCCGTCGGCATGACAAGAGGAGACTGCGATATGGAAGCCTACGAGACCGACCACCTCGCCGCCGTCCGTGCTCTCGCCCCCGAGTGCATGGTGCTGCTGCGCTCCAATGGTGCCTTCCCCCTGACTGAGCCGGGCGAGATCGCCCTGTTCGGCTCCGGTGCGCGGCACACCATCAAGGGCGGAACCGGCAGCGGAGACGTCAACTCCCGCCACGTCACCACCATCGAGGAGGGCCTGGAGACGGCCGGCTTCACCATCGTCACCCGGCCCTGGATGGAGGCCTACGACCGTATCCGTCTCCAGGCCCACCAGGACTTCATCGCCGGTATCAGGGCCGAGGCCGCCGAGCGCGGCGTCCCCGCCATCATGGTCGGCATGGGCTCGGTCATGCCCGAGCCGGAGTACACGATCCCCCTCGATATCCAGGCCGGCACCGACCCGCACGCAGCCGTCTACATCCTGTCCCGAACCTCCGGGGAAGGCAGCGACCGCACCCCCGAGGCCGGAGACCTCAGACTCACCGACACCGAGATCCGCGACATTCTCGACCTCAACGGGCGCTTCGAGCGGTTCCTCCTCGTGCTCAACGTGGGCGGCGTCGTCGACCTCAGCCCGCTCGACGACGTTGCCAACATTCTCCTGCTCTCCCAGCTCGGCGCGACCGTCGGCGACGCCTTCGCCGACGTCCTCCTGGGAAGGGCCTACCCCTCCGGAAAACTTGCCACCACCTGGGCCGCCTGGGACGAGGGCGACCAGATCGGCGACTTCGGCGACCCGGACGACACCCACTACCGCGAGGGCATCTACGTCGGCTACCGCTTCTACGACTCGGTCGGCAAGGAGCCGCTCTTCCCCTTCGGGTTCGGCCTGGGCTACACGACCTTCGACGTCCAGATCCGCCAGGTGAGCCTCGACGGCGCTCGCGTCAGCATCGACGTCGACGTCACCAACACCGGCGGATACCCGGGCAAGGAGACCATCCAGGTCTACGCCGGCGTGCCGGCCGGACGCCTCGACCAGCCCCTCCAGGCGCTGGCCGGCTTCACGAAGACCGACGAGATCACCCCCGGCGCCACGGCACGGATCACCGTCGACGTCGACCTGACCGACCTGGTCTCCTACGACGAGGCCGCCCGTGCCACGGTCCTGGAGGCCGGGCGCTACCTGCTGCGGGCGGGAACCTCCAGCCGGCAGCTGAGTCCCGTCGCCGTCGTCGAGCTCGCCCAGGACGCAACCGTGCGACACCTGACCGGTGACCTGGGGGAGCCCGGCTTCACCGATTGGAAGCCCGAGGCGCCGGCGGTCCTCGAGATTCCGGCCGGCCTGCCGGTTCTCGCCGTCAACCCGACCGACCTGCGTCTGCCGGACCACGCCGAGCCCGATGAGCAGTCCGCGCTGGAGGGCTTCAGCGAGGCCCACACCCTGGCCCGGGGGCTCTCCGACAACGAGCTCGTGTATACCGTCCTGGGGGACTACCGCCGCGGCGAGGAGTCCGGCTCCATCGTCGGGGCCGCCTCCACCACAGTCATCGGCGCGGCGGGCCAGACCACCTCCCGGATCCCCGGCCTGCCCAGCATCATCATGGCCGACGGGCCCGCCGGCCTGCGCCTGACTCCCACCTACGGCGTCGACGCCGAGGGCCCCTTCTCCCTGGGCGACTCCAGCCTGCCCGCCACCTTCCTCGACCTCATGGACGACGCCGGACGTGAGGCCCTCGGCATCGCCGACGAGCCAGACCCCCGCAAACCCACCGAGATCCGCGAGCAGTACACCACCGCCATCCCCATCGGCACCGCGCTCGCCCAGTCCTGGAACCCTGCGCTGGCCGAGCAGCTCGGCGACGTCGTCGGGGTCGAGATGGAGCGCTTCGGTGTCCACCTCTGGCTCGCCCCCGCCTTCAACCTGCACCGCAGCGTCCTGTGCGGACGCAACTTCGAGTACCTCTCCGAGGACCCGCTGCTGGCCGGACGCATCGCCGCCGCCATCACCCGCGGCGTCCAGACCCACTCGGGGCGGGGTGTCACCATCAAGCACCTGGCCTGCAACAACCAGGAGACCAACCGCCTCAACTCCAACAGCCAGGTCAGTCCCCGAGCCCTGCGCGACCTCTACCTGCGCGCCTTCGAGATCTGCGTGCGCCAGGCCCGCCCCGCCGCCGTCATGACCTCCTACAACCTCATCAACGGCGTCCACACCTCCGAGTCGGCCCAGCTGCTCGAGGTGATCCTGCGCCGGGAGTGGGGCTTCGACGGACTGGTCATGACCGACTGGGTCGTCGACGGCATGACCCGCAGCGACATGAAGCACCCGCGTGCCACCGCGGCCGCCACCATCAAGGCAGGCAACGAGCTCTTCATGCCCGGAGGCGAGACGGATCGGGAGGACCTCCTGGCGGCCCTGGAACGGGGGAGCGTAGGCCGCGGGCCGGGTGGCCGGATCGCGCCGGAAGACGGAGGCGTGAGTCTGACGCGGGGCGAGCTCGAGAAGCAGGCCGCCCGGGTCATCCGCGCGGCCTGGAGGATAGCCACGATCTCGACATCCTGATGCTCGTGCTGTAGAATTAATCGAAGAATTCAGCAGCGGGGGGTGTGTGATGCCGACGATCAAGCCAGTATCAGATCTGAGGAGCTACACCGACGTTCTCAAGGATGTTGCGGAGGGCTCGCCTGTTTTCCTCACCAAGAATGGTCATGGGAGGTACGTCCTTCTCGATATGAAGGACTATGACCGCATTAAGGCGGGTCGTCGTCTCCTCCGAGAGGTCGAGGCGGGTCGGATTTCTGGTGAGGAGCAAGGGTGGGTTAGTGCTGCAGACGTGCGTGCGCACTTCGTCGCACGGCGGGATTCCGCCCATGAGTGCTGAGATCGTCTACTCCGCTGATGCTCTCATTGATCTTGATGAGGCCTGGGATTTCACGGTTGAGACCTCCGGCGACCCGGACTTAGCGTTTCAGCAGGTGGATGCCCTGCTTGAGGCGGTCGAAGGGACTCGTAGCTACCCGTTGGCCGGGAGTAGGTTGGATGTTGTTGTTGGCACGCCAACTGACAGTCGCTATGTTGTGGCTGGTCGTCTGTTAGCTGTTTACAGCATTCAAGAGCACTTCATTCGGGTGGATCGGATCTTCGATACTCGGCAGGACTGGGTTTCTGTGCTCGTCCGGCGTGGCTGAGATCCCGTGCTCTGGGGGGATTGCTGGGGCCTGTCGCCGGGGCATTGAACGTGACATGCTCAGCAGGAGCCACCCATACATCGTAAGGAGCCCCTCCATGGCGCTGACACCTCAAGCACGTGAGACCTTCACCAGGCTGTTCGGGGTGGAGCCCCAGCCCCACCCCACGGACCCTGAGCTGTTCGACATCCTCCAGAACGGGATCTTCGACGAGGCCTTCTCCACGGGCGTCCTCACCGACGTCGAGCGCGAGCTGCTCACCATCACCGCCCTGACCGCCATGCAGACCCTTCCGCAGCTGCAGGCCCACGTGGGGGCCGCCCTCAACATCGGAGCCAGCCCGCTCCAGCTGCGCGAGACCATCTACCAGTGCGCCCCCTACATCGGCTTCCCCAAGACCCTCAATGCCATTGACATCGCCAACGGGGTCTTCGAGGCCAACGGCATCTCCCTGCCCCTGGAGAATGCCGGCACCGTGGATGCCACCGACCCCAGTGCCCGCGAGCAGGCCGGCGCCGACATTCAGGCCCCGCTGTACGGCAATGAGGTTAAGGAGGTCTTCTCCGCCCTGCCCGAGCCCTTCGATGAGTTCGTGCCCCACCTGCTGACCTCCTCCGCCTTCGGCGACTTCGCCACCCGTGGCGGCCTCGACGTTGCCCAACGCGAGCTCATCAGCTTGGTGGCCATCGCCGCCATCGGCGCCACCACCCAGCTGCGCCCGCACGTGGCCGGGGCGATCCGGGCCGGTTCCTCCCGTCAGAAGGTGGCCGCCGCCCTGGTCCAGGTCATGCCCTACATCGGAGGCCCTTACGCCCTGTCCGGCCTGGTCCTCGTGGCCCGCTACGACGAGAGCGCCTCCGCAGAGGCCTACCGCTGAGAGGCAGATCCGCGCCCGGCCCGGCGGTCCGTCTACGATGGCCGCGGGGCCGGTTCTCGTTGCCGGCCCTGCACAGCAAGGAGAACACGTGACGACGACGCAGCCCTACCTCTCACGGCAGGTCACCCTCACCGTCCAGGGGCAGAGGCTCGGGGGACTGGCCTACGTCCCGCGCACGGCGTCGTCGACCCCCTCGCCCCTGGTCATCTGCTGCCACGGCATGGAGGGCTCCCACACCCGCGTCGCCCCCATGGCCCGGCGCTTCGCCGCGGCCGGGGCCGTAGCCATCTGCTTCGACTTCCGAGGGGGCGGCGGCAGCGCCAGCCAGGGCGAGACCACCGCGATGTCGGCCCTGACCGAGCTGGCCGACCTCGAAGCCGTCCTCACTGCCGCCTACGCCTGGCCGGAGGTCGACGCCTCCCGGGTCGCCCTGTTCGGGCTGAGCCTGGGTGGAGCGGTCGCAGCGCTCGCGGCCGCCCGCCACCCGCAGCGGATCACCGCCCTGGCCCTGTGGTACCCGGCCCTGCGACTGGGGGAGAACCTGCGCGCCGCCTTCCGTACGCCGGCGGCCGTGCCCGAGGAGTTCGACTGGGCGGGCACCCGCCTGGGGCGCGCCTACGCCGTCGACGGCTGGAACCTGGAGGTCGGGGCCGAGCTGGCCACCTACCGTCGCCCCGTCCTCATCGTCCACGGGGACCAGGACCGTGCCGTGCCCATCGAGGTCTCCCGGGCCGCCGTGCGCGCCACCCCCGACGCAGAGCTCGTCACCATCCCCGGCGCCGCCCACGGTTTCGGCGACGTCAACTGGGAGGAGGCCATGCGCCGCACCATCGGCTTCCTGGCCTGGAACGGGGTCCTTGAGGAGGACTGAGCGGACTGAGCCGCGCGGCGGACAGTGGGAACGGGCGGCGCAGTCCGTTTTTCTGACAGTGGTGGTTCCCGAGCCACGGGCGTCGCAGAATTGACCGCGTGAGCGCACACGAGACAGCAGACCTGACCAGTGTCAGCAAGACGATGCTGCTGACCCTCCATGCCAGGGCGGAGCACACGCTCTCCGACCGGCCGCGCTTCACTGACCCCGCCGCGGTCGAGCTCGTCTCCCGGCTCGACTATGACTTCACCATGGCCAAGCAGGACCGGCTCATGGCCGACGGCGTCGTGCTGCGCACCCTCACACTCGACCCGCTCGTGGCCGGGTACCTGGACACCCACCCCGGCTGCACGGTGGTCAACGTCGCCTGCGGGCTCGACACCCGCTTCCAGCGCCTCGACGACGGGCGCATCACCTGGTACGACCTCGACCTACCCGACGTCATCGCGCTGCGACGTCGGCTGCTCGAGGGCGGCGAGCGTCACCGCACCCTTGCCGCCTCCGCCCTCGACCCCTCCTGGCCCGACCAACTGGAGGACGTGAGCCGCGACGTGCTCGTCGTCATCGAGGGACTGAGCATGTACCTCGAGCAGGAGGAGGTGCGCATGCTCCTGGACATCATCGCTGCGTGCCTGCCCGGTGCGACCGTCATCATCGAGGTCATGCCCCGCCTGTTCCAGAAGTACGGTCGGGAGCGCTCAGTGGAGGACGCGGGTGCGCGCTACACCTACGGCTGCTCCAGTGCCGCCGAGTTCCGCCGGACGGTGGCCCCCGGCTACATGCTGCTCCACGACGTTCCCTTCACCCGCACCATCGCGCGCTACCACCCCCTGCTCGCGCCCCTGACGCGGCTGCCACTGGTGGGCAGACTCTCCGAGCGCATCGTGGTGCTGCGGGCGCCGGCCTGAGCGCTGGATGGACGCTGGTCCGGGGCTGGTCCGGTGCTGGGGCCGGGCGTTGGGTCAGGACCTGGCTTGGTGCCGGTCTGGCACTGATCGGCGCTGGGCCGGTGCTGGCCCGGGGCGGCCGATCTCGACGGGGACATCCTGCGCGCGGGGGTGCGTTCTCTCCCGGCCGGGGACAGCCTGCGCGTGGGGGTGCATTCCCTCCCGGTCGGGGACAGCCTGCGCGTTGGGGGACAGGAATCCGGCCCCCGACGGCGTCGAATGCCCCCGGCCGCACGGAAACGCCCCCGGCCGCGTGGAATGTCCCCGACGGCGTCGGATGTCCAGGCCCGGAGGTGTGCGTACCCGGCTGGTAGCGATGGGGTGAGCTGGCACTACTATTCTCCCTGGACGTGCCCGCAGCGCTGCGGGCACGGGCGATGAGGAGGAATCATGGGCGAGCCGATGACGGCGTCGGATAAGGATGCTCAGACGGCCGAGGAGCAGGAGCGCGGCTACTGGCTCTACGTCCCGGGCGAGGGCGCCGGTAAGTGGGATGAGTTTCGAACGGCCGGGATCATGGCGCTCAACTGGGACCGGATCGGCGACCCCACCAGCTACCCGAATGAGGAAGCCGTCATCGAGGCGCTGGAGGCCGGCTACGGGGACTGGGGAGGCAGGCCGACAGGCGCGGCGGGAATGATCCGGGACTTCACCCGCACGATGCGTCCCGGCGACGTCGTTTACGCCCGGCGCGGTCCCACCGAGATCATCGGGCGCGGCGTCGTCCGCTCGCAGTTCCGTTACGACGACGCCCGGCCCGCCTACCGCTGCGTGCGCGACATCGAGTGGACGCATGTCGGTTCCTGGCTGCTCGACCGGCGTGTGGGCGCAGTGAGCCTGCAACGAGTCACGGAGAACACGAGCTACAACCCGGCCCAGCTCGAGTCGCTGTTCCGGGACCGGAACGCATCAGGTGCGTCGACTGCCTCCGCCCGGGCGCAGGGCGTCGGGGACTCCAGTCAAGCCAAGAAGCATGAGCTCCAGCACTGGCTCTATACCCCGGGCGAGGGTGCAGCGAGATGGGATGAGTTTCGAACGGCCGGGATCATGGCACTCAACTGGGACCGGGTTGGCGATCTTGCCTCCTTCCCCGACAAGGAGTCGCTCCTGGACGCGCTCTACACCCATTACGGGGACTGGGGCGGCCGCCCACGTAAGGCCGCGGACTCGGTGTGGGACTACATCCATGCCATGAAACCAGGCGACATCGTCTATGTCCGCCGCAGCTTCAATGAGATCGTGGGGCGCGGAGTGGTTCGCTCCGACTATCGCTATGACGAGGACCGGTCATCCTTCCGGGCGGTGCGTGACGTCGAGTGGACGCATGTCGGCTCCTGGCCGCTCGAGCAGCGGATCGGCAGACTGATGCTGCAACGCCTCACAGAGAACACGAAGTACACACCGGATCAGCTCAACGCACTGATCGGAATCGAGGACTCGCACTCTTCCGCATCCGTGGACGAGCGGCGCGGGAACAACGATCTCGACGAGGCGGACGAGCACTACACCAGTGCCGACTTCCTGGACGAGGTCTTTCTCAGACCCGAGGACGTGGAGCAGATGCTCGGGCTGCTGCGCCGCAAGAAGAACCTCATCCTCCAGGGCGCCCCGGGCACGGGAAAGACCTTCGCGGCCAAGCGCCTGGCCTACGCCCTCATGGGCCAGACGGATGACTCGCGGGTGGAGGTGGTGCAGTTCCACCAGTCGACCACCTATGAGGACGTCGTCGTCGGGCTGCGTCCCACGGCCGAGGGCGGGTTCGCGGCCGCCGAGGGCGTCTTCGCCAGGTTCTGCCGGCGTGCCGCCGCCGACCCGGGACGGGACTACGTGTTCATCATCGACGAGATCAACCGGGCCAACATCTCCAAGGCCTTCGGCGAGCTGCTCATGCTTATCGAGGCCGAGCACCGTGGGGAGGCGCTGCGCCTGCCCGTGTCCGGGGATCTGCTGTCCGTCCCGAAGCGGCTCCACATCATCGGCATGATGAACACCGCCGACCGGGGGTTGGCCCTCATCGACTACGCGCTACGGCGCCGCTTCGCCTTCTTCGAGATGCGGCCGGCCCTCGATCACCCCGGGTTCCTCAGGCACGTCGAGGCCGTGGGCAGCTCGAGGCTGGAGGCGCTGGTCGACGTCGTACGCCGCCTCAACCAGCGGATCGCCGAGGACGAGGCCCTCGGCCCCGGGTTCCAGATCGGCCACTCCTACCTGTGCCTGCCTGCGGCCGGCCCCGAGAACCCCGCGGGCACGGATGCGGACGTGACCTCGGTGGTGCGCTACGAGCTGGAGCCGCTGGTGCGCGAGTACTGGTTCGACAATCCCTCAGCGATGGACGAGAGCATCCACGAGCTGGAGAGCGTCCTGGGATGACGGCCGCCCTGCCCGGCCGGGCGCGAGACGGGGCTCCCGGCCGACCGCACCAGCGTGGTCCCAGCACCGTCCTGCTCAAGAACGTCTACTACATGCTCGCCTACGCCTTCAAGGCCCTGGAGACCGGCGAGCACCGGCGCCTGGCGGCCGAGGACTTCGAGCATGTCCACGACATGCTCGCCGCGATCCTGGCCGGTGGGCTGGACAACCAGCGCCGACGCGGTTTCGAGCGGGACTATCAGCCCTTCAACGAGGACCTGACGGTGGTGCGGGGACGCATCGACCCGGCCGCCACGATGCGTCTGAGGGCACGTCGCAGGAACCTGGTGCGCTGCGGATACGACGAGCGCACCGAGAACACCCTCATGAACCGGCTCCTCAAGACCGCCGCCCTGCGCCTGATCCTGCACGGCGACGTCGCCCCGGCCCGCCGGAAGCGTCTGAAGTCCACACTGCTCGTCATGGGCGACGTCGAGGTGATGAGCGTCGGGGACCTGCGCCAGCTGCACTGGGACAGCCTGTGCTTCCACTGCGGTAACCGCTCCTACCGGCTGCTCATGGGCGTGTGCCGACTCGTCCTGGACGAGCGGCTGCTCAGCGGCGCCGACGGCGCAGTCAGCCTCGCCGACTTCCTCGACCCCCAGGAGCTGAGCGCCCTGTACGAGCGCTTCGTCCTGGCCTACTTCCGCCGCCACCACCCCCACCTGCACGCCGGCGCTCCCTGGGTGAGCGGCGGCATCGAGGACGCCCCGGTCTTCCTCCCGGGACTGCACACCGACATCGTCCTCACCGGGCCGGAGCGGACCCTCATCATCGACACCAAGTGCTACGGGCGCATCCTCGGCTCCCGCTACGACAAGTCGATCCTGTCCCCGGCCAACCGCAACCAGATCTACAGCTACGTCATGCACGAGGCCAGTGACCCCCGGCAGTCCGGGCGTGAGGTCGCCGGCATGCTGCTCTACGCCCAGACCGCCGTCGACCCGCCGATCCGCGAGACCTGGACCGAGACCGGGCACCGCTTCCACGTGCGCACCCTCGACCTGGACCGGGATTTCACCGAGATCGCCGTACAGCTCGACGACGTCGCCGCCTTGCTCACGCCAATCTGACCACTCGCGAGTCGCGAGCGGCGCCGTTCCGCACCGTCCACATCGCATCCTTCCCTCGGCCGGGGGCATCCTGCGCGTAGAGGTGCACTTTCTTCCGGCCGGGGACATGCTGCGCGTAGGGGGACAGCAATCCGGTCCCCGACGGCGTCGAAGGCCCCCGGCCGGAAGGACACGCTCCCGGCCGCGTGGAATGCCCCCGGCCGTCACTACGTGTTGGAGACCAAGAGGCGCGTGGGACGAGCGTCGACGACGCCGGTGTCCCCAAGGGCGACTGTCTCGCCGCGGAATCCCCGTGTTGTGGAGTCCGAGAAGGGCTGTCGATGCTCGTTGGCATGATGGGTGATGCCTCCCTTGGCATCTTCTCCCGGAACACTCATGTCCTTGCCGGGGAGGAAGGAGTCGGGAGGAGGTGAGGGCCGTGTCCAAGCCGAGAGGGCGACGCGCAGAAGTCCGCAAGGGCAAGGTAACGGCCCGGAAGGTGAGCGAAGTACTCAACGCTGTCGCTCGCCTGATCCGGGCCGTCGGTGTCCTTGTGGATGCCCTCAGCACGTGGATCGGCTAGGCCGTTCCCTTGCGAGGGGAGTCGCCCGGCTAGCACCCGGGTGGCTCCCCACCATTATGAGGCCGCCCATCCGCACTGTCCACATCGCATTCTTCCTTCGGCCGGGGACATCCTGCGCGTGGGGGTGCATTTTCTCCCGGCCGGGGACATGTCGCGCGTCGGGGGACAGGAATCCGGTCCCCGACGGCGTCGAAGGTCCCCGTCCGCACAGAAATGTCCCCGGCCGAGGGGGAGGACTGGCAGCATCGGAACCGTGACCGAGAACCACGCCCAGCCCAGCCCCGCCAACCCGGACGACGTCGTCAACCCCCTCCTGCTCCAGGCCTTCGCCTGGGACCTTCCCGCCGACTCCACCCACTGGCGCCTCCTGGCGGACAACGCCGCCCTCCTGGCCGACTGCGGGGTGAGCTCGGTGTGGCTGCCGCCCGCCTACAAGGGCCAGGCCGGAGTGGAGGACGTCGGCTACGGCGTCTACGACACCTACGACCTGGGCGAGTTCGACCAGAAGGGCACCGTCCCCACCAAGTACGGCACCAAGGAGGACTACCTCGCCGCCATCGAGGCCCTGCACGCGGCCGGCATCAGCGTCGTGGCGGACATCGTCCTCAACCACCGCATGGGCGGGGACGCCACCGAGGTCGTGCGCGCCACGTCCGTCGATCCCCACGACCGCACGTGCACCATCGGTGAGACCGAGGAGATCACCGCCTGGACCCGCTACACCTTCCCGGGGCGCGCCGGCGCCTACTCGGACTTCACCTGGGACTGGACCTGCTTCCACGGCACCGACTGGGATGAGGCCCGCCGCCAGCAGGGCGTCTGGCTCTTCGAGGGAAAGCAGTGGAACGAGAACGTCAATGACGAGCTCGGCAACTACGACTACCTCATGGGTTCCGATGTCCACGTCATCGACCCCGCCGTCAGCGCCGAGATGGATCGCTGGGGGCGCTGGTACGTGGAGACCACCGGCGTCGACGGTCTGCGCCTGGACGCCCTCAAGCACGTCGGTGCCGACTTCTTCGCCCGCTGGCTGCCCGAGCTGCGCCGCGCCACCGGCCGCGCCCTGCCGGCCGTGGGCGAGTACTGGTCCCGCGACGTCGCCGAGCTGGAGGGCTACCTGGAGGCCGTGCCGTTCATGAGCCTGTTCGACGTCCCCCTCCACTTCCACCTGCACGCCGCCTCCACCTCCAATGGCGACGTCGACCTGACCCGGCTCTTCGAGGGCACCCTCGTGGCCGCCGACCCCGCGCGCGCCGTCACCTTCGTGGAGAACCACGATACCCAACCGGGCCAGTCCCTGGCCTCCACCATCGAGCCCTGGTTCAAGCCCTCGGCCTACGCCCTCATCCTGCTACGCGAGGCCGGAACCCCCTGCGTCTTCTGGGGCGACCTGTTCGGCACGCCTGAGACCGGCGACCTTCCGGCCGTCACCGAGCTGCCGCTGCTCATGACCATGCGACGCGCCCTGGCCCACGGCCCCCAGCACGACGCCCTCGACGACCCCGACGTCGTCGGCTTCGCCCGAGAGGGCGACGATGCCCACCCCGGCTCCGGGCTCGCCGTTGTTCTGTCCGACCGCAGGGCCGCCACCAAGCGCCTCCACGTCGGGGCGCGGCACGCCGGCGAGCAGTGGATCTGTGTCCTGGGCGGGCACGAGCCGGTCACCATCGGTGACGACGGCAACGTCGAGCTGCCCGTGTCCGACGGCGGCCTGAGCGTCTACGCGCCGGAGGCTGCCCGGCCGATCCTGGACAGTGCCGAGCAGCACCTCCTGCGCCAGCGCTGAGGATCGCCCGAAGGGCTGGGGAGCTGCGGTGTCCTTCACGCCTGGCGTCACGGGCGCGTAGGGTGATGGCGCCAGCCGCACTGACCTGAGCCGACCTTCCTGGAGGAGACATGCCCGCTTTCCACGCGCCCACCGACCAGAGGACCGACAAGGCCGTCGCCGTCTTCATCGCCCCCGGGCTGGAGGAGGTCGAGGCACTGGCGACCGTGGACATCCTCTTCCGCGCCGGTATCCCCACGACGATGATCTCCGTGACCCCCGAGCGGGCCGTCGTCTCCTCCCACAACATCGTCGTCACCTGCGACCTCACCCTGGCCGAGGCGAACCTGGACGACTACGACATGCTCGTCCTGCCCGGCGGCATCCCCGGCACCCCCAACCTCAAGGCCGTCGAGCCCCTCATGGCTGCGGTCACTGAGCGGGTGCGCGCCGGCCGGCCCGTGGCCGCGATCTGCGCCGCACCCTCGATCCTGGCTGAGCTGGGCCTGCTCGAGGGCCGCCAGGCGACGTCGAACCCCGGCTTCGTGGGCGTGCTCGCCGAACACGGCGCGCAGGTCAGCCAGGCCGCCGTCGTGACGGACGGCCCCGTCATCACCTCCCGCGGCATGGGCACCGCCATCGACTTCGGCCTGGAGATCGTGCGCCACTACCTGGGCGAGGAGGCCGTCGACGACGTCAAGGCCAAGATCGTCTACCAGGGCTGAGCCCTCACCCCGGATTCCGACCGACTCCGACCACCCCTGACCGGCTCCCTCACTAAAGTCGCTGCGTGGGGGAGCCGACCTATGCGCTCTGCGTCAGCTCCGCGGCGCACCGGCGGGCCTGAACGTGAACGAATGCGATACCGGCAACCGTCTGAATCAGCATGATGGCCATGGGGAACAGGATCGAGATCGTCTCATGCAGGGCCGCCTGAACGGCGAAGAGGACAGCTGAGTCGAGGAGGACCACACCCACTCCGATGGTGGCCACCGCGCACCGGGCCTGCATCGTGTACCAGTTCTCCTCCGAGCGCAGCGCGATCTCGTGACGCACTCCTGCCCACGAGTTCGGCGGGAGCCTGCGCTTCGCCATCCGGCGTCCCAGCACCACGAGGAGGATGCCGGTCACGCTCAGGATCAGGCTCATGAGTATGGAGCACGCTGTCTCAACCATCGATGTCCCTCGTCATCCGTCGCAGTGGTGGAGGTTCTCGGTTCCGGTGAGTTCTCTTTGAATAGTACGCCGCGAGGACGCACGGTGGGGTTCGCAGCCGCACCGTGGAGGTGCAGTCGGCGGGCCCTGAGGTGCGTCCTCGCGGCTTCATGGTGCGAATACGTGGTGAATGCGGATCAGGACTTCTTGGCGCTGCGGCGCTTCTTGGGGATGAGGGCGGCGACGACGAGCAGGCCCCCCAGACCCGCCAGGCAGGCGATGGCCGTCGTCGTGAAGTCGAAGCGCAGCCCCAGGCCCGCCGCGATGAGCAGCCCGCCCACGAGGAGCAGGAAGGCTCCCCATAGGAGAGTGGAGCCCTTGATGTCCTGGGGCGTTTGCGGGTGGTCCTGCTCAGTGACCGTCCCGGCGCTCCACACCGGGCTCGACGCCGAGGATGCAGGAGCCGAGCCCGTGGAGGCCGTCTCCGCGCCGGCTTCCTGAGAGGCGGGCAGTGGCATGGTGACCGGCTGAGTCTCCGGCTCACCTGCTGGCTCGGCCGCGGGCTGAGTCACCGGTGGGGTCAACGGCTGGGTGTCTCCGGCGGCCGGGAAGGGCCTAGTGGCGTCCTCGCCGGTCGCCTCGGTGCTGGTGCTGTCGACGTCGTCGGGCGACGTCGTGGAAGAGGTGCTGCTCATGAGGGTCTCCTTGGGTGGGCCCGGGACGTGCCCGGGGAAGAGTTCTGGTGGCTGAGTCCGGCTCGCGGGCGCGATCAGCCGGCTGTTGGGCTGGCCGCGGCGGACTGCTTGGTGGGAGCCGGGGACGGTGTCGGGGTTGCCGATCCGGAGGGGCTCGGGCTCGCACTGGGCTGCCCGGCGCCCTGCCCGGACAGGGTCCTTTGCACGCAGGAGTCGTAGGAGGCGCGCTCCTTGGAGGTCAGGTCGGACAGGTTGCTCCACCCGACGTCCTCGCTGCGGTCGTCCTCGTCCACGCTCTCGTGGGCCGTGCGGATGCAGGTCTCAGCGTCCTTGGCTGTGATGGCCTGGTGGTTCATGCCCGGAACCGGCAGATCGTCGCCGTGGGCATCGCCCTTCTCGTCGAACCAGGTGCTGACGATCCACACGGGTTCCTCAGCGTTGCCGTACCAGGAGACGGTGTTGCTGCGCTCCTCGATGTTGATCGTCCCGGTGTCCACTGAGGCGTTGATGGTGATCTGCGGCCGCTGGTCGTCACTGTTGGGGGAGGCCAGGGTGCGCTTGGCGTTCAGCCCGCCGCTGGAGCTGGCGTAGGTGGTGATGCTCTTGCCGGTCACGTCGTGGCGGCGTGGGCCCTCGTCGTCCTGATCCATCTGGCGGCCGTTGACGGTCCAGGCCCGGGCGACCTGTGAGTCGATCGCTCCCATGTCGACGTCGGCCCTGACCTCCACCCGCTGGTCGGTGTCGGTCTTGATGCGCAGGGTGCCGACGTCGAGGTGGGTGGTGATGGTGGAGAGCTTGCCGGCCTCCGTGGCGGGCATGCCGCGCAGATCCAGGGTGAGGTCGCCAATGTCCTTGTTGCGGGTGACGCTGCCGCCGCTGGCCGATGCCGTCAGTTCCTGCCAGGTCACCGTGCTCGAGGTGGCGGTGGTTGCGTTCCTGAGGCTCTCGAAGGGCATGCGGGCCAGGCTCGTGGGGACGATCGAGGCGGTGGCCAGCGCGGGGATCGCAACGACGAACAGGACCGGCCAGCCCAGCACCGTCATCCAGCCTCCGTGCCGACGACGCAGGCCACTGACGACGATGCCCGCTCCCAGGAGGGCGACCAGGATGCCGATGAGGATGAACTGACCCTGGAGCAGACCCAGGTGGCGGGTCACCGTGGCGTACCAGACGCCCGCCGCGGTCAGGAGTCCCAGGCCCAGGACCGCCAGCGACACCGAGGAACCGGGGCCGGGGCGGCGCGGGCGCGCCGGGCGGACCGGCACGGGCGGCTGCTGGTAGGACGGGTACTGCCGGTAGGAGCGGCTCTGCCAGCTCTGGCCGCCGGCCGGCTGGTTGAAGGCTGGGGCGCCGGAGCCGGGCGTTGAGGAGTCCCAGGCCGATGCGGAGCCCGCCGCCGGGGTGAAGCCCCCGGCCTGACCCGCCGGACCGGCAGGGCCGGCCTGGCTGCCGGGGCGGTTCCCCGGTGCCTGCGCGGCGCCGGCAGGGTAGGTCTGCCAGGGCTGGGGTCCCCGAGGGCCTCGAGCGGCCTTCCGGTTCGCGCTCCGGTTCTGGGCACTGCGGATGAGGAAGACGATGGCCAGGACGATCAGCCCCAACCAGAACAGGGGCCACAGGGCGGCGGCGATACCCGCGGTGCCCGCTTCATGGACGTACCAGTTGGGGATGAAACCGCTACCGAATGTCGACATGCCGATGATCGTCATCCCGATGGCGCCCGCCAGGCCCGCGTTGAAACGGCCGGAGAGGGCCTCCTCCAGGTGGATGCGCCCATCGGACTCCTCGGGCAGGAGGGCCCAGGCCAGGCCGTAGAGGACCAGCCCGACACCGGCGAAGAGCGAGAGCACCACCCACACGCAACGCACCAGGGTGGGGTCCAGGTCGAAGCGGTGGGCCACGCCCCCGGCCACGCCCGCGATCCAGCGCTCGTTGGTGCGCATGAGGCCCGAGCCGCGCAGGGAGTCGAAGAAGCGGTGAGTCGATCCGCCCTGAGGCCCGGGCTGGGGGCCGCCGTACTGCTGGAAGGAGGGCGCGGGACCCGGCTGCGGTCCGTACTGCGGTCCCTGCCGGGAATCGCGCTGGGCGCCGTCGGCACCCTGTGCGTTGGAAGAGGGGAAGGATGCGGAGGAGTCAGAGGAATCGGAACCGGTGGGGGAACCACCGTCAGACGGGGAAGTGGGCTTGTCGTTCATGTCAACAATTCTTCGCGTCCGTGGCCTGCGGCACGATCAGGGGAACCCCTGAATGATCCCGGATTGTCCCCCCAATCCCCCGGGGGACCCTCGGGTCGGGGACCCTGACGTGCCACGATGGTGCCATGACGACAGCTCAGCAGCGGGGTACGCAGCCCTCGCCGACCGCCGGCGGGCCCGCGTACTCCTGGAGCCCCCCGCGCCAGCTGCGGCGACGCCCCCCTCTGCGCCGCCTGCCCCACCAGCTGGGGCCGGCGCCGGCCGACCTGTCCGTCGAGGCCGCCCGTATGCGCCGCCCCGCCCGCATCGCCGGCGTCTGCGCGGGACTGGGGCTCCACCTGGGCATCCCCGTGCGATACATCCGCGCGCTCATGGTCGTCCTGGCCCTCGGCGGCGGCGCGGGAGCCCTGCTCTACGCCCTGCTGTGGGCGACCCTCCCCGGGGAGAACGGGCCGGCAGGAGAGGTGCCCGCCTCGGTGGTCTCCCGTGCTCGCCTGGCGGCTCGCCTCAGGAGTGGGAGAGGTACCGCAGAGTCTCGGGCCGACGGCGGAGCCCCCCTGGGCCTGTCGCAGACGGTCCTCGACGGCGGCGCACTCCTCCTGGCTGCCCTGTTTCTGGCCTCCTGGCGCTTCGGGCTGCTGGACCGGATCGGTGCGGTGGGAGTCATCATCGTCGTCATCGCCGGAGCGGCCCTGGCCTGGTCGCAGATGGACAACCTGGTCGGCCCGGACCGCAACCTGAGCGCTGTCCTGCGGGTGGCTGGCGGGGTGTGCCTGGCCGTCGTCGGCATCCTGGTGTGGGTGGCCGCCGACAGCACCCCTTACAAGCTCATCTCCGGGCTCCTCACCGGAGGGGCGCTCGTGGCGGGCATTGGCGTGGTCCTGGCACCCCTGTGGCTGCGGACCAACCGGGCCCTGGCCGACACCCGCGCCGCCGAGATCCGTGAGTCCGAGCGCGCTGACATCGCCGCCCACCTGCACGACTCCGTCCTCCAGACCCTCACCCTCATCCGCAAGCGCGCCGACGAGCCCGAGACGGTGGCCCGCCTGGCCCGCTCCCAGGAGCGCGAGCTGCGCGCCTGGCTCTACACCGACCGCCCCGCACCGGGCACCTCCGTGGCCGACGCCTTCACCGACCTGGCCGGTGAGATCGAGGACCGCTACGGCGTGGCCGTCGACGCCGTGTGCGTCGGCGACCGGGCCCCCGACCGCGACACCGAGGTCATCGTCGCCGCCGCCCGCGAGGCCCTGTCCAACGCGGTGCGCCACGGCGCCCCACCGGTCTCCCTCTACGTCGAGGCCGGCGAGGAGGGCCTGGAGGTGTTCGTGCGCGACCATGGCCCCGGCTTCGACCTCGATGCCATCGCCGAGGACCGCCACGGCGTGCGCCAGTCCATCATCGCCCGCATGGAGCGCCACGGCGGCAGCGCCCGGGTGCGCCGCATGTCCACCGGCACCGAGGTGGCACTGACTCTCCCCATGCGAGCCCACTGAGCCGTCTATCGTTGCTTTGTCTCCTTGGGCCGCACCCGGCCCCTCGCTCCTCGATCACCCCACGTCACCACCAGGAAGACCCCATGGCTGACACGCCCGCCGGTACCACCACAGACCACCACCAGCCCGCCGATGCGAGCGCGTCCCTGCGGGTCCTGGTTGTCGACGACCACGCCCTGGTCCGCTCCGGGGTGCGCTCCGAGCTGACCGCCCACGCCCCCGACCTGGACGTCATCGCCGAGGCCGACGACGTCGAGGGCGCCATCGCCGCCGTCCACGCCCTGCGGCCCGACGTCGTCCTGCTCGACGTCCACCTGCCCGGCGGCAACGGCGGGGGAGGGGCCGAGGTCGTCGCCTCCTGCCACGACGTCCCCGAGACGCGCTTCCTGGCCCTGAGCGTCTCGGACGCCAGCGACGACGTCGTCGGCGTCATCCGGGCCGGCGCCCGCGGCTACGTCACCAAGGCGATCTCCACCGAGGACCTGGCCCAGGCCGTGCGGCGCGTGGCTGCCGGAGACGCCGCCTTCTCCCCGCGCCTGGCCGGATTCGTCCTGGACGCCTTCGGTGCCGGAGCGGGCGAGGTGGCGGTGGCCGACACCGAGCTCGACCGCCTCTCGGCGCGCGAGCGGGAGGTCATGCGACTCATCGCCCGCGGCTACACCTACAAGGAGTGCGCCTCCGAGCTGTTCATCTCGGTCAAGACCGTCGAGACCCACGTCTCCGCGGTCCTGCGCAAGCTCCAGCTGTCCAACCGCAACGAGCTCACCCGCTGGGCTGTGGCCCGCCGCATCGTGTAGGGCCCGACGGCGTCCCGGGCTCATCCCGGAAGCGGACCGGGGGATACGCCGATGGGGCCCCGGTCAGATGACGGTCCGGCATCGCGTCGGGGCCCACACCTCCGCACTGTCCCGCCACCGACCCGATCCGTGGCAGGATGCGGGACGTGAGCCACCCCCCGCAGCCCTCCGCGAGCACCGCTCATCCCCACCCCGACCCCCTCCGACCGGCCTGCGATCACCTGCGCGCAGGCGGGCTCGTCATCCTGCCCACGGACACCGTCTACGGCATCGGCTGCAACGCCGCCGACGCCGCGGCCGTCGAGCGGCTGCTGGCCGCCAAGGGGCGCGGACGCCAGATGCCCCCGCCGGTCCTCGTGGCCGACCCCGCCGACCTGATCGGGCTCGTCGCCCAGGTGCCCGAGGCCGCCCGAGCCCTCATGGAGGCCTTCTGGCCCGGGGCGCTCACCCTCATCCTGGATGCCGACGAGACCCTGACCTGGGACCTGGGGGAGACCGGCGGCACCCTCGCCGTGCGCATGCCCGCCCACGAGCTCACCCTGAACCTCCTGCGCCGCAGCGGCCCGCTGGCTGTCACCTCCGCCAACCCCACCGGCGCGCCGCCCGCCACCGACGCCGCCTCCGCCCGGGCCGCCTTTCCCGGGCGGGTCCGGGACATCGAAGAGCTCGCGCCGGACGGTGAAGCCGCCGGCGCCGACTGGCGCGAGGACATCCTGCTGCTCGACGGCGGAGCCACCCCGGGACCGGTTCCCTCCACCATCGTCACCCTCGCGGGGGAGCACGCCCACGCCCCCCGGATCCTGCGCCAGGGGGTCCTGGCGCTCGCGGACCTGGAACGAGTGGCCGGCGTCGCCCTGTCCGACGGGACGGCAGGCGCGGCCCGCGGCAGGACGGAGGCGGGCGCGTGAAGGTCTACCTCCTGGTCATGGCCGTTGCTGCGGCGACCACCTACGTGGCCGTGCCGATCATCCGGCACATCGCCCTGGTGGGTAACGCGCTGACCCCCGTGCGGGCCCGCGACGTCCACTCCACGCCCATCCCACGCCTGGGCGGCGTGGCCATGTTCTTCGGCCTGTTCTCCGCGATCTCCGTGGCCTCCACGATCCCCTACCTCTCCGACGTCATCGACTCCAGCGCCTGGGCGGTGGTCCTGGGGGCGGGGCTGGTGTGCCTGCTCGGCGTCGTCGACGACCTGTGGGAGCTGGACTGGATGACCAAGCTCGCCGGCCAGATCCTGGCCGCCGGCGTCATGGCCTGGCAGGGCGTCCAGCTCCTCACCTTCCCCGTGGCCGGGCTGACGATCGGCTCCTCACGCCTGTCCCTCATCTCCACCGTCATCGTTGTGGTGGCCGCCATCAACGCCGTCAACTTCGTCGACGGGCTCGACGGGCTGGCGGCCGGCATCATCGGAATCGGCTCGACCGCCTTCTTCCTCTACACCTACGTCCTGACCCGCGCCACGAGCCCGGGCTCCTACAGCTCCCTGGCCGCCACCATCGTGGCCGCGCTCATCGGTGTGTGCGTGGGCTTCCTGCCCCACAACTTCAACCCCGCCACCATCTTCATGGGCGACTCCGGGGCGATGCAGCTGGGACTGGTCTCGGCCGCCTCCACCATCATCGTCACCGGGCAGATCGACCCCGGCAGCTTCGACGGCTCGCGAGCGCTGCCCGCCTTCATGCCGATCCTCCTGCCATTGGCGGTCCTCCTGCTGCCACTGACCGACATGATCATGGCGATCGTGCGCCGCACCCGGAAGGGGCTGAGCCCCACCCACCCCGACCGCATGCACATGCACCACCGGCTCCTGGCGGCCGGGCACTCCCACCGCCGCGCGGTGCTGGTCATGTACCTGTGGGCGGCGGTCGCCTCCTTCCCCGTGGCCGCCATGGCCTTCTTCCCCCTGCCCTGGGTGCTGGCGGGGCTCGCCCTCGCGGTGCTGTTCGCCTTCGTCGTCACCGTTGACCTCATGCCCGGGGTGCGCCACGGCCTGCGCTCGGCGCTGCGCCGTCGCCACGACCGCCAGGAGCAGCGGATCATCATCTCCCGCAACGTCTCGGGAACCGGTGAGGTGACGCGCCCGGCCGAGGGGCAGGCGCCGCAGGGCATCGCCCTGTCGGCACCACCCGGACCCTCTGAAAGGACACGTCAGTGAGCGAGACGACCCCCACGAACGCCCGCGCACTGCATGAGGCCTCAGACCGGCTGCGTCGGATTCTCATGGTGGCCGCCGTGGTCATGGTGGCCGGTGAGGTCCTGTGGTGCCTCATCGGCGGAGCCCGCGGCGCCGTGACCCAGCCGTGGGGCACCCTGCTGGCGGCGGTGGGGACGACGACGCTGCTCCTGGCTGCGAGCTGGTGGTTCCTGGACCGCATGGTCCACTCCGATACGGGGAGCGTGGTGGCCTGGGTGGCTGCCGGGTATCTGGGGAAGATCGCGCTCCTGGCGGTGGGGCTCCTGGGAGGACGAGCCCTGGGATGCGACACGAGAGTGATTGGGGTCTCACTCATTGTGGCGATCCTGGTGGGCATGTTCGCCGAGGCGACCGTGCTGGCGCAGGCGCGAATCCTTGCGGTGGAGCCGAAGAAGGATGACTCGGCGGACCATCCCTGACCGGAGGGCGGGGGCGGACTCAAGACGTCGTGACTGGAGTGGGTCACGATAGGGCGTCTGGTTTGCTTCGTGAGACACCTGTGAGGCGCTAGCATGGCCCGTGATCAGCAGGCCTGTCGGGCAGGCCTCGAAACGTGAGAGACATTGGGAGGATCTTCTGTCCACCAACACCGTCACCGAGAACGGCACGGCAGCCGACGACGTCGCCGTGCCGCGGACGGCTGACGCCAAGCCGTTCGTCAAGCCGCTGTGGTACTGGGTGCTCCTGATCGTCCTGGTTGCGGTGATTGCGAAGACCGCGGTGCCCACCTTCACCGTCACGGGGGGCCACAAGCTTGAGCAGCCCGGTGCTGAGGACTTCTTCCCCGGGGCGATCTTCGGTGAGGGGACTCTCCTGGAGTTCAACCGGCTCACTCTCGTCCGCGTCGTTATGGGGGTTGCCCTGTGCCTGACGGTGGGCGTGGTCGCCAGCCGGATCAAGATCGTCCCTGGGCGCGGCCAGGCCCTGCTGGAGATCATCGCCGACTTCGTGCGCAGCAATGTGGCCTTCACGCTTCTGGGCAACAAGAACGGCCGCCGCTTCGCCCCGCTGCTGGGAACCCTCTTCCTGGGCGTGCTCGCCATGAACCTCGCCGGCGTCATCCCCGGCCTCAACATCGCCGCCTCCTCGGTGGTCGCCGTGCCCATGGTGTTCGCGGCCCTGACCTACATCACCTTCATCGGGGCGGGCATCAGGGAACAGGGGGTCGGGCACTTCCTCGCCTCCCAGCTCATGCCGCCGGGCCTGCCCAAGGTGATGTACCTGCTCATCACCCCCATCGAGTTCCTCTCGAACTTCATTGTGCGGCCGGTGACGCTCACCCTGCGTCTGCTGTGCAACATGGTCTCCGGGCACATGCTGCTCGGCATGACCTTCTTCGGCACCACCAGCCTGCTCCTGCACCTCCAGGCATCCTCAACGATCAGCCTCCTGACCGGCGCGTCCATGATCGTGATGACCCTGTTCGAGATTTTCGTCGCGGTCCTGCAGGCCTACATCTTCACCATCCTCAGTGCCGTCTACATCAAGCTCTCCATCGAGGCCCACTAGACGCCGCGGCGCGTCGCCCAAGCCTCTTTCCACCGCTCCCACCTGCGCCATCCGGCGCCAGAAAGAAGGAACCACATATGACCTCCGCTGCTCTCGCATACGTCGGCTACGGCCTGGCCACGCTCGGCCCGGGCATCGGCATCGGCATCATGGTTGGCAAGACCCAGGAGGGTACGGCCCGCCAGCCCGAGGTGGCCGGGCGCCTGTTCACCAACATGATCATCGGTGCGGGCATGGTCGAGGCCCTGGCCCTCATCGGCTTCGTTATCCCGTTCGTTGTCAAGTGATGCTTCCCCTGGCCAACGAGGGCGGGCAGAGCGGAGGCACGGCCTTCATCCTGCCCCACGCCCATGAGATCTTCTGGGCGGCGATCGTCCTCCTGCTCATCCTCCTGGTGGTGGGCCGCTACGCCCTGCCCCGGCTCTACGCCGTCCTGGACGAGCGCGCCCAGCGCATCCAGGAGGGCCTCGACCTGGCCGACAAGGCGAAGCAGGACCAGGCCGACGCCGAGAAGCGCGCCGCCCGGCTCGTGGACGATGCCCGCCGAGAGGCCGCCCGCATCCGTGACAACGCCCAGAGCGAGGCCAAGGAGATCGTCGCCAAGGCCCGCACCGACGCCCAGGCCGAGGCCGCAGGCATTGTCGAGGGTGCTCAGCGCCAGATCCTGGCTGAGAAGCAGGCCGCGCAGATCTCGCTGCGCACCGACGTCGGCATGCTCGCCTCCACCCTGGCCGAGCGCATCGTCGGTGAGCAGCTGAGCGACACCGCCCTGTCTGAGCGGGTCATCGACCGCTTCCTCGACGAGCTCGAGACCATGGAGCCGGTCGAGGGCCTCGACGCCGTCGCCTCCTCTGCGGAGGCGACGCGGTGAGAACAGGAACTGCCGCCACCCGTGAGACCGTGAGCCAGGCCTGGAGCCCGGTGCTCACGGCTGCGGGCGTCGAGGGCCAGGAGCTGGGTCGCCAGATCCTCGCCCTGGCTCACCAGGTCGCCGTCCACTCGCTGCCCGCTCCGCTGACCGACCCGGGCCGCGAGCCCGAGGACAAGGTGGCCCTGGCCCGCAGGCTCTTCACCGGCACCGTGGACGAGCGCGTCGTCGACCTGCTCAGCGCCATGGTCCGTGGCCGCTGGTCCAAGGCAGTCGACCTGGTCTCCGCCCTCCACGACCTGGGCATTGAGGCGATCCTCGCCGGCGCCCACGCGGGCGGCTCGGCGGAGGAGATCGAGCAGCAGCTCTTCGAGGTCCACGAGCAGATCGCCGACAACCGCGAGCTGCGCGAGGCCCTGACCCCCTCACGCCGCACCGGCACCGAGGCCCGGGTCCGCTTGGCCGAGGCCGTCTTCGCGCCCCACATCAGCGCCCCCGCCATGAGCCTGGTGGACTGGTGCGTGCGGCACCACGCCGAGGGCGGGCCGTTGCGCAACCTGCGCCGCGTCGTCGAGCTGGCCGCCGAGATGCGTCAACGCACCATCGTCGACGTCGTCACCGCCATCCCCATGACCTCGGCCCAGGAGGAGCGCCTGCGCACCATCCTGGAGCGCCGCCTGGGCACCAGGATCGACCTCAACTGCGAGGTCGACTCCGAGGTCATCGGCGGCGCCCGCATCTCGACGCGGAACTACGTCATGGACCGCACCGTGCGCAGCGCCGTCGCCGAGCTGCGCACTCGCCTGGCGGGCTAGCCCGCTGATCGCACGCCGACCCACAACTTCACCACCCCACCCCGCGCCGTCGTCGCTCACGCCCAGCGCCGCCGGCCCCCAGAACGCAACCAGCAAGGAGACGAGATGGCAGAGCTGACCATCAGGCCCGAGGAGATCCGCTCGGCCCTGAACGAGTTCGCCGAGTCCTACAAGCCCGCCGAGGTCGCGGCCGAGGAGGTCGGGCACGTCGTCTTCGCCGCTGACGGCATCGCGCACGTCGAGGGCCTGCCCGGCGTCATGGCCAACGAGCTGCTCACCTTCGAGGACGGCACCGCCGGCCTGGCCATGAACCTCGAGGAGCGCCGGATTGGCGTCGTCGTCCTGGGCTCCTTCGACGGCATCGACGAGGGCCAGGTCGTGCGCCGCACCGGCGAGGTCCTCTCCGTCCCCGTGGGCGACGCCTACCTGGGCCGCGTCGTCGACCCGCTGGGCCGTCCCATCGACGGCCTTGGCGAGATCGAGGCCGAGGGGCGCCGCGCCCTGGAGCTCCAGGCCCCCGGCGTCATGGCCCGCAAGTCCGTCCACGAGCCCCTCCAGACCGGGCTCAAGGCCATCGACTCGATGATCCCGATCGGCCGCGGCCAGCGCCAGCTCATCATCGGCGACCGCCAGACCGGCAAGACCGCCATCGCCCTGGACACCATCCTCAACCAGAAGGAGGCCTGGGAGTCCGGCGACCCGAACAAGCAGGTGCGCTGCATCTACGTGGCCACCGGCCAGAAGGGCTCCACCATCGCCGCCGTGCGCGCCACCCTGGAGGAGCGCGGCGCCCTGGAGTACACCACCATCGTGGCCTCCCCGGCCTCCGACCCGGCCGGCTTCAAGTACCTGTCGCCCTACACGGGCTCGGCCATCGGCCAGCACTGGATGTACCAGGGCAAGCACGTCCTCATTGTCTTCGACGACCTGTCCAAGCAGGCAGAGGCCTACCGCGCCGTCTCCCTGCTGCTGCGCCGTCCGCCGGGCCGCGAGGCCTACCCCGGTGACGTCTTCTACCTCCACTCGCGCCTACTGGAGCGCTGCTCCAAGCTCTCCGACGAGCTGGGGGCGGGCTCCATGACCGGGCTGCCGATCATCGAGACCAAGGCCAACGACGTCTCGGCCTACATCCCCACCAACGTCATCTCCATCACCGACGGGCAGATCTTCCTCCAGTCCGACCTGTTCAACGCCGACCAGCGCCCCGCCGTCGACGTCGGCATCTCCGTGTCCCGCGTGGGCGGCGCCGCCCAGGTCAAGGCCATGAAGAAGGTCGCCGGAACCCTCAAGATCACGCTGGCGCAGTACCGCTCCATGCAGGCCTTCGCCATGTTCGCCTCCGACCTGGACGCCGCCACCCGCGCCCAGCTCACCCGCGGCGAGCGCCTCATGGAGCTGCTCAAGCAGCCCCAGTACACGCCCTACCCGGTGGCCGAGCAGGTCGCCAGTGTTTGGGCCGGCACCAAGGGATACCTCGACGACATCGACGTCTCCGACGTCCTGCCCTTCGAGGCCGCCTTCCTGGACCACCTGCGGCGCAACACCGACATCCTCGACACCATCGAGTCCACCGGCCAGCTCACTGACGAGACCGAGGAGGCCCTGGTCAAGGCCGTCGAGGCCTTCCGGCGCACCTTCGCCTCCGGTGAGCAGATGCTGGGCGCCCAGGTCGCCGAGCCCGAGGAGGAGCCCGCCGCCGAGAGGACCACCGAGCAGCTCGTGGTCAAGAGGGGCTGACGTGGCAGGAAACCAGCGCGTCTACAAGCAGCGCATTCGATCGACCCAGACCCTCCAGAAGGTGTTCCGGGCGATGGAGCTCATCGCCTCGTCCCGGATCGGGCAGGCGCGCCGCAACGCGCAGGAGGCCTCGCCCTACGATCACGCCTTGAGCCAGGCGGTGGCCGCGCTGGGAACCTACTCCCGCTTCGAGCATCCCATCACTCAGGAGCGCACCGACACCAAGCGTGTGGCGATCCTCGTGGTCACCTCCGACCGCGGCATGGCCGGCGCCTACTCGGCCACCATCCTGCGCGAGACCGGCCGCCTCATCGAGGAGCTGGTCAAGGAGGGCAAGGAGCCGGTGATCTTCACCTTCGGCCGGCGCGCCCAGAGCTACTTCGGCTTCCGGGGCACGCCGATCGAGTTCTCCTGGACCGGGCAGTCGGACCGCCCCTGCGATGAGGCCATCGAGGAGGTGGCCACCACCCTGCTGGACTACTTCCTCCAGCCGGCCGAGGCCGGCGGCGTCGCCGAGGTCCACATCGTCTTCACCCGCTACGTCTCGATGGTCTCCCAGGTCCCCGAGGTACGTCGCATGCTGCCGCTCAAGGTCGTCGACGTCGAAGGGGCCGGCGAGCTCGACGACGCCGGCAACGAGGCCCTGGAGAAGGAGCTGGCGGCCAAGCACGGCAGCTCCATGCCGCTCTACGAGTTCGAGCCCGGGCCCTCCGAGGTGCTCGACGCCCTCCTGACCCGCTACATGGGGTCGCGCATCCGCAACGCCCTGCTGCAGTCGGCCGCCTCCGAGCTGGCCAGCCGCCAGCAGGCCATGCACACGGCCACGGACAACGCCGAGGACCTCATCATCACCTACACCCGCCTGGCCAACGCGGCCCGCCAGGGCGACATCACCCAGGAGATCACGGAGATCGTCTCGGGTGCCGACGCCCTGGGGTCCGAATAGGCCGGGCAGCCCCCGACGTCGTCGAGAACCCCACACAGACTCACCTCACCGAGCAGGACCCCTCTCAGCTCTGGAAGATACGGAAGAACGCACATGGCTGACACCACCACCCCCGGGACGGGACGCATCACCCGCATCATCGGCGCCGTCGTCGACGTCGAGTTCCCGCCTGATGCGATCCCGGCGATGTACAACGCCCTCAAGGTGACCGTCCAGGCCACCAGCGCCGGCGAGGAGCCCCACGAGATCACCCTGGAGGTCGCCCAGCACCTGGGTGACAACATCGTGCGCACGATCTCCCTCAAGCCCACCGACGGCCTCGTGCGCGGCACGCAGGTGCGCGACACCGGAGCGCCGATCTCCGTGCCCGTGGGCGACGTGACCAAGGGCCACGTCTTCAATGTCACCGGCGACGTCCTCAACCTCGGCCCCGGCGAGCAGCTGGAGATCACCGAGCGCTGGCCCATCCACCGCCAGCCCCCGGCCTTCGACCAGCTCGAGTCCAAGGAGCAGATGTTCGAGACCGGCATCAAGGTCATCGACCTGCTCACCCCCTACGTGCAGGGCGGCAAGATCGGTCTGTTCGGCGGCGCCGGCGTGGGCAAGACCGTCCTCATCCAGGAGATGATCCAGCGCGTGGCCCAGAACCACGGCGGTGTCTCCGTGTTCGCCGGCGTGGGCGAGCGCACCCGTGAGGGCAACGACCTCATCGTCGAGATGGACGAGGCCGGCGTGTTCGACAAGACCGCCCTGGTCTTCGGCCAGATGGACGAGCCGCCGGGCACGCGTCTGCGCGTGGCCCTGTCCGCCCTGACGATGGCCGAGTACTTCCGCGACGTCCAGCACCAGGACGTGCTGCTGTTCATCGACAACATCTTCCGCTTCACCCAGGCCGGCTCCGAGGTCTCCACGCTGCTGGGCCGCATGCCCTCGGCCGTGGGCTACCAGCCCAACCTGGCTGACGAGATGGGCCAGCTCCAGGAGCGCATCACCTCCGCCGGTGGCCACTCCATCACCTCCCTGCAGGCGATCTACGTGCCCGCCGACGACTACACCGACCCGGCGCCGGCCACGACCTTCGCCCACCTGGACGCCACCACCGAGCTCAGCCGTGAGATCGCCTCGCGAGGCATCTACCCGGCCGTGGACCCGCTGACCTCCACCTCGCGCCTGCTGGCCCCCGGATACGTGGGCCAGGAGCACTACGACGTCGCCACCCGCGTGAAGTCCATCCTCCAGAAGAACAAGGAGCTTCAGGACATCATCGCGATCCTCGGTGTCGACGAGCTCGGCGAGGAGGACAAGGTGACGGTGGCCCGCGCCCGCCGTATCGAGCAGTTCCTGTCCCAGAACACCTACATGGCGGAGAAGTTCACCGGCGTGGCCGGCTCCACCGTGCCGCTGTCGGAGACCATCGAGGCCTTCCGCCGCATCTGCGAGGGTGACTACGACCACCTGCCGGAGCAGGCGTTCTTCAACATCGGTGGCATCGAGGACCTCGAGCGTCGCGCCGCCGAGCTCAACGCCTGAGTCGTTAGGATCCGGGTAGAACCGGGCACAGGAAAGGAGGGGGACATGGCCTTACATGTTGAGGTGGTCTCGCCGGCGGGCGAGGCCTGGACCGGTGAGGCGACGCAGGTCTCCGTGCCCCTGATCAACGGGGAGATGGGGATCCTGCCGGGTCGTCAGCCCCTCGTGGCGGTCCTGGGGGCCGGTCCGGTGCGACTGAGTCCCATCGACGGCGAGATGCACAGTATCGAGGTGTCCGGCGGCTTCTGCTCCGTGGACCACGATGTCATCACGATCGCCGCCGACCACGTGAAGCAGGGCGCGGAGGCCTGAGTCATGGGGCAGCACGTGTGGATGGTCGTGGCGATTGCCGTCACCGTCCTCGTGCTGCTGGCAGGCGGGTTCCTGCTGCGTTTGCGCTACCTGGCCGGGCAGGTCGGCTCCTTCGAGTGCGCCCTGCGTCCCCGCGGGGCGCAGCGCTGGCTGAGCGGGGTCGCCTCCTTCCGGCTCGACTCCCTGGAGTGGTACCGCCTCGTGTCCTTCTCCACCAGGCCGTCGCGCTCATGGAGCCGCTTGAACCTGGAGCTCTCCGAGGCACGGCGCCGCCGGGAGCAGGGGCGCGTCGTCGAGGTGCACTGCGTGGACGCCACCCGCAGCCCCGAGGGCTTCGACCTGGCCATGATGGAGGAGTCCCACTCGGCGCTGATCGCCTGGGTGGAGTCCGCCGCCCCCGAGCAGCCCCGGCTCTTCTGAGACCCGACGCCGGGGCTCGGCGATGAACCCTGTGGCTGCGGCTGGTCGTTGAGCCCGGCGGCCGGATCCGCCGGGGCGGGGCCTTCGGGACGGAGACGAGGCCTCCTGGCCGGATCGACGACGTACCTTTCAGCCGAGGACTGCGTTCTCCTCCAGACCACTGAGGTCCCCTCCCAGTCATCTGGAGGAGAACGCAGTCCTCGATCACGAAGTACGTTCTCGACGGCGGAGCAGGGTGCCGCCTTCGCCTGACGTCGTGTCCCCAGGCCCCGGGTCACGCCTGAGACGCGACGTCCGATCCGGTGCGCACGCCGTGCATGGACAGTGGAGGGGTGCGCCTCGGGTGACACGATGCTCAGGCCCGCCGGCCCCGGTGTCGCGCCGAGGCCGGGCCCACCCCGCTAGGGTGGACGGGTGCGCCTCGTTATTGCCTCCTGCTCCGTCGACTACTCCGGCCGCCTGGACGCCCACCTGCCCCGGGCCACCCGTGTGCTCATGCTCAAGGCCGACGGCTCGGTCCTCATCCACTCCGACGGCGGCTCCTACAAGCCCCTGAACTGGATGAGCGCCCCGGCCCGACTGGCCGTCACCGAGCCGGACGAGGAGGCCGCGGCCGACGGCGTGCGCGAGGTCTGGGAGGTCAGCGCCACCAAGACCGACGACCGCCTCGTCATCCGCCTCTTCGAGACCATCTCCGACGTCAGCCACGAGCTGGGCGTGGACCCCGGGCTCACCAAGGACGGCGTCGAGGCCCACCTCCAGGAGCTCCTGGCCGAGCAGATCGAGGTCCTGGGCGCCGGCTACCGCCTGGTGCGCCGCGAGTTCCCCACCGCCATCGGCCCGGTCGACATCATGGCCAAGGACGCCGAGGGCCGCTCCGTGGCCGTGGAGATCAAGCGCGTCGGGGGGATCGACGGCGTCGAGCAGCTCACCCGCTACCTCGAGCTCCTCGACCGCGACCCGCTGCTGACCCCCGTCCAGGGCGTGTTCGCCGCCCAGACGATCAAGCCCCAGGCCCGCGTCCTGGCCGAGGACCGCGGCATCCGCTGCGTCACCCTCGACTACGACGCCATGCGCGGCATGGACGACCCGAGCTCCCGCCTGTTCTGAGGAGTCAGCCGTGCCTGCCGCTCGCACCTCCTCCGTGCCGCTGCCGACCGAGGTGAGCCTGGCCCGCATCATCTCCCAGGGCCTCATCCCGGCCACTGCCGCGCCCGACGTCGTCGCGGCAGTGTCCCGCCAGCTCGCCATCCAGGGCCAGCAGGTCTCCGCCGTCCCGCACGCCCTGCTCGTGCGCGCCCCGGCCGCCACCCCGGCCGACGTTGAGGCCGCCTTCGCACGAGGCGACCTGGTGCGCTCCTGGCCCATGCGCGGCACCGTCCACATCACCACCACCGCCGACCACCACTGGCTGCGGGCCGCCCTCATGCACCGCACCGACGCCTGGGTGCGGAACAGCGAGAAGGCTTACGGAGTCGATACCGCCCTGTGCGAGCGTGCTGCCGAGGTGGCCCTGGGCCTCATCGAGGACCAGGGCCCGCTGATGCGCTCGGTGCTGCTGGCGGCCTGGCAGGAGGCGGGCCTCATGGAGGCCTTCCGTGGCGAGGATGTCTCGGCTTACCGGCGCCGCCACCTCCTGGTGCGCCTCCAGCGCGAGGGGATCCTCGTCCAGGGGCCGCGGTCCGGCAACGAGCACCTCGTCATGGACGCACGCGACCTGCCCGACGCTGACTCCGGGCCCGCAGGGGCCGATGTCGCCCACGGCGGGACCGGTCACCGCGCCGCCTGCGTGCACATCGCCTACCGCTACGCGACCAGCCACGGCCCGGTCAGCGCCGAGGACCTGGCCCGCTGGACCACACTGCCCAAGACGCAGGCCGCCCGCGCCCTGGAGGACGCCGTCGAGCTGGGGGAGGAGCAGGCCCCAGCCGTGGTTGATGCTGCCGGCGAGCCGGTCCGGCCGCGTGTCCCGCTCGTGCGCGCGGTCGCCGAGGGCGGGGCCCGCGGAGGTCTGCGCCCGCTCGGCCCCGGCGAGTCGGCCCCGAAGACCGGCCTGCTCTACATGCGCGCCGACCTGCCCGACCTACTGTCCGCTCACCGCAGCGCCGCGCAGGCCACGCACTTCCTGGGCTCCTTCGACGAACTGCACGTGGGCTACAAGGACCGCTCCTGCCTCACCGATGAGGACGGTGAGCGCCTCATCTGCCCGGCGAGCAACGGCATGTTCCGCCCGATCCTGGTGGACCGTGGCCGACTCGTCGCCGTGCGGCCGGTCGGTGAGGGCCTGCTGTGGAAGGGCGGGGCGGCGCCGTCGGCCCGCGTGGAGCGCGACGTCAACCGGGCCGTGTCCCGCATGGAGCAGCGCCTGGCCGGGTGAGCAGAGTGGAGCCGAAACCACCCGCGCAGTGTGGGGGAGGAGACGCCCCGAAGGAGGTTGTCTGATGTCTGAAGTGGTGACAGAATCCGACTCATGAGCAACGAAGCCATGCAGGTCCGCGCACTGCGGGGCCGCGTCGTCACCCCCGACCACATCATCGACGACGGGGCGGTCGTCCTGTCCGGAGCTCACATCGCGTGGGTCGGGCCCGCTGACCAGGCCGCCCGGGCCGGCTTCGCAGACGTCGTCGAGCAGGCTCAGGCCGCACCCGAGGGGGGCTACCTCCTGCCGGGCCTGGTGGACGTCCACTGCCACGGTGGGGGCGGTGAGTCCTTCCCCAACGCCGAGACCGCCGAGCAGGCGATGGTCTCCGTGCTCGAGCACCGCCGCTTCGGCACCACCTCGCTCGTGGCCTCCTGCGTGACGGCCGCCCCCGAGGTCCTGCGCGCACGCACCCGGGTCCTGGCGGGGCTGTGCGAGGACGGCGAGCTCGCCGGCATCCACTTCGAGGGGCCCTTCGTCTCGGTGGAGCGCTGCGGCGCCCAGGACCCCACCTACATCATCGACCCCGACGCCGACCTGACCCGCGAGCTCATCGAGCTCGGCGGCGGGCACGTCGTCACCATGACGATCGCCCCGGAGAAGCCCGGCATCACCGGTGACGACGGCGTCAACGCGGCCCTCATCGAAGGAGGGGCGCTGCCCTCCTTCGGGCACACCGACTCCGAGGCCGCCCCCGTGCGCGCCGCCCTGGCCGACGCCGCCGCCCGCATCGCCGAACGCCTCGAGGCCGGCCAGCCGGTCCGCGCCCCGCGCTCGACAGCCACCCACCTGTTCAACGGCATGCGCCCCATGCACCACCGCACGCCCGGGCCCGTGCCCGAGTTCCTGGCGGCCGCCCAGCGCGGCGAGTGCGTCCTGGAGATGATCGGCGACGGCGTGCACCTCAGCCCCGCCATCGTCCTGGACATGTTCGAGACGCTGGGGCGCGACAACGTCGTCCTGGTCACCGACGCCATGGCGGCGGCCGGCATGGCCGACGGCGACTACGTGCTCGGCTCCCAGCCGGTCACCGTGGCTGACGGCGTCGCCCGCCTCACCGAGGGCGGCGCGATCGCCGGGGGGACCGCCCACCTCATCGACGTCGTGCGCACCACCTGGCAGGGGGGAGTCGACCTGGTCGACGCCGTCTACGCCGCCAGCGTCCAGGGCGCCCAGATCCTCGGCGACTCCTCCGTGGGGGCGCTGCGGGCGGGCCTGTGGGCCGATGTCGTCGTCACCGACGCGGACCTGCGGCCCGTCACCGTGCTGCGCCGCGGCGAGGCGGTGGAGCCCGCCGCCTGATCCTCCCGCACCACCGGCCCACGCGGGCACCAGCAGACTCTTGTCATGTGGGAGCCGTTCGCCCCGACCTGAACCGCCAGGTCGGGGCGAACGTGTGGTGCGGGGTGGGTTGTGGGTCTAGCCCGGCAGGCCCAGGAGACGGCGGGTGTAGACGGCCTGGCCGGAGTGCTGAGCGGCGTCGTCAATGACTGAGGCCAGGCGGACAGCCCGAGTGACGGGCGGGTCCCAGGACTCGTCGACGATGTCGTCGAGCCCCTCCGGGGTAAGGGAGCGCAGGTAGATGGTGGCGAGTGTGTAGGCGTCGTCGAGGTAGGCGAAGAGGATGCTGAGGTCGCCGACGACGACCTGGGCGGCCTGCTCGGGCGTGTGGTGCCAGTCCTCGGTGTCGTCGGGCAGGGGCAGGGCGAAGCGCTCGCGGTGGCCGCCGGTGACCCAGACGGGTTCGACGCCCGCCAGGGGCGCGACCTGAATGTCGAGCTCGCGAGCCGTGTGCCAGGCCAGCCAGGTCAGGGAGTCGATGCGGGGTGCCAGGTCCGGGGCGGGCCGGGTGTTGGCCTGCTCGAGCGTGACACCATCGAAGGCGCGGTCGAAGCGCTCGCGGGATCGGGACAGGACGTCAATGAGCATCTCAAGAGTCGCCATGATGTCAGGCTACGTGGCGGGTCTGAACACATCGGGAGAACCGGGTGCAAGGTACCGTCTCGCCTGTACCAGTTTCAGTGGGAGGTGAGCCGCAACGACACCGCGCCGGCGCATTGGATACAGGTGACTCGGTTCACGGACCGCCTGTTCAGAATTGCAGTGTTTTGTCAGTAATCTCGATAGCATTGCTGTATGAGAACTGAACGCGGCGTCATGTTGCTGACTCCTTTGGAGCGGGTGGAGGAGGCTCTATTCTTGGGTGCCGCATGATCTTGATCGCAGGTGAGTTGCTCGAAATTCGATCAATGATCGAAGGTGTAGGTTCTGGTCTACGTGTTGCCAAGGTGGTGCGGTCAATATTATGTATGTGATGTTTGACCAGATTGTCGACTGTGAGCGCGGAGACCGGGCTCGGGCTCGCGAGGTTAGCCTTTTTTTCTACGGCAGTGTTCTCTCTGTGGTTTACTCACTATTTCTGTGGTACTGCTCTCTATGGTCTATTCTCGTCCTGTTCTTGACGTTTTGCGTTATATTTCTGGCGCAGAATGTTGTGAAGGGTTCTGTACTGGAAGATGTTGATAGGCCTCACCGGCTGTGGGCGAGGCTGTCGACTGAGGGGGTTGAATTCGTTCCGTCGTCAACTCCGGCAGTATGTGAATGGGCTTGTCTTGTCGGGCTTTTCCTGGGTGCCTTACTTGCAATATGTGTTGGTCAGTATGTCGACGTTCCTCGCCGACCATACTCCGATGGACTGCTTATCGGTGCAGCCGCAGTGTTCTTTGTCTTATTGGCCATTAATGGGGTGCCTCGATCGGCTCCTGGAAGTGCTGCATGGAGGCTGACTCCCGAAGGGCTACTTATTTCTCCATATAGTCAGTACAGGGCGTTCGTCGACTGGTCTATGAAACCTCAGGTGGAGGGGCGGGGAGTCGTCAACCTCCAAGAGTGTGTCGTGATCAAGGACTCGCGCGGAAGGCGCTACTATCTTCCGATCTCGGGGCTGCCGATGAGTTACGTGCAGTTTCGTCGGCTGCTGAGTTTCTACTCAACGCACCCTAAGCTCCGCCGGGAGATCCCGTCGAGTAAGGGTGTCGGGCGCGTTTGCTCTCTGTTGGATAGCTAAGGGGAGGGCTGTGATTCGTCATGTGACGTCCTATGTCACGTGGCCGCGACTCCTGCCTGCGACTGGTGAATTTGTAGGTCAGTCCGCGTGTTCGTGGGATAAGGGTGTGAATTGGCGGTGTGCTCTCCGACCGTGTGTTGTGGGGTCTTGGTGTCACGTTTGGCGACGTTTAGGCCGTCCGTTGGCTGGTGTGCCCTGGCCTGTAGGGCTCCGGCCAGCGCATACGCACCGGAGTGCGACGATCGTCGGCCAGGGGTACCCCCATAAAGTCGCCGATTGTGACACCGTTTGTGGAGTGGGATGGAGGCCTAGTCCTCCGGCCAGGTGTGTTGGGGTCTTGGGATTAGCTGCTGGCTGTGGTGTGAGTGGGTGCTGGGTGTGTGTTGAGGTGTGGGGGTTAGTGGCCTTGGGCTTCTTCGGCGTCGTCGGTGAGGTAGGTGATGATGCGGACGAGGTCGTAGGGGGTGGAGGTCTCGGTGGTGGTGATGGTGCCCTCGATGGGTCGCCACTGGGTGTCGCCTTGGGGGCGGAACCTCGTGGTCCAGGTGGTGGTCAGGGTGGTGGTGACGCCGGTGGCGGTGTGCTGGTAGTGGTGGGTCACGGTCTGGTGGGGGTAGGGGGCGCCTGGGTCGGTGGTGGTTGTGGTGGTGCCGTCTCCCCAGTTCCAGGTGTAGGAGACCGGGGTGAACTCGACCTCGATGGGGGTGCCCAGGATGGTGGTGGTCTGGTAGCGCACGGCGGGGTTGGTGTAGACGATGAAGGCCTTGGAGATGATGACCTTGGGGCCCGGGGGCTGACGCGTGATACCCGAGCCTTGAGCGATGAGGGTGGCGGCCTCGCGGGTGGTGATTGTGATCGTACGAGGATCACCGCCGCCGGCGGGCTCGGCGGGTTTGACGGAGCGGTTGACGCCTGACATGCGGCATGCATAGTCTGACGACTCATTTTTGTTTTTCTTAGGTGAGCACTCGTGGTGAGGCTGCTCATCCCACATCGACGGGTCCGAGGCTGTCACAGTCGGATGATCCTGAGACGGAGGCTCACCAGAATCCGATGATCCTCCTTCGGTTACTTGCTCGGTTACTTCTCCATAGAATTCGGTTCCATTGGGGATGTTTTTAGAGTCTACTTCTGTTTGTGGTGGAGGTTGGTTGTCGTGGCCCGCTACAGTGATGGGTGAGGCGACAATCAGAATCGACGCAACAGTGCTTACGATAGCTTGCGATCCTGTGTTCACTTGTGTTCCACCTCGACAGTACCTATCATCCAGCGTTTATTGCTGTATCGGACTGCGACATTCAGTACTTTTCCCTCGGAGGGTTCAGAGGTGGTCGGATTTTGCCCGTCGCCATAGTAGGAGGCCATTGCTCCGTAGTTGACGATTACCTTGACTCTGTTGTATTCGTATCCTTCGAGCTTATCGTAGTAAGTCATGCTGACAATTTCCTGGTCCCACTTGTCGGCCCATCCTCCTTTGCTGTGGATGTCGTTGGCATCGTCGATGGTGGACTTGCAGAACTTGCAGCGGTCGTCACTCATGGCGGCGAACTCGGTGGTGTTGCCGGTCATGAAGGCGTAGCGGTAGAGCTCGAGGAAGTAGCGGACGCTGGAAGCAGCCCCTTCGGGGCTCTCCTCGTTCATCTGCTGGGGCTTGGCCGGTGCAGGTTCGGCCAGGGCGGCGTCTCGCTTGGCTCGCAGCTCAGGGGTCAGGGCGGCCTCTCGGGAGGCGGTCGCACTCGCGTTGGCGTCGGCGATGCCCTTCTCAGCCCGAGCAACAGCAGCCGACGCGCTGGCACTGGCGCTCGCGCTGGCCTCAGCCTTGGCGTCCCTCACCGAGCAGGCCGCCACCCCCAGCGCCAGCACACACACCGCCACCAGTCCGGCCACGCCTCTCCGGCGGCTGTGCGCGGCAGGGCGGCGCTCCAAGATGGCGATCTGGCTAGAGCCGGATGCAGGACGCCGCACACCCACGGGCGCAGCGGATTGTAGGGACGTACTCATCACGGAAGCCTCCTCGCCACCGAAACAACTCCATACCCCGCCCGGCCGGGCGACACTGCCCGTCCAGACGGTGCATTGACATTACCTGCCCCAACGTCCCCAAACCAGGCCCCGAGGACACTCTGTGGAAAACCCGAAACGGGACTCCCCGAGGAGGGCGGCGCCTCTCGCGTCATCAGCCCACAACCGTGACCGTGACCGGGACCAGGGAGAGTCATGGTGGCTGCGTGAACCGTGCTCACACTCGGCCACCTGACCTCGCACGATTCCACCAGCCGCTGTGTTGTCTCATGGCTTCTGAGAGTTTCGGATGTCATGACATCTCAAGACACCGGTGGTATGCGTCTGCCGGATGGGAGAGCTGTTGCTTCAGTCTGCCGGAGAGAGGCTGACCCGGTCAGTGTGGTGGCTTACGGCGTCGTCTGGACGCACTGCACGAGGGGTGGGGTGCTACTGGACGAGGGTCGGGTGCACTTCGGGTAGGTGGGGCCTTCGTGCAGTGCGCACAACCCTTGTTCAGTGGATCCCGACCCTCGTGGAGCAGGCCAACTCGAGGCGAGACTCAAGGCGGAGCCGGCGTCGGGTCATAGCCTCCAGGCCCCAGCACAGACGTCGGTCAGAAGTCGGTCGGGCGGACTTGTGACGGAGACGCCGGGCACTGCTGCAATACCCACGGACTCTCGCTCCTGCGCGGCCTGGTGTCCACAGTGCTGACATTAACGGGCTCGGCGTCAGTGCACCCAGCAGGGATCGTTGGAATCCTGCGGTTTCTCTCGGGTGTGCAGCCCCGATTCGGGGTTAATGTCAGCGCTGTGGACACCACTCCCGTCACGCCCCATCCCTTCGGCCCCCTCGCCTCCTGGACCACCAGCCTGCCCCGGGTTCCCGCCCGAGCGAGTGCCTCAGCAGTGAGGAGACAGTACAGATTCCACCAGCCGCTTTCACAACCTCACGGGGAAGTGCATCGCCAGCGCTCCGGCACTTTGTGCCATCCGAGTCGCCCACGTCACCGTCCGGTCTCTATCTGGACGGTGACGGGCCACCCCACCCCGCCCCTGCTCAGGCGAAGACGACGGTGCGGTGCCCGTTGAGCAGCACCCGGTGCTCGGTGTGCCAGCGCACCGCCTGCGCCAGCACCCGGCGCTCGACGTCCTGCCCCTTGGCCTGCAGCACGGACACCGAGTCCTCGTGCCCGGCCCGCGTCACGTCCTGCTCAATGATCGGCCCCTCATCGAGGTCCGCTGTCACGTAGTGCGCCGTCGCCCCGATGAGCTTGACCCCGCGCTCGTGCGCCTGGGCGTAAGGACGCGCCCCCTTGAAGGACGGCAGGAACGAGTGGTGAATGTTGATGACGCCCCCGTGCAGCCGCTCGCACAGGGCGGGGGAGAGGATCTGCATGTAGCGGGCCAGCACCACCAGCTCGACGTCGAGGGAGTCCACCAGCCCCAGCAGCTCGGCCTCGGCGGCCTCCTTGGTCTCCTTGGTGACCGGGATGTGGTGGAAGGGCACCCCGTAGAACTCGGCGACGTCCCGCAGCGTCTCGTGGTTGCCCACCACGCCGACGACGTCGACCGGCAGTCCCTGGCTGCGGGCCCTGAAGAGCAGGTCGGTCAGGCAGTGCCCCTCCTTGGAGACCATGATGAGGGTGCGCATCGCGCGCCCCACCTCATCGAGGCTCCACTCCATCTCGTACTCGCCGGCCAGCTCGGCCAGGTCCTTCTCCAGCTCCACGCGCGGCACGGTGGTGAGCACCTGGACCCGCATGAAGAACAGGCCGGTGGAGGAGTCCCCGAACTGCTTGGACTCGGTGATGTTCCCGCCGCGGCGCGCCAGCGTCCCGGTGACCGCGTGGACGATCCCCGGGCGGTCGGGGCAGGACAGGGACAGGACCAGGTGGGCGGCGGAGTCGGTGTGCGCCGTGGAATGAGCCATGGCCTCAGCCTAGTCGGCGCTCGCGCCACTTGACGACGGCGAGCATCAGCCAGGTGGTCACGATGAAGGGCCAGGTGTAGGTCGGCACCGGGATCTCCGTGAAAACCCGGTCCACGACGACGGTCAGCACCGATCCCACCACCGCCAGCACCCAGGCCCGCCTCCCGGGAGGCAGGAGGACGACGCCGATCGCGATCGCCGTCAGGCACGGCGAGTATCCGCCCAGTCCGTGCGCCGCCTGGCCGGCGGGAACGAGCGCCAGCGTTGCTGCCGTCCCGACGACGCTGCCCAGCAGCGCCGCTGCCCCGACTCTCCACCCGGCGATGAACAGCCCTGCCAGGATCAGCACCCCGCCGACCCAGGAATCGACGAGCACCACCTGGGACTCTCCCGTCAGCACCGCCTCCGGGACCAGCCAGGCCGTCGCCCCACTGACCGGCGCCGGATCCGGCACCATCGGCGCATCGATCGCCCTGAGCAGAGCGGTCAGCAGTCCGGAGACGATGCAGAAAGGAGCCGTGAGCGCCGGGAGCCCGACCGGGGCGAGGGCGCGCTCCAGGGCGCGGTGGACCGCGGGGCACGCTGCCGCCCCGACCACGGTGACCAGCGTCGCCGGCCAGAAAACCCCCATAGCGGCCCAGGCCGCTGCTCCCACCAGCGCCCCGTTGTAGCCCTGGAGTCCGTCACGCACACGCAGATCCAGCAGCCTGGCCGCCACCGTTGACACCGTCGTCCCGAGGACCACCTGAAAAGCCATGAGCGGTGAGTAGACGGCGATGCCGGCCACGATGAGCAATCCGGTGAGCGCACGGGGCTGGAAGAAGATCTGCCCCACCCCGCGCCCCAGCGCGCCCACGCCGGACGAGACGATCGACGGGACGGCCGAGGTACCCGGTCCGTCAGCCGGGCGGTGGGACTGATGAACAGGTGACTCAGGCATGAGGGGCTCCGATCGATAGAGACTCGGGAGGTGCCCGCCGCCCAGGCGAGCGGGCTGTTGCTAGTACTTGCGCAGGTTGAGCCTCGGCGCGCCGAACCACCGGCTGCGCAGAAGCTCGCTGATGTCGAGCATGAGATCGGTCAGACGAGTCGTGTCATCGCCCAGCGCCCGGGCGATGAAGCCGGGTCCCTGCACCCGCGTCACTGCGCCGCGCACGTCGTCGACCTCCAGCATCTGGGCCACCTCATTGACGAGGGCGTCATCGACCCGGGCGTCGAGCGCCGTGAAGGAGGCCAGGTGGCTGTGCCCCTCCAGGCCTCCCAGCCCCGCCAGCCCGGCCTCACCGGGGACCAGGCGCAGGTTGTCGACGACGGCGCACCGCCCACCGACACGGATGTCAGTGCGCATCCGCAGGCAGTCGTAGCCGAAGGCTGAACCGTCCGGGGCCCATCCGGGGGTGAGGACCTCCAGGGACATGAAGGTCGCCGTCGGGTCCATCTCAACCAGGGTGGTCTGCCGGTAGGAGGACTCCCGGTAGGCGATGACCTGGTCGGGAACGAGCTCCAGCACGGCCCGGGGCCCCAGGCTCACCCGGGTGTCCTGGTGGACCGGGCAGGTGGGGGTGCGGTAGATCTTCGTGGCCGCCTGGGTCGTCAGCACCGCCGAGGCCCCCTGGAGGACCTCGACCTCGGTGAGATAGGAGTCGCCGTCCAGGTACCCGCCTCCGGGATTGACCACGTAGTAGGTCACCTGCCCGCTCTCATCGAGGTACAGCGGGCGGAAAACCCTCAGTGCTCCCCGGTGGTACTGCTCGACGGCGATACTCCGGTCCCCGCCCCGGGCGATCCGCAGGTGCAGCTCGCCGGTGGTGCTCACGACTCCAGGTCCGTCATGAGCACGTCATGGTGGATCCACTCGATGACCTGCTCCAGGCCCTCGTCGGTCTTGAGGTTGGTGAAGCAGAAGGGCTTGTCACCCCGGAACACCTTGGAGTCGGCCTCCATGACCGCCAGGTCGGCGCCGACGTGAGGGGCCAGGTCCGTCTTGTTGATGACGAACAGGTCGGACTTGATCATCCCCTGACCGGCCTTGCGAGGAATCTTCTCGCCCTGGGCGACGTCGATGACGTAGATGGAGAAGTCGACCAGCTCGGGGGAGAAGGTGGCCGAGAGGTTGTCGCCTCCCGACTCCACGAATACCACCTCCAGGTCCGGGTGGCGCTCCACCAGCTCGGCGATCGCCGCCTCGTTCATGGAGGTGTCCTCACGGATGGCCGTGTGCGGGCAGCCCCCGGTCTCCAGCCCGACGATGCGGTCCACCGGCAGGACCCCCTGGGCTGCGAGGATCTTGGCGTCCTCGATCGTGTAGATGTCGTTGGTGACGGCGGCCATGGAGACCTCCTGGCTCATGGCCCGGGTGATGCGCTCGATGAGCTGGGTCTTGCCCGCCCCCACCGGGCCGCCCACCCCGATCCGGACCGGGCCGGGGTGGGAACGGTGCGCCGGCTGCTCGGGCGCGTCCGCGTGCTGCTGGCTGGTTGCTGCTGACATGAGAATCTCCTCACTGGCTCTTCAGGAAGGTCTTTCAGGACATGAACATGCGGGCCCGCTGGCGCTCGTGCCGCATCTGGCTGATCTCGATCCCGGGTGCGGCGGCCCCCAGGTCCATTTCATCGAGGCCCCCGATCCGCCTGACCGCGGCGCGGACGTCGCCGCGCACCGAGGCGATGGCGCGCTGACCGGCGTCCTGCCCCAGGGGGATGGCTCGTACAGCGTTCTGCGTCAGCGAGATGACGCTGGACTGGAGGTAGGCCGCCGCGACCGCCGCCGGCGGCGCCCCCAGCGCGTAGCCGGCGATCGCCAGCACGATGGCGGGGTGGGAACGGCAGCCACCGCTGCCCTTGGTGCCCCCGGTGTCCCCGGCGTTCCCGGTGACCCCGGTGTCGATGAGCGCCGCGTATCGGCTCAGCAGCCTGCCGCCGTCGGTGCCCTCCAGGGCCAGGCGGGCGATGGTGAGCATCCTCCGCCCCATCGTCACCCCGGCCCGGCGCACCTGGATCGGCACCGCCTGAGCCACGAGAAGCGCATCGAGGTGCGCGATCGCCTCCCAGTCATCGGCCGCCACTGCCTCGAAGGCCAGCCGCAGCCCCAGCCCCTCGGAGAAGGTCAGCTGGGTGAACACGAGCGCGCGCAGCCAGGACACGAAGGAGGCCTCACCGTCCACGACGCCCTCGCAGATGTAGGTCTCCAGCCCGAAGGAGTGGGAGAAGGCACCCGTGGGCAGCGCGGAGTCGCACAGCTGGGCCAGCGGCAGCTGCCAGCCGGCGGGCTCGCCCCACTGTGGGGCGGGAGTGTCAGTGAGTGTGCTCGGCATGACGGAAGGGGACGGGCATGGACCGCTCCATCCGCGCGTGACGCACACCCAGGTGCTCCAGGTAGTGCTCGGCGGTGTGGTCGTACTGGATGACCATGACGCCGTCATGCCCCTCAAGGTCCGGGAAGGGCTCCTCCGGGCCGAAGAACTGGGCGGGCAGGTGCCGGTTGCCCAGGTTGTGGGCGACGACCCCCATCTCGCGCACCGTGGCGGGCGCGATGACCAGAACATCGGTGGGCTCCAGGCGCACGACGACGATCCCGCGCTCGTTGCGAAGCAGGATGTCGCCCTCGCGCAGGTCCGGTGCGCCCGGCGCGAGCCGGATGCCGAGCTCGGTGCCGTGGTCGGAGCGCACTCGTTGGATGCGTTTCGTGAGGTCGGCCAGGGGGAGGACCACGTTCTCCACGTGCACGCCCTCCAGCTCCTCGCCGGGCAGGTCGTGGATATTGCCTGAGATGGACTCGATAATCATGAAGGCTCCAGGGGTGAGGGGTCAGAAGAGGAAGTAGCGCTGGGCCATGGCCAGGACGTGGGCGGGCTCGCAGGTGACCTTCTCGCCGTCGACGGTGACCTCGTAGGTCTCGGGATCGACGGTGAGCGCCGGAGTGGCGTCGTTGAAGGCCATGTCCGCCTTCGTCAGCCGCCTGACCCCGCGGGCCGGGCAGATCTTCTTGCGCAGCCCCAGGCTCTGGGGCACTCCCGCATCGATGGCCGCCTGGGACATGAAGGTGATCGAGTTCGACGCCGGCGCCGCCCCGTAGCCGCCGAACATGGTGCGCATGAGCGTGGGCTCGGGGGTGGGGATCGAGGCGTTGGCGTCGCCCATGACCGCCGAGGCGATCTGGCCGCCCTTGAGGATCAGGGACGGCTTGACCCCGAAGAAGGCGGGTTCCCACAGCACCAGGTCGGCCCACTTGCCCACCTCCACGCTGCCCACGACCTCGGCGATCCCGTTGGTGCGGGCCGGGTTGATCGTGTACTTCGACACGTAGCGCTTGATGCGCAGGTTGTCGCCGCCCTCCGGGTCCCCGGCGAGCCTGCCGCGAGCCTTCTTCATCTGGTCGGCCACCTGCCAGGTGCGGATGACGACCTCGCCGACGCGCCCCATGGCCTGGGAGTCCGACGACGTCATCGAGAACACGCCCAGGTCGTGCAGCACGTCCTCGGCCGCGATCGTCTCCGGTCGGATGCGCGAGTCGGCGAAGGCGACGTCCTCCGGGATGGCGGGGTTGAGGTGGTGGCACACCATGAGCATGTCGAGATGCTCCTCAGCGGTGTTGCGCGTGAAGGGCAGCGTCGGGTTGGTCGAGGACGGCAGGATGTTGGGGTCCTGCGCCAGGGTGATGATGTCGGGGGCGTGACCGCCGCCGGCGCCCTCGGTGTGGAAGGTGTGGATGACCCTCCCGCCGATCGCGCGGCGGGTGTCCTCGACGAAGCCGCACTCGTTGAGCGTGTCGGTGTGGATGGCGACCTGCACGTCGAACTCGTCGGCGACCTTGAGGGCCTCGTCGATGACGGCGTGCGTGGCGCCCCAGTCCTCATGGATCTTGAAGCCGACCGCGCCGGCGCGCAGCTGCTCGGCCAGAGGTTCCCGGGCCGAGGCGTGGCCCTTGCCCAGCAGGCCGATATTCATGGGGAAGTCCTCGACGGCCTGAAGCATGCGGGCCAGGTGCCAGGCCCCGGGAGTGATCGTGGTGGCGTTGGTGCCGTCGGCCGGTCCCGTCCCTCCGCCGATCATGGTGGTCACGCCTGAGGCCAGGGCGGTGGCGACCTGGGTGGGGGAGATGAAGTGAATGTGGGAGTCGATGCCCCCGGCCGTCAGGATGCGGTGCTCTCCGGCGATCACCTCCGTGGAGGCGCCGATGACGATGTCGACGTCGTCCATGATGTCCGGGTTGCCCGCAGCGCCGATAGCGCTGATAACGCCGTCGCGGATGGCAACGTCGGCCTTGTAGATGCCGGTGTAGTCGATGATGATCGCGTTGGTGATGACGGTGTCGGGGATGCCCTCGTCCCGCGTGCGCTGGCCGTTGTGGCCCATACCGTCACGGATGACCTTGCCGCCTCCGAAGACGGCCTCGTCACCACGGTGGGTCAGGTCCCGCTCGATCTGGGCGAAGAGGTCGGTGTCGGCCAGACGGACGGCGTCCCCGGTGGTGGGGCCGTACAAGGCGGCATGCTGCCGGCGGCTGAGTTCCTTGCTCATGATGTGCTCCTGTGCTCTCAGCCCTCGACCGGGCCGTTCGTCTCGCCTGCCAGACCGAAGACCCGTCGCGCTCCCGCCAGCGCCACCAGGTGGACTGGTCGGGAGTCGCCCGGCTCGAAGCGAACCGCGGTTCCGGCTGGAATGTCGAGGCGGAAGCCACGAGCGGCCCGCCGGTCGAAGGACAGCGCGGGGTTGACCTCGGCGAAGTGGAAGTGCGAACCGACCTGAATGGGGCGGTCCCCGGTGTTGAGGACGTCGAGACGGAGGGTGGGGCGGCCCTCGTTGATGGTGATGGTGCCGCCTGCGAGTCGGTACTCCCCGGGGATCATGGCAGGCTCCTGCGAATCGGGTCGTGAACGGACACGAGCTTGGTTCCGTCGGGGAAGGTCGCCTCCACCTGGACCGCGCGGATCATCTCGGGGACTCCCTCCATGACGTCGTCGTAGGTCAGCAGCGTGGTCCCGTAGGCCATGAGATCCGTGACCGTGCGCCCTTCGCGGGCCCCCTCGAGGATCTCAGCGGTGATGTAGGCGACTGCCTCGGGGTGATTGAGCCGGATACCCCTGTCCTTGCGTCTTCGCGCTAGGTCTGCGGCGACGACGATGAGTAGCTTCTCCTGCTCACGAGGGGTGAGGTGCATTGGGGCTCTCCCAGAGATGGATCCGGAGCGGGCGCATAGGCGCGAGCTTGTCCGCGCACGACGGACGTTTATAGGCAATGCCTGGCATGTTGCAGAAACATTTCCGGTTGTTGAGCGGCAAGGTTCTGGGTGCACCTGCCCCCGTGGTTTTCCGCGTCATGGCGCGAGAGGGATGATTGTGGTTGACGTGCCATCGATCCTCGGCGACTGATGTCGATACTGAGGAAAAGAAGGGCCGGGATGCGTGCTGAGACGCATCCCGGCCCTGCGTGGGTGGTGGTCACCCTCAGCCCTGACGGGCCTTGAGGCGGGGATTCTTCTTGTTGATGACGTAGGTGTGGCCGCGGCGTCGGACCACCTTGGACCCCGGCTGCTTGGCCAGGGACCGGATCGAGGCACGAACCTTCATGTCGGCTCCTTTCCTTCTTCGTGTCCAGTGATGGCGGCGCGAGAGCAGGGATGAGGGGCGGTGGCGCCGATGAGCTTGACCCCGCGCGCGTGCGCCTGGTGGTACGGCTTGGCGCCCTTGAAGGACGGCAGGAAGGAGTGGTGGATGTTGATGACGTTGCCGCGCAGCTTCTCGCACAGGGACTCCGAGAGGATCTGCATGTAGCGCGCGAGCACGACGAGCTCCACGCCGAGCTCGTCCACGAGCCCCAGCAGCTCGGCCTCGGCGGCCTCCTTGGTCTCCTTGGTGACCGGGATGTGGTGGAAGGGGACGCCGTAGAACTCGGCGACGTCCCGCAGCGTCTCGTGGTTGCCCACCACGCCGACGACGTCGACCGGCAGCCCCTGGCTGCGGGCCCGGAAGAGCAGGTCGGTCAGGCAGTGCCCCTCCTTGGAGACCATGATGAAGGTGCGCATGGCGCGCCCCACCTCATCGAGGCTCCACTCCATCTCGTACTCGCCGGCCAGTTCGGCCAGGTCCTTCTCCAGCTCCACGCGCGGCACGGTGGTGAGCACCTGGACCCGCATGAAGAACAGGCCCGACTCCTCGTCCCCGAACTGCGAGGACTCGGTGATGTTCCCGCCGCGCCGGGCCAGCGCCCCCGTGACTGCGTGGACGATGCCGGGGCGGCGGGGGAGGGCGCCGACGGCGTGGCGGGAGCCGTCGCGGTCACGGGTGCAGTCGTACTGCGCAGCCTACCCAGCCGCGCGGCGCCCCTCCGAGTCGGGGCGGCCTCCGCCCGCCCCGCCGTCGGGCCTCCCATAGCGCAGCGCTCCCGCCGCACCGAGGGCGCTGAGCCCGACGACGATGAGCCCCACCCCGCCGACGCCACAGACCGCCGTCGTCCCGTAGCCCGGATCGAGCATCTGGATCGCCACCGCCGCCGTGATGACGACCATGAGGGCCACCGCCACCGACTGGATCCGGCGCTCGCGCCGGGAGCGGGCGTGGATCGCGGCGATGAGCGAGCTCGCCGCGAAGTACAGGCCCACGAGCACGCTGAGGGCCTCCACCGTGTCTGTGAAGAGCCCCTCGGAGACGAAGAGCAGGCCCGTCCAGGCGACCGAGGCGGCCGTGACCACCGCCGTCGTCCAGGAGGTGGAGCGCAGGCGGCCCGCCCAGGAGGGGACCTGGCGGGCGTCGGCCATCGCCTCGATCCCGCGCGCCGTCGGCACGAGGGTGGAGCCCAGGCTCATGATCGCCGAGGAGACCACCGCGACGCGCACCACCAGATGCCCCGTCACGGGAGCGGGGTCGACGGCGCTGTACGCCGTCCCGCCCACGGCGAAGAACCCCATGAGCCCCAGCATCGTCAGCGCGGTGACCCGCTGCGGCGCGCCTGCGCCCGTGACATCGGTGAGCGCGAAGATCGCGTCGAAGCCCCAGTAGGCGAAGACCGCCAGCAGCACCGCGTGGAACCAGTCGAGGGGCGAGCCAGTCATGGGCGCCAGGCGCACCCCGCCCCCGGCCACGAGCCCGGCGCAGACGATCGTCGCCCCGAGCCCCGCGATGACGGCGAGGTACTGCAGGGCCGCCATGAGCCGCAACTCGTAGAGGTCGATGAGGGCGGCGAGCGCGGTGAGCACCGCCGCCAGGGCCGCCTTGAGCGCCGCCGGCGCTGCGGGGGCGAGAAGGTCGGCGGCCACGTAGGCCATGCCGGAGGTGGCGATGACTCCGGTGGCGGCCAGGCAGAAGCCCGCGAACCACCCGGTGCGCGGCAGGGCGCGCCGCACCCATGTGTAGACGCTGCCCTTGTGCGGGTCGCGCCGGTCGTTGGCGCTCATGCCCGCGGCCACGAGGGCGGCGGGGATCGCCGCCAGGAGGTAGACGACGGCGGTGCCCGAGCCGACCAGCGCGGCGATGAGCGGCGCGGTCACCATGATCGAGTACCACGGCGCCGTGGCCGACAGGGCGAGCGCGGATCCCTGGAGGACGCTCAGGCGCGGGCCGCCAGCCGCGCCGCCACCCGGATCGCCCGGGCCTGAGCGCGCGCTGCCGGCCGCGGTCCCACGCGCGCCCCCGCCCTCGCGCGGAGGGCGCGGCGGCGTCGTCGACCCGGGTGCCAGCACTGCTCCCGGCGCCTAGAGGCGGATCCGGTTGGGCACGAACCGGCAGTAGTAGTCCGTGATGGGGCCGTCGGACTCGCGGATGCCCAGGCCGTAGCACTCGTCGCCCACCATCCATGTGCCCAGGACCGGGCGGTTGTGCAGGTGGTCGGAGCCGGTGAAGTCGGGGAGCTTGCAGAACTCCTGGATGACATAGCCCTCGATGCCCCAGCCGCCGGGCTGGACGATGTGCCGGCCCTCCCCGTGCAGCTCGATGTTCGCGCCCTCGCGGGCGTGCAGGGGCTTGATGACGTACTCGGACATGCCCATCGTGTCGTGTCGGGCGCGGGCCTCATCGGGGTACATGTAAGTGGGGATGAGGTTGGGGTGGTTCGGGTAGAGGTGCCACAGCGCCGCGCTGAGCGCCTTGGTGGACAGGAACATCGTCCAGGCGGGCTGGAACCAGTAGTCCGGCTTGAGCGCGCAGATCGCGGGGCCGAACTCCTCGAACATCATCTCCTCCCACGGGTAGAGCTTGAAGATGGCCTCCAGGTGCCTGTTCTTCCCATCGGTGAAGCGGGCGGTCTCCCTGTCCAGCCCGAGCTGCTTCATCTCCACGAGAGTGCTGGTCAGGCCCGCTTGGATGGCGGTGTCCATGAGATAGCCCGTGGTCATGAGGTCCTCGCCGGAGTCATCGGCGTCGGTGTAGGCGAAGTGGTACATGTGGGGGCGCAGGCCGTGGAGGCGCCCGAGGTGGTCGTCGATGCGGCCCCACTGGGCGATGAGCTCCTCGTGGATGCCGTTCCACTGGTCGATGCCGGTCACGCCCGCCTTCAGATGGACGTCCTCGTGCCAGTACCACTGGATGAGGGCGGCCTCCACCAGCCCCGTGGGGGTGTCCGCGTTGTACTCCAGCATCCGGGGCGGCCGCCCGTCGTTGCCCGAGTAGATGAGATCGAAGCGCGAGTAGAGCGAGGGGTCGTCGCGGTCGAGGGAGACCGTGGCGTACTCGATGGCCTCTCGCGGGATGCCCAGGTTGAAGGGCGAGCCCGGCTTGAGCGACTCCTCGGCGAGGAAGCCGGCGGCGTCCTTGGCCATCATGTGGAGGTTCTCGCTGGTGCGCTCCAGGAGGTCGACCTCGTCCATGGTCAGCTCGTAGCAGGCGAACTCGTTCCAGTAGCTCGTGCTGATCCCCGTGGCGGGGTCGGTGGTCTCGGAGAAGACGAGGCCCTGGTGGGCGATGGTGTCGCGCCACCCGGGGCGCGGTGAGGATGGGACGCGCTGCACTCAGGACCCCGATCCGCCCTTGGAGCCCGAGCCGAAGCCCCCGTGGCGGGTGCCCGAGCCCCGCGAGTAGGAGCCCCCTGAGCGGTCCGAGGTGGTGACCTTGCTGCTCGACGACGGCTTGGAGTCGCTGTACCCCGAGGGCACCTTCTGCCCGACCCCGGGCGCGCTCACCGAGGAGCCGCGCGAGATCGGCATGTAGACCCAGTGGGGGTGGGAGTGGGAGTGGGAGGCCGGGCCCGTGTCGTCGTCGCACTTCTTGTCCTCGACGCGCTCCCCCGTGGCGGGATCCTTGCAGACCTTGACGTAGTCGGCGTCGGTGTTGCCGTTGTCGGAGGCGCAGCCGGCGATCCCTCCGATCCACAGCGCCGCTGCGGCGGCGGTGACGGCGGAGACCACGACCCGTTGGCCTTGGATCCTCGTGTGCATCCCTCGTCCTTCCTGCGCCGCGCGGGAACAGGGAGCCCGACGCCATACGGCCCTAGCCTAGGGGCGGGCGCCGCGCTCGACAACGGCGCTGGCACGGCAGCGCTCCCCATGGCCCCCATACGGGGGCCATGGGGAGCGCTCAGCCCTGGCGGGCCTTGAGGCGGGGGTTCTTCTTGTTGATGACGTAGGTGTGGCCGCGGCGTCGGACCACCTTGGACCCCGGCTGCTTGGCCAGGGACCGGATTGAGGCACGAACCTTCATGTCGGCTCCTTTCCTTCTTCGTGTCCAGTGAGGGCGGCGCGAGACCGGGGGCGGTGGCGCCCCGCCTGAGCGCCTACCGCTTGCGCTTGCCGTAGCGGCGCTCGAACTTCTCCACCCGGCCGGCCGTGTCCAGGATGCGGCCCTGGCCGGTCCAGAACGGGTGCGAGGCGCTGGAGACCTCGACGTCGTAGACCGGGTAGGTGTTGCCGTCCTCCCACTCGATGGTCTCCGACGACGTCAGGGTCGAACGGGTCAGGAAGGCGAAGCCTGCGGACTTGTCGCGAAAGACAATGGGCTGGTAGCTGGGGTGGATCCCAGGACGCATACGAGCTCCTTGGATGGGGGTGAATATGAGATCTGATGTGGTGAACGAGTACCGGCAGCGGTGCTGAGAGGGGAGCGGCTGTGAGCGTGCTGCGCCGTGGGCCCCGGCGGGTGCGGGCTCGCAGACCCACCCCGCCCGCACCCGCCTACCAGGAGGACTTGACGATGCCCGGCAGCTCGCCGCGCAGCGCCATCTCGCGGAAGCGCACCCGGGAGGTCCCGGTGACGCGCAGGTGCCCGCGCGGACGACCGTCCACCGCGTCACGCCGACGCAGGCGAGTGGGGGAGGCGTCGCGGGGCAGCGCGTGCAGCGCCGCCATCGCCTCATCGCGCTCGTCCTGGCTCAGGTGAGGGTTGACCGAGGCCCGCTTGAGCTCGGCACGGCGCTCGGCGTAGCGCTCCACCACCTGCTGGCGCCGCAGCTCGGCGGCGATCTTGGACTTCTTGGCCATCAGCGCGACTCCTTGTACTCCACGTGCCGGCGCACCACCGGATCGAACTTGCGCAGCACCAGCCGGTCAGGGGTGTTGCGGCGGTTCTTGCGGGTCACGTAGGTGTGGCCCGTCCCCGCGGTGGAGACCATCTTGATGATCGGCCGCAGGTCCTTGCCCTTGGCCCCGCTCATGACAGCTTCTCCCCTCGGGCGAGCATCTGAGCCACGACGACGTCGATGCCCAGCTTGTCGATGGTGCGGATGCCCTTGGCGGACACCGTCAGGCGCACGGTGCGCCCCAGGGACGGCACCCAGTAGCGCTTGCGCTGCAGGTTGGGATCCCAGCGCCGGGGCGTGCGCTTGTGGGAGTGGGAGACGGACCGACCGAAGACAGGCCGGGCCCCCGTGACTTGGCAGTAGGTGGTCATGACGAGCATGATATAAGAATGATTCTCAGTTTCGTCAACTCTGCTGGAGGACCTCGTGACCGATCCCTCGGATGACTTTGCCGGCAACCTCGCTGACATCCCCGGCTCCCCGGCCGACGGCCGGCACACCCTGGCCGTCATCGGCGCCGTCGACCCCGCCCTGCTGGACCTGGTCGACCTCGCCCTGGCCGGCCAGGACGCCGTCGTCATCCGCGCCGGGCTCCACTTCGCCGCCGACGACGAGGCCGACAGCAGCGCCGCCGACGACGACCTGGTCCGGCTTGTCAGCCACAGCTCGGCCGAGGGCTTCGACGACGAACCGGTCAGACTCGACATCCCCATGCCCTCCACCTGCCCCACCTGCTCCCTGCGGGAGGTCCTGGCCGCCGTCGCCCAGGACCGCGCCGCCCAGGACCCGCGCGGTACCACCGTCATCCTCCTACCGGCGGCCATCGAGCTCGCCCACCTCCTGCCCGGCCTGGCCGAGGAGCTCACCGGCACCGGCGTGAGACTGGCCGGAGCCGCCCACGTCCTGGACGCCACCACCGCCCTGGACGAGCTCCTCGAGCACCGCCAGCTGAGCGCCTTCCCCGGCGACACCCGCTGCACGGGCGCCGTCCACCTGACCAACCTCGGATACGCCGACCTCGTCCTGGCCCTGGGGCGCGAGGAGGACCCGGCCGGGGCCGACCTCATCGAGCACCTGCGCCCCCACGACGCCCTCCTGCTCCCGGGCCTCGACGCACCCCTCCTGGAGACCCTCACTGCCCTCACCCACGACGTCACCGCCTCCTTAAGCCGCATCCACCCCGCCACCACCAGCGCCTGGGGCGGCCCCGACGAGCACGGCGTGTGGACCCTCGACCTCAGCGCCTCCCTGCCCTTCCACCCCGAGCGTCTGCGCTCCCTCGTCGTTGAGCTCGCCGGTCAGGGCCTGTGCGCTCGCGGCTGCTTCTGGCTGCCCAGCCGCCCCGGCCGGGTCTGCACCTGGGAGGTCGCCGGAGGCGCCGTGAGCGTTGGCGACGCCGGAACCTGGGCGGAGGTCCCGGCCGCCCCCTCCGATGCCGACGACGACACGGCCGGCGAGCCCCGCTGCCACCTCGTGGTCACCGGCGTCGGGGACGAGGAGATGCGCGAGCAGGTGCGCCGCGCCTTCTCCCGGATCCTCCTGCGCCCCGAGGAGATGGCCCAGGCCCTGGCCTGGATCGGCGCCGACGACGGCCTGGGCGACTGGTTCGGGCAGGAGGGCCAGGAGGGCTGAGCGCCCGCCGCCGCTGTGCGAGCCCCACCCCAAGTAGGCATGAGGTGGCACGGGGAGCCGCTGGCCTGCACTGTGCGCGAGGGGACGGCACGGCTCCGCTCCGGCACGGTAGGGTGTTCCTGTCGCGACTGGCGCCGGGTGGATCACCACCGGGGAGCGGCACGAACACGACTCCGGGGTCGCCCGCCTGGGCCACGGATCGCCCACCAGTGCGCGCACAGCCGCCTGCCATGGCGCAGCGTGCGCCCCACACCTGAGGAGAGACATGACCGCGCAAGCCGTCACCCCGTCCCTGAACCAGCCGCTGGCCGAGCTCGACCCGGACATCGCCGGGGTCCTCACCGGCGAGCTCGCCCGCCAGCGCGAGACCCTGGAGATGATCGCCTCGGAGAACTTCGTTCCCCGGGCCGTCCTGGAGTGCCAGGGCTCGGTCCTGACCAACAAGTACGCGGAGGGCTACCCGGGGCGCCGCTACTACGGCGGCTGCGAGGTCGTCGACCTCGCCGAGTCCCTGGCCATCGAGCGCGCCAAGGCCGTCTTCGACGCCGAGTGGGCCAACGTCCAGCCCCACTCCGGGGCCCAGGCCAACGCCGCCGTCCTCCACGCCCTGGCCACCCCCGGCGACACCCTCCTGGGCCTGTCCCTGGCCCACGGCGGCCACCTCACCCACGGCATGAAGATCAACTTCTCCGGCAAGAACTACAACGCCACCGCCTACGGCGTGGACGAGACCACCATGCGCATCGAGATGGACCAGGTGCGCGAGGCCGCCCTGCGCGAGCGCCCCACGGTCATCATCGCCGGCTGGTCCGCCTACCCCCGCCACCTCGACTTCGCCGCCTTCCGCTCCATCGCCGACGAGGTCGGCGCCGCCCTGTGGGTGGACATGGCCCACTTCGCCGGGCTCGTCGCCGCCGGCCTGCACCCCAACCCCGTCCCGCACGCCGACGTCGTGTCCACCACCGTCCACAAGACCCTGGGCGGCCCCCGCTCCGGCATGCTCCTGTCCAGCCGCGCCGAGCAGTGGGGCAAGAAGCTCAACTCCGCCGTCTTCCCCGGCCAGCAGGGCGGCCCCCTCATGCACGTCATCGCCGCCAAGGCCGTGGCCATGAAGATCGCCGGCACCGAGGAGTTCCGCGAGCGCCAGGAGCGCACCGTGCGCGGCGCGGCCATCATCGCCGAGCGCCTGGGGGCTGACGATGTCAAGGCCGCCGGCGTCAGCCTGGTCACCGGTGGCACCGACGTGCACCTGGTGCTGGTGGACCTGCGTGACTCCTCCCTGGACGGTCAGCAGGCCGAGGACCTCCTGCACACCGCCGGCATCACGGTCAACCGCAACGCCGTCCCCTTCGACCCGCGTCCCCCGCGCGTCACCTCCGGCCTGCGCATCGGCACCCCCGCCCTGGCCACCCGCGGCTTCGGCGACGCCGAGTTCACCGAGGTCGCCGACATCATCGCCGCCACCCTCGTCCACGGCGCCGCCGGCACCGCCGACGACGAGACCCTGGCCGCCCTGCGCGGTCGCGTGCGCGCCCTGACCGACGCCTTCCCCCTCTACCCGGGGCTGGCCCAGTGAGGGCTCCCTGGAACGGGGCGGCCCGGGTCCTGGACGGCAAGGCCACGGCCGCCGCCCTCAAGGCCGAGCTCAAGGAACGCGTGACGGCACTGCGCGAGCGCGGTGTCACCCCCGGCCTGGGCACGGTCCTGGTGGGGGAGGACCCCGGCAGCGTCAAGTACGTCGCCGGCAAGCACGCCGACTGCGCCGAGGTCGGCATCCTCTCCATCCGCGAGGACCTGCCGGCCACCGCCACCCAGGCCGAGGTGGCCGCCGCCGTCGACCGCCTCAATGCCGATGACGCCTGCACCGGCTACATCGTCCAGCTCCCGCTGCCGGCGGGCGTGGACACCAACGCGATCCTGGAGCGCGTCGACCCGGCCAAGGACGCCGACGGCCTGCACCCCACCAACCTGGGGCGCCTGGTGCTGCGGGCCTCGGGGCCCATCGACTCGCCCCTGCCCTGCACGCCGCGCGGCTGCATCGAGCTCATGGAGCGCCACGGCATCGACCTGGCCGGCCGTAACGTGTGCGTCGTCGGCCGCGGGGTCACGGTGGGCCGCTCCATCGGTCTGCTCCTGGGCCGCAAGGACGTCAACGCCACTGTGGACATCTGCCACACCGGCACCACGGACCTGGCCGAGCACGTGCGGCGGGCCGATGTCGTCATCTCGGCGGCCGGCAGCCCGGGCATCATCACCCCGGAGATGGTCGCCCCCGGCGCCGTCGTCCTGGACGTGGGCGTCTCGCGCGTGGTGGACCCCGCCACCGGCAAGGGCCGCATCGCCGGTGACGTCGCCGACGGCGTCGACGAGGTGGCCTCCTGGCTCTCGCCCAACCCCGGCGGTGTGGGGCCGATGACTCGCGCCCTGCTGCTGGCCAACGTGGTCGAGACCGCGGAGCGCTCGCTCTGAGGGACGTCGCCGCTCGCCCGACCGGCCGATAACCTTGAGGCCATGACGGACGAGTCCCACGGCGCCCATCCCTCCCATCCTGACCACCCCACCCATCCGGCTGAGTCGGCAGGCTCCCCGAGCTCCTCGGGACCTGAGCCGACTCAGCCGGAGGCGTGCCCGCCGACCCCCGCGGACGCGGCGCCCGTGTCGCCCTCGCCGACCGCGACCGACCCCCAGGACCCGCAGCCGCACAGGACCGGCCTGCGGCGTCGAACCCTCATCCTCGGAGCGGCCGGCGCCGGCGCCCTCATCGTGGGCGGAGCCATCCTGGTGCGCTGCACCACGGGGCGCCGGAGCTCGCCGACGCCCACGGCCACCGACTCGCCGGCCTCAGCCGCCTACCGCCCCGCCTACCACTACAGCCCCGCCACGGGGAATCTCGCCGACCCCAACGGCCTGGTCCTCTACCAGGGCGAGTACCACCTCTTCCACCAGCAGGACGGCACCTGGGGTCACGCGATCAGCTCGGACATGGTGCGCTGGAAACGCCAGGGGACGGCCCTGGAGCACGACGCGCAGGGCCTGGCCATGTCCGGCAGCTGCGTCGTCGACGGGGCCAACACCTCCGGCCTGGTCACCGGCGGCGGCCTGGTCGCCGTCTACACCTCCACCGAGGGCGGTGAGGCCCAGTCCCTGGCCTACTCCACCGACCGAGGGAGGAGCTGGCGACGCTTCTCCGGTAACCCCGTCATCCCCAACGACGGGCGCAAGGACTTCCGCGACCCCAAGGTCTTCTGGCATGAGGACTCCAAGGCCTGGATCATGATCGTCTCCGCCGGGGACCACGTCTCCCTCTTTCGCTCCACCGACCTCAAGGCTTGGAGCCACGCCAGCGACTTCGGCCAGGGCATCGGCTCGCACGCCGCCGTGTGGGAGTGCCCCGACCTCTTCCCCCTGACCGACTCCAGCGACGGGCGCACCCGCTGGGTCATGACCCTCTCGATCGGCGCCAACGAGGAGACGGCCGGCTCCACCGCCCAGTACTTCATCGGCGACTTCGACGGCTCCGTCTTCTTCCCCGAGGACCGCGACACCCGCTTCACCGACGTCGGCCAGGACTTCTACGCCGCCCAGAGCTTCGAGCACGTTGAGGGCCGCCGCGTGTGGATGGCCTGGCTGGGCAACTGGAACTACCCCTACTCCCTGCCCACCGGGGACTGGCGCGGTGAGATGAGCATCCCGCGCGAGCTGTCCCTGACCACCATCGGCGGCAAGCGCACCCTCGTGCAGAAACCCGTCCCCGAGCTCGACGCCCTGCGCGGGCGGGCCACCGATCTCTCCGGCCTCAAGGCCACCGACACGGTGACGGCTCTGGGCACGGGACGCACGGTCGAGATCGACCTGACGTTGGACGTCTCCCAGGCCTCTGAGGCCTGGCTGGGCCTGGCCCGCGGCACGGTTGACGGCAAGACCCAGGAGGTGCGCGTCGGCGTCGACATCTCGGCCGGCACCCTCTACCTCGACCGCACCGACGGTGGGCTCACACAGGTCGACGGCAAGGACGAGGGGACCACCACCGACTTCGCCCTGCGCCGTCAGGCGCGGTACCACCCCACCGGCTCCACCGTGCGTCTGCACCTCTACCTGGACCGCTCCAGCCTCGAGGTCTTCGTCGACGACGGCGCCACCGTCGGCAGCCTCCTGGTCTTCACCGCCCCCTCCTGCCAGGAGATCGTCCTGGGAGCCCAAGGCACGGCCACCATCACGTCGGGAAGCCTCACCCCCCTGGCCGCAGCCCTGTAAGGACGCCGCGGGACGCTTCGACGACAAGGAGGCGGGGCCGCCGGAACTTCTGTTCCAACGGCCCCGCCTCCTGCTCGAGCAGTGATGCCCTGAGTGCGGCGCCTACTTCAGCCGCTGCGGGCGGGTGTCACCGCCGTTGGAGCGGGCCCGGTCCGAGGGGATGTCCGCGAAGCCCCCCAAGCCGTTGGTGCCGTAGGTGCGGTCCACCGAAGTGGTGTCCCCGGAGATGTTCAGCTTCACCGTCGGGGCCAGCGAGCCCCCGCGCACCGGGTTGCCGTCCTTGTTGCCGCCGATGGAGTCGATGAAGGACTCCACCAGGCCGCCGGGCATGACGTAGTGCGAGTAGGACTGGAAGGTGTACGGGCTCTGGTTGAAGTCCGGCGAGTAGGGCTTGCCCGGGTTGAAGTTGAGGTTGATGGGGTTGCCCAGCGCGATACCCGTGTTCTGGTTGAGCGGCTTGTAGTCGCTTCGCAGCCCGTCGCCCACGAAGCCGTAGACGCCCTCGGGGCCCTGGAGCCCGTCGGCATAGGTCTCCCGGTGCGAGATCGTGAACAGGTAGTACTTGCCGTCCTGGAAGTAGATCTGGGGCCGCTCGGTCTGGTCATTGACGCAGTTGCCGCTCAGCAGCGGAGGCAGGTACTCCCACTGGGTCATCGCCTTGTTCTTGGCCCGGGCCAGCCCCACATTGGCCAGCTGGTAGCGGCCGCCGCGCTGGTTGACCGCCTCGACCGTCTCCGCCTTGGGGTCGCCCTGCTCGTAGCCCAGATCCTCCGCGGTGCAGGTGGCCACAGCGGTGTTCTGACCGGCCTTGGCCGCGGCGTCGACGTACTGCTGCTCACGGACGAAGGCCGAGTTGCCCTCGAAGACCATGTACTCGGTGGGGTCCGAGGGGTTGTTCTGGTCGCGGAAGGTGAAGGGGTCGCGGAAGTTCACGCCCGGGTTCTGCTCACGGGTCTGGTAGTACTTGCCGTCCGGGACGAGCAGCTGGTGCTGGGTGCGGAACCCGGTGAGCCACACGCCGTTCTCGTCAGCGTAGATGCGTCCCTCGGACTGTACGATCCGCGGGTCGTAGGGCTTGGAGGCCGCGTTGTTGCCGTCCTGACCGTAGCCCCCGTCGCCGCTGCCGCCGGTGGTGGTGTTGTAGAAGGCCACCGAGGTGTAGAACATGCGGATCTTGTTGCCCTCCATGAGGCGGGCCGAGCCGGACCACTCGGTCTGGGCCGTGAAGCTCTGGTCCTCGAAGATCGAGCCGGAGGCGCCGTCGGGGAAGACGTGCCCCCCGTAGATCCACCCGCCGTTGGAGCTGTTCGCGCCGTCGGCCGAGGAGGTCTGCGTGCCGGCCTTGCGGTAGAAGAAGCCCAGACGCGCGTGGGTGTGGCGGTCGTCGAAGGTGTAGCCGGCGTGCCGGTCGGCCACCAGGGAGAAGGCGATCTCCCAGCCGTTGTAGGAGATCTGGTGGGCGGCCTCGTCAGTCAGCGTCCAGGTGTCCCACACCCATACGTCGTCGCTCGTGGCCGGGAAGCCGTTGGAGATCTCCGGCATCGTGAGCTGCTCGGGCATCGAGTTGGTGCCCGACGGCGCATTGGGGTTGGAGACGCGCTGGATCTGCATGGCGTCTGCGCGGGTCCACTTGGCGGTGTAGTTCTCCTCGACCCCGTGCGCCGCACCGGTGTGCTTGGTGGCGTTGGCCCATCCGGGGTTGTCGGCCTTGAAGCCCTTCGCGTCCTGGGCCGCGGCCCCACCGGCGGCCTGCTGGTCGCTCTGGCCCGCCTGACCCTGCTCGGTGGGGCTCTGGCTCGCCTGCGCCTGGCCGGCAGGGGACTGGTCGTTCTTCTGGGCCGCTCCCGCCTCGGGTGAGGCCTCGGCAGTAGCGGTGGCGGTGGGGGAGGCGCTGGGGGAGGGCGTCTCATCGGCGAGCGCGGTAGTGCCGGACCCGGCTACCAGGAGTCCGAGCGTCAGCGCCACGGCCAGTCGTCTGCGACGGGCGCGGAACGAAGTGTGTGTCACGGTCATTGTCCGTACTGTCCTTACTCATGAGGGATGAGGGTGTCAGTGCGCCGTGAGCCGATGTTCGTGATCTCCCAGGCCCAACCTTAGGAGAACCTGGAGGCGGAGGGACAGGCCTTTGGACCGCTCTGTCAATATCGGGACACTGCCACCAAAGACGTAGGCCCTGCATTCTCAGGGTTTCTTGAGGTTCTCGGTAATTTGGTGACATAGACCACAAGCCAAGGGCTTATCGTCCGGTTAGTCTTGATCCCGTTCTCCGTGAGCTGTCTGGTCTCCCAGCCTGTCGGTTCAGGTGGTCGTCCGCTGCCGGGCGGCCCCGTGTCTAACGGAGATCCTGTGAATACTCTTCCCATCCGTCTGCGACGGTTATCCGCTTCAACAATCGCTTTGCTGGCTGCGCTCGCCCTGAGTGCGGCCGGCCCGGCGGTGGCCGCTACAGCGCCGAATACGGCGGGGCAGTCCACCACCTCCCTGCGCAACACCTCCACGGTGAGCGCCCAGTCCCTGGCCCAGATGGTCGCCGGTCCGAAGGCGACAGTCTCCAACGCATCCGTCTCCGGCAAGGACGTCCAGATCGGCACGGTCAAGGGACTTCCCGGTGACGGCAACGCCATCACCGAGGGTGTCGCCCTGTCCACCGGCTCCCTCGTCGACCCCGATCCCACTGCCGACTCCGACACCGACATCACCCGCTCCGCGGTCCTGGGGCCCAATGACGCCTTGGACACCACCGGTGACTTCGGCCTCGCCGAGGACCCGGCAGGACTGGCCAAGGTGGCCGGCACCGACGTCTACGACGAGGCCGTCCTGGAGTTCGACGTCACCGCCACCAGCTCAAACATCGTCCTCTACTACAGCCTCGGCTCCGAGGAGTACGCCGGCGCCACCGAGGGCACCCCCGCCTCCTGGCAGTCGCGCGGATACAAGGACCCGCTGAGCATCCAGGTCAATGGCACCGAGTGCGCCCACGTCCCCGGCACACAGACGGCCGTGAGCGCCGCCTCGATCAACGAGTCCTCCAACGCCGCCTACTACACGGCCAATGTCTCGGGACACACACCGGGGCAGATCCCCGTGGAGTTCAACGGCTACACCTCCGCCCTGCCCTGCCAGGCCTCCGTCACCCCGGGGCAGAAGGTGCACGTGCGCGTGGCCATCGCCGACGCCCAGGACGGCCAGCTCGACTCCACGGTCCTCCTGCGCACCCAGGGACTGGGCTTCACCGACAAGCCGATCACCGACCCCTGCAACGCCAAGGCCGGCAGCTGTGACATCCCCGGCAACAGCAACGGCTCCAACGGTGCGAAGAACGGCAAGGACTCCACCACCCCGCCCGGTCAGGGCAAGCCGGGCGTGACCGACTACAGCGCCGCCTCGCCCACCGCGAGCCCCAAGAAGACGGTGGCCGGTCTGCCCCTGACCGGAACCCAGGCGCTCTTCCTGGGAGGCATCGCCCTGCTGCTCCTGGCCGGCGGCGGTGTCGCGCTCATGCTGCGTCGTCGGCGCCTGACCGGCTCTGAGGCCGGCTGACAGGAACTGCGGCCAGCAGACGGCTGACGGGGCGGATGAGGAGAGCCTCATCCGCCCCGTCAGTCTGTTTCTGCGGCTCACCGCTGCTGGGCGCTCAGTCCTCTTCCGGCCGGGAGTCGCGACGTGCCGTCAGCTCCTTGGCCAGCATCGCGCATCCCAGGATGCACAGCGGCATGGAGGCCAGCCACAACAGGGTGCTGACGCGGGACAGCAGCGAGGTCTGAGCCAGCACGGGCAGGACGGCGGCGATGACGATAACCGCCATCCACGCGCCGACTCGTCGGGCGCTGCGCGGTGCTCGGGCGTCGTCGGGTTCCATGACCCGATCCTCTCACCCGGTGATCTCGAACCTGCGCTCATCCAGGCAGCCGGCGTGCAGGTCGGTGACGGTGAGCCGGCGCACCGAGGCCCACCGCGGGCCGCGCCTCAGCCACGCGATCAGCCGGCCCACGGCCTCCGGCTCGCCCTGAGCCATGACCTCGACGTCGCCGTCGGGCAGGTTACGGACCTGCCCCACCACCCCCAGCTCCTGGGCGGTGTAGGCGCAGTGGTAGCGGAAGCCCACCCCCTGGACCGTGCCCTGGACCAGGACGTGAACGGTTCTCACGGTGCTGGCACTCCTACCGGCGTCGCTCATGGCCCTATCGTCTCAGGCTCAGGGCCGAGCGCGTAGGCTTGCCGCCATGCGTATCGCCACTGTCAACGTCAACGGCATCCGGGCCGCCGCCCGCAAGGGCATGGGGGAGTGGCTCGCCGCCTCCGCCCCCGACATCCTCCTGCTCCAAGAGGTCCGGGCCGACGAGCAGATCGCCGTCGACCTCCTGCCCGGCTACGAGGCCGCCATCTGGCCCTGCCGCATCAAGGGGCGTGCGGGCGTGGGCGTCGCCGTGCGCGAGGGCGGCCCCGCCACCCTCGGCGAGTTGCGCTACGGCGTGGCCGCGCCCGGCACCGAGGAGCCCGACGTCGACTCCGGCCGCTGGCTCGAGGCCGACCTGAGCCTCACCGGCTTCGACGGTCTCGAGCGGCTCACCGTCATCTCCGCCTACCTGCACTCGGGCCAGCTGGGCACCGAGAAGATGGACCAGAAGTACGCCCACCTCGAGCTCGTCGACGCCCGCATGGCTGCGCTCCTGGCCGCCGCCCGTGATGGTGGGCCCCAGGTCGTCATGGCCGGGGACCTCAACGTGGTGCGCTCCGAGCGCGACATCAAGAACTGGAAGCCCAACCACAACAAGATCGCCGGCGTCATGGACGAGGAGATCGCCCACCTGGAGGGCTGGTTCGCCTCCGGCTGGGTGGACGCCTCGCGTCACCTCGTGGGGGACGAGGAGCAGGGGCCCTACACGTGGTGGTCCCAGCGCGGTAAGGCCTTCGACAACAACACCGGCTGGCGGATCGACTACCAGGTCCTCACCCCCGCCCTGGCCGAGCGGGCCCACAGCGTCACCGTGGACCGGGCGCCCGACTACGCCTCGCGCTGGTCCGACCACGCCCCGCTCGTCGTCGAGTACCGCTGAAGACGCGGCTGACCTTTTCGGAGAGCACGTCGGGGTCGGGTGCCTGTTCGGCCCGACCCCGACGGCCTCTCAGTAGCGGATCGCGTCGATCGGCCGGATGCGGGTGGCCACGATCGCCGGGATGATGCCCGCCAGCGCGCCCACGGCGGTGGCCGCGACCAGGCCGATGACAGCCGCCACCATGGGGAAGGGCGGGGTCGTGGTCACCGGGATGCCGAGGAAGGCGCTCAGCGGCATGACGCGCATCCCCACGATGGCGATCCCGATGCCGACGACGCCGGCGACCACGGTGGCCACCACCGACTCCAGCATGATGGAGAAAAAGATGCGTCGGCTCGTCGCCCCGAAGGAGCGCCGCACCCCGATCTCGTGGATGCGTTGACGCACGGTCACCAGTGAGATGTTGACCAGGCTCAGGGCCCCCAGCAGCATGACGAACACGCCGGCGGCCGTGACCACCTGGGTGAAGGTGTTCGCGCTGGAGCTGAAGCCGCCGCCCTGGAGGTTGTCCTCGGCCTGGGTCGAGCCCTGACCGAAGCGCGCGTCCAGGTCCTTCTTGGCCAGGCTGGCGACCTCTTTCGCGCCGTCCTGACCGGCCCAGATCTCCAGCGTGGGGGCGGGGCGGGCGGCGTCCTTGGGCAGCCAGTGCTCGTAGGGCGTGTTGAGGGCGAAGGCGGTCACGGGCTGGGTGCACGGCAGGCCCGCGTCCCGCTCGGGGTCGCCGCTGCAGCCCATGAGGGAGAGGTCCTCCGCCTCCAGGACGCCGACGATCGTGAAGGAGGTCTGCACCGGGGAGAAGGAGGTGATGGTGACCGGCTCGGTGAGCTGCTGGATCCCCATGGCGTCGAGGAAGCCCTGGGTGACGACCATGCTCGGGGAGAGGTCGTCCTCATCCTGCGCGGTGAACCAGCGTCCCTGGGAGACGGTCTTGTGGTGCAGGAGCCCGTAGCTCAGGCTCACGGTCTGGGTGGGCACGCTCCGAGCGCCGTCGGGGAAGGAGAAGCGCACGTTGGAGGTGTAGGTCGTCGCCCAGGACTTGACCTCGTAGCGCTCGACGAAGCTGTTCATCGCCGTGGAGATCTTCGCCGCTGTCGCAGCGCTGGTCGTGGAGCCTCCACCCGCGCTACCAGCGCCCCCTGCAGCGCCCGCACTGCCTGCGCCGCCGGTACCGCCCGCACCACCGGCACCGCTCGCACCGTCGCCGCCGGTGCCGCCTGAGTCGCCGCCGGTGCTCGACTCGGGGGCGTCGTCGGCCTGGAGGGCCTGGTCCAGGCCCTTGCCGGTGGGGCTGACGTTGATCGTCACCGTGCCCGGGCGGCCGGTGTACTTCTCGCTGACCTTGTTGATGGCGTCGACGGAGACCTGACCCAGGGCGATGACGAAGGTCATGGCCGCCACCGCCGCCGCCACGCCCACCAGCGACAGCAGGACCCTCAGCTTGCCGATGCGCAGCTGGGCCCATGCCTCGACGATGGCGCCGAAGAATCCGGTGAGAATGCCGTTCATGAGGCTCCTTCGTGGCTGGTGGGCGCCGACGGGTAGGGGGATGTCGGAGGGGTGGTGACGACCTCACCGAACTCCTCCAGGCTGCCGACCTTGCGACGCATGACGGAGATCGGGGTCAGGGCGCCGTGGTCGAGCCGGTACTGGGTGTGGGCGCGGCCGGCCACGGCGAGGTCGTGCGTGATGATGATGAGGGCGGCACCGTTCTCGGCGCACTGGCGCTCCAGGAGCGTCATGACCGAGTTGCCGGTGTCGACGTCGAGGGCGCCGGTGGGCTCGTCAGCCAGGATGACGCTGGGGCGGCGCGACAGCGCCCTGGCGATGGCCACCCGCTGCTGCTCACCTCCCGACAGGCGCGAGATGGGCGAGCCTACCTTGTCACCCAGGCCCACGGCCTCCAGCAGCTCGGCGGCCCGTGCGCTGCGGGTCCAGAAGGCCCTGCCGGTGTCGTACAGGAGGGGTGCCGCCACGTTCTCGGTGGTGGTCAGTCCCGGGATGAGGTTGAAGGACTGGAAGACGAAGCCGAAGGTCTGCCCTCGCAGGTGGGCGCGGCGACTCTCCCCGAGCCGGGAGGTGTCGGTGCCTGAGAGCGTGTAGTGGCCCGATGTCGGCTTATCGATGAGACCCAGGATGTTGAGCAGAGTCGACTTTCCCGTTCCCGAGCGTCCCACGATGGCCACGTGCTCACCAGGGGAGACGCTCAGGTTGACTCCCGTGAGGATGTGCAGGGGCTCGGAGTCGGGGACGGTGAAGGTACGGGTGATCTCCCGCAGCTCCAGCAGCCCGCTCACAGGATCTCCTTGCCTTCGGAGTCGTAGCAGGCGGAGTTGTCCGGCTCGCAGGTGTCCGGCGTCCCGGTGCGGCGCGTGTCCTTGTTGGGGACGAACTGCAGGACCTGCTGGTCGGCCTTGAGACCGGCGGTGATCTGGATGTTCGTACCGTCTGTGATCCCCAGCTTCACAGCGGTCTTGACCGCCTTGGAGGCGTCCCCGGACTCGGGTACCAGCCACACGAAGCCCGAGCCGACCTTGCCCTCCACAGCGGTGACCGGAACCATCAGGGCCTCTGAGGCGCTGCCGGCGTCAACGCTGATGGTCACCGGCATACCGGCGAAGACCTTCTGGTCGCCGGGAACCGCGCAGCGCATCTCCACGCTGGTGCCGTCACCGGAGGTGGTCGTCGTCGAGCCGTCCCCACCGGTGGTCGTGGAGGTGGAGGCCTTGGTACCGACCTTGAGGTTGTTGCACTGGAAGGGCGCCGGGCCCCCCTCCAGGGTCAGGGTCGCGGCAGTGGGCGCGTTGGTGAGCCGGTACTGCTGCGCGGCGCTGACGGTCCCAGTGGCCGAGTAGGTCGCCGGGGTGATGGTGGCCACGACGACGCCGACGCCGGTCTCCTGCTGCTTGAGGACCTTGGGGGTCACGGTGCCGCTGACGGGGGCGTAGATCGTGGACCAGGTGACCTTGTCCTCGGTCGGGGTCTGGGTGACGTTGCCGCTCTCATCGGTCTTGGTCACCGGGGGCTGGGACTCGGAGTGCTTGATGTAGAGCAGCGGGTCACCGGCACTGACCTGGGTGTCCTTCTCTACGGCGACGGAGTCCACCACGCCGGCCAGGTCGGCCTGGACCTCGACCGTGGCGTCCTGAACGATGTGACCCTTGACCGAGACCGTGTTGGAGATGCTGCCTTTGGTCACGGGGACGGTCTTGACGTCGGCGGCGTAGCCCGGGGAGATGTCAGCGGTCGTCCCGTCGCCCTGCGAGGGGAAGAAAGCGATCTTCACCAGAGCGACGGCGACGATCACCGCAATGAGGGTTTTGAGGGCGGGCCAGACGAAGCGCTTCACGGCGTCCTCCATGGAAGGCGGCGGGATCAGAACCGGGTAGGGGCCCGGGCTCCTGATGAATACGCGCAGAGACTACGGCAAGAGCGGTTGTCTGACCTCATCCTGAAGGAGGAATGCTGACAGTCCTCTCCAACCGAGGTTGGAGAGGACTGATCACCGTCAGGTGCGGGTTCCAGCGGAGCGCTGGGCGGCTCAGGCGAGCCTGCCGGCCGGGGCGGCGGGAACCGCGTCGAGGAAGGCCGGCGGGTTGAAGCCCTCGCGCTGGTAGGCCTCGGCCACGGCGCGGGCCACGTCGTGGACGGCGTCGGCGTCCACCAGGGCGATCGCCGAGCCGCCGAATCCGCCGCCGGTCATGCGCGCCCCGTGGGCGCCGGCGGCGCGGGCCGCCTCCACGGCCACGTCCAGCTCGGGGCAGGTGCACTCGTAGTCCACACGCAGTGACTCGTGCGAGGCGTCCATGAGCCTGCCCGCCTCGGCGAGCTTCTCTCCGCGCAGGGGCTGCCCGTCCTGCAGAAGCGCCACGAGCCGGCGGGTGCGGTCGATCTCGGTGACGACGTGGCGAGTGCGCTTGACCAGCTCGTCGGCGTCGTCGCTGTCGGTGGCCGCGAGGCGCTCCAGGGCGCCGGGCAGGTCCTCGATCGCGATGTCCGCCAGGAGCTCCACCCCGAGGATCTCAGCGGCCCGCTCGCAGGCCGCTCGCCTGGCCCCGTACTGGCCGTCGTCCAGGGAGTGCTTGGCCTTGGTGTCGATGACCAGGAGGGCCAGGCCCTCGGCGGCCAGGTCGAAGGGCACGTGGGTCACCGAGCCGTCGCGGCAGTCCAGCTCCAGGGCGTGACCCTCGCGGCAGCGCATGGAGGCCGACTGGTCCATGCCGCCGGTGGGGGCCCCGGCCATCTCGTTCTCCGTGCGCACGCAGTTGGTCACCAGGCGGGCGCGCCCGGCGTCGTCGGGCTCCTGCGCAGTCCCGGCCAGGCCCAGGTGCGCGACCTCGTCAATGGCGACGGCGGCCGAGCACTCCAGGGCCGCCGAGGAGGACAGTCCGCCTCCCAGGGGCACGCAGGAGACGAGTGCGGCGTCGAAGCCGGGCAGGTTCTCGAAGCCGTCGCGCTCCAGGGACCAGGCGACGCCGGCGATGTAGGAGGCCCAGTGCGCCACCTCCCCGGGGGTTCCCTTCGGACCGATCGTGTCGAGGTCCATGACGTCGACCTTCTCCCGGGTCTGGGGGGAGACCAGGCGCACGACGCGGTCCTCGCGGCGCCGCAGCGCCAGGTGCGCCCGGTGTGGCAGGGCGATGGGCAGAGCCAGGCCGCCGTTGTAGTCAGTGTGCTCGCCAATGATGTTGACGCGCCCGGGGGCGTACCAGACGCCGTCGGGCTCGGCCCCGAAGACCTCCCGGAACAGGGCGGTGGCGGCCTCGGCGCCCTCCTGGGGGCTCAGCGCAGGGGCGAAGACGGGAGCATCGTTGGTCATCGTGTTCTCCTGTGGTGGGTTGTTGTGAGTGAGCGGACAGGCTGAGGAAGGGGGCGGGAGCGGTGGGGCCGGGTCAGGTGGCGATGGTCAGGCGGGTACCGGCCTGCTGCAGGGCGTCGACGCCGTCGGCGTCGGGCTCGGCCTCGGTCACCAGGACCCCGATGTCCCGGGTGGCGCAGAAGGAACGCAGCCCCAGGACCCCCCACTTGGAGGAGTCCAGCGTGGCCACCACCGTGCGTCCGGCGGCGACCAGCGCCTGGTTGGCGGAGGCCTCCTGCAGGTTGGGGGTCATGAGCCCGGCCTCGGGAGTGAAGCCGTGGGCGCCCAGGAAGACCCACTCCACACGCATCGTGCTCAGTGCGTCGATGGCCACCAGTCCCACCAGGGCGTTCGACGGCGTGCGCTCGCCGCCGGTGATGACCACCGTCGGGGCGTCGCGGTTCTCGGCGCGGGCGGCGTCGGCGGCGTCGAAGAGTACCTGCGCGGCGGGAAGCGAGTTCGTGATGACGGTCAGGGTGGGGAAGTGCTCCAGCTCGGTCAGGGCCTGGGCGAGCGCCAGCGTGGTGGTCCCGGCTGACAGCGCCAGGGAGTCCCCGGGGCGGACCATGGCGGCCGCGGCCTGACCGATGCGGCGCTTGGCCTCCAGGTTGAGGGTCGACTTGGCGGTGAATCGCGGCTCGAGGGTGGTGGGGCCGGCGGCCACCGCCCCGCCGTGGACGCGCTCGACCAGCCCCTGGGTGACGAGCTCGGTGATGTCGCGGCGCACGGTCATCTCCGAGATGCCCAGCTCCTCGACGATATCGGCCACCCGGACCCCGCCGGTGGCCGCGACCCGTTCCAGGATGTGCTCCTGGCGCTGACGGGCGAGCATCGGGGCCGGACGGGGCGATCCGACGGCGGAGGCTGAGGGGCCGGGTTGCATGGGCCCAGTCTGCCAGACCTCGACGTCGAAAACGCCATGTCCGCACGTTCCCGCACAGAGTCGCACAGGCGGCGGCGGTGGCGGCCGTTCCACCCGTTCGGTCGGTCATGGCACACTTATCCCGCTCGTGCCGCGCTCCCGGCTGGGATAACGGGGGTGTGACACGGTAATGTGTTCGGGTCGCCCTCAGGGCATCCGTTCGTCCAGACGCCGACACCTCATCAACCCGGTCAACCAGTCATCCCGTAGGAGCCCAGGAGTCATGCAGATCCCCGCACCAGGCGCGCACCAGTGCGTCATCGGTGTGGCCATCGCCCTGCCCTCCCACTACGCCGCCCAGGTCCGTGCGGTGCGGGAGGCCGCCGGGGATCCTCTGGCCGAGGTCGTGCCGCCCCACATCACGCTGCTGCCGCCCACGGCCGTCGACCTCGACTCCCTCGACGAGGTCATGCGCCACCTGCGCAACGTGGCTGCTGGGACGAACCCCTTCGAGGTGCGGCTCGACGAGGTCGGCACCTTCCGGCCCGTCAGCCCCGTGGTCTACCTCGGGCTGCGCAGCGGCGCCGAGGAGTGCGACCGTCTTCAAGTGCGGGTGCGCGACCGCCGGGGACCCCTGGCCCGTCCGCTCAGCTTCCCCTTCCACCCGCACGTGACCCTGGCTCACGAGGTTGCTGAGGACGGCCTCGACACCGCGGCGAGGAAGGGCGAGGATCTGACCATGGACTTCACCGTCACTGAGCTTCATCTCTACCGACACCGCAGTCGGTCCGCCCGTCACGGCGGTGGCCGGTGCTCGGCTTCGGAAGGGGGCTGGGACGTGGTGGCCGCCTTCGCCTTCGGGGGCTCCCTGGCCCCTGACGCCTCCGCCGACACTGCTGTGCCCGCAGTGTCGGTGCCCCCGACGACTCCGGCGGTGTCGGTGTGATCGAGCGTGTCAAGGAACTGCTGGAGGCCGGGCGGCGCACGCGGGTCGGCCGGGCCCTGATCCGCTACGGCACGGCGCGAGGCGCGCTCATGGCCGGAGGAATCGCCTACACGGGCATGTTCTCCGTCTTCGCCGTGCTCGTCATCGGCGTGAGCATTCTCATGGCGATGCTTGGTCGGTACCCCACCGTCCGGGTGGCTGTCGTGGACTCCATCAACTCACTGCTGCCCGGTGTCATCGACACCGGCAACGGCAAGGGGCTGGTCTCGGTCGAGCAGCTGACCCTCCCCTCGGCGCTCAACTTGGGATCGGTGCTGGCGGCTGGGGCCTTCATCTACTCCGTCATCAGCCTCATGGGCACTCTCAAGATCGCCTTGCGGGCCATGTTCGGGCTGGTCAATCCCGTCATGAGGCCGGTGGTCGGGCAGCTGGCGAATATCGCGGGCTTCCTGGTCATCGTGGCCGGAGTGCTGGTGACCGCCGTGGCCTCGGTGGTGACGACGACGCTATCGGGCAGTGTCGGTCGCTCCCTGGGGCTGCCGCAGTCGCTGACCGGAACCGGGGCGTGGGCGATGACGCTCCTGCTGTCCTTCATCATCGACACCGGTGTCCTGGCATTCCTCATCACCATGTGCGGCATCCGCCCTCCCCGACGCGACCTGCTGCAGGGCTGCATGCTGGGCGCCTTCGCCCTGGGCGTGCTGCGCCAGGTGGGGACCGGGGCGGTCGGCTCGGTGACGCGTAACCCGCTGCTGGCCTCCTTCGCGGCCATCGCCGTCCTCATTCTGTGGCTGCACCTGACCGGCCGCGTCGTGCTGCTCGTGGCGGCCTGGATGGCCAACCCGCCGCTGCCCCGCGACGTCGGCCACCCCGACGAGGTCCACGCCCACGAGCGTCCCAACTACGTGACGCTCTCCGTGCCCGAGACCCTGGCCTGGCCCCGTCAGTCCATCACCGGCAGCCTCGAGGCGGACCCGACAGCGCACCCCGACTACGTTCCTCCGGTACCGATCCCCTGAAGGCCGGGTCTCGGCGCTGCCGTGAGCCCGACCTGGTGAACGGACAGTCGACCGGGACGATAGCCTGTGGCGGTGACTGACACTCCTGGCAACCCTGGCGGCCCCACTCAGGCCGCACATCCCAGTGGCTCGGCTTCCGGCGACGGCTCAGCCCCGGCCATTCACGCCATCATTCCCGCAGGCGGTGCGGGCACCCGGCTGTGGCCGCTCAGCCGACGCCACCGCCCCAAGTTCCTCCTCGACCTCACCGGGGCCGGCCGCAGCCTCCTGCAGGACACCGTTGAGCGCCTGGCGCCGGTGACCGCGACGACGACGGTCGTCACCGGCGTCGCCCACATCGCCGCCGTGGCCGACCAGCTCCCGAGCATCCCGCGCGACAACCTCCTGGCTGAGCCCTCCCCGCGCGACTCCATGGCGGCCATCGGCCTGGCCGCCGCCGTCATCGCCCACCGACACGGACGAGACGCCGTCGTCGGCTCCTTCGCCGCCGACCACACCGTGGCCGACCGGGCCGCCTTCGCCGACGCCGTCCGCCAGGCCGCCCGCCTGGCCGAGCAGGGCTGGGTGGTCACCATCGGGATCGAGGCCACCGGACCCTCGACCGCCTTCGGCTACATCCACGCCGGCGACCCCACCGACGTGCCCGGGGCCCCCGACGGACGCCGGGTCCTGGGCTTCACCGAGAAGCCCGACGCCGACACCGCCGCCGCCTACCTGGCCACCGGCGACTACCGCTGGAACGCAGGCATGTTCGTGGTCCGCGCCGGCGTCCTCCTGGACCACCTCGCCGAGCTCAGGCCCCAGCTGGCCCAGGGCATCGAGGCCATCGCCGCCGTCTGGGACGCCCCCGAGCGCGAGGAGGTCCTGGCCGAGCGCTGGCCCGCCCTGGAGAAGATCGCCATCGACCACGCCATCGCCGAGCCGGTGGCCGCCGCCGGGGGAGTGGCCACTGTGCCGGTTTCCATGGGCTGGAACGACGTCGGCGGATTCGACGCCCTGACCGACCTCGTCCCGCCGCGCACCCAGGGGCCGGCCACCGGTGCCGGAGTGCTCGACGACACCGACGGGTCTACTGGCGCCGCCGGCGACGCCGCCCCCGCGACCCTCCGTGCAGAGATCCGGGCCCTCGACTCCGACGGCGCCCTCATCGCCTCCGCCTCCGGACGCACGGTGGTGCTCCTGGGGGTGCCTGGCACCGTCGTCGTCGATACGCCCGACGCCCTCCTGGTCACCACCCCCGAGTACGCCCAGGACGTCAAGGGCGTCGTCGACGCCCTCAAGGCGGCCGGCCGAGAGGACCTGCTCTAGCCGAACCACTGCACCGCGGGCGCAGCAGCCGTCGAACTCGCTGGGGCCGCTGGAACCGCTGAGGTCTTGAGGGCCCGGCGCCGGAACAAGACAGTCCTCCGGTGCCGGGCCCCTCATTGAAACCACGACGATCACGAGCTCATTCCGGTGGAACAGGTGGTGTGAGAATGAGAGGTCGTCGCCTATCCTTGACACTCGAATGTGTCCCCTGTCGCACGCGAGAACCACGGAGGTTTCCATGAAGAAGGCCTGCTCCGCGATGACGCTCGGCGCGGCTGTGGCCCTGGTCCTGGCCGCCTGCGGGACGCCACCGGCCCAGCGGCCCACCCGCAACCTCGAGGGCGCCAAGAACTTCACCGCCTGCATGCTCTCCGACGAGGGCGGATTCGATGACCACTCCTTCAACGAGTCCGGCAAGAAGGGCCTGGACCGGGCCGGCAAGGAGCTGGGAGTCAAGACCATCGCCGTGCAGTCGGAGAACTCGGCCGACTATGCCACCAACATCTACGCGCTCATCCAGCAGAACTGCAAGCTCGTCATCGGCGTCGGCTTCAACATCGCCGCCGACCTGACCGAGTCGGCCAAGGCCAACCCCGACATCCAGTTCGCCCTCATCGACGCCTCCTTCATCGGCGCCGACGGGAAGCCCGCCACCCTGCCCAACACCAAGCCGCTGCTGTTCAAGACGGCCGAGGCCGCCTACCTGGCCGGATACGCCGCCGCCGGTACCTCCCGCACCGGGGTCGTGGGCACCTACGGCGGCAAGCCCCTGCCCACCGTCCAGATCTTCATGGACGGCTTCGCCAAGGGCGTGGCCCGCTACAACCAGGACACCGGCGCCCAGGTCCAGGTCAAGGGCTGGGACACCACCACCGGCAAGGGCGGCTCCTTCGTCGGCAACTTCACCGACGCCGCCAAGGGCCAGGCCATCACCGAGCAGTTCATCTCCCAGGGCGCGGACATCATCATGCCGGTGGCCGGCCCCGTCGGCCAGGGCACGCTGTCCTCCGTGCGCCAGAAGAACGACGCCGGGGGCACCAACGCCGTCATCTGGGTCGACTCCGACGGCTACACCTCCTCCGGTGACGGCAGCATCATCATGACCTCCGTAGTCAAGGAGATCGGCAACTCGGTCTTCGACACCGTCAAGAACGCCTCCGAGGGGAGATTCTCCTCCGAGCCCTACATCGGAACCCTCAAGAACAACGGGGTGGCCGCCGCACCCTTCCACGACTTTGACTCCCGGGTGCCGGCGCCGGTCAAGGCCAGGCTCGAGGAGCTGCGAGGCCAGATCATTGACGGGTCCCTCGACGTCTCCACCCCCTACGACCCCTCCTGACCGCCCGGCCGGGGCCGGCGCCCCGAGCCTCCACCGCCACCCGGAAGCGAGTCTGTTGTGAAGCTTGAGCTGCGCGGGATCACGAAGGCCTTCGGGCCGCTCGTGGCCAACGATCACATCGACCTGACCGTCGAACCCGGCCAGATCCACGCCCTGCTGGGTGAGAACGGCGCGGGCAAGTCCACACTCATGAACGTCCTCTACGGCCTCCACCAGCCCGACGCCGGAGAGATCCTCATCGACGACGAGCCGGTCACCTTCTCCGGTCCGGGCGACGCCGTGGCCGCCGGCATCGGCATGGTCCACCAGCACTTCATGCTCGTGCCCGTCTTCACCGTGGCCGAGTCCGTCGCCCTGGGCTACGAGCCGGTGGGGCCGTTGGGGATCATCGACGCCGGTGCCGCCGCGGCCAAGGTCACCGAGATCTCCCGCCGCTTCGGCTTCGACGTCGACCCCAATGCCCTCATCGAGGACCTGCCCGTGGGCGTCCAGCAGCGCGTGGAGATCATCAAGGCCCTGGCCAGAGACGCCAGGATTCTCATCCTCGACGAGCCCACCGCCGTGCTCACCCCGCAGGAGACCGCCGAGCTCATCGCCATCATGCGCGAGCTCAAGGCCTCGGGCACCTCCATCGTCTTCATCACCCACAAGCTGCGCGAGATCCGCGAGGTCGCCGACACCATCACCGTCATCCGCCGCGGCCGCGTCGTCGGCACCGCCGAGCCCACCGCCTCGGCCGCCGAGCTCGCCGGCCTCATGGTCGGCCACGACGTCTCCCTGACCGTGGACAAGCCCCCGGCCGACCCCGGGGACGACGGGCTCTCCCTGGAGGGCATCAGCCTCATCGAGGACGGCGCCGCCCTGCTCCAGGACATCGACCTGCACGTGCGCGCCGGCGAGATCCTCGCCATCGCCGGCGTCCAGGGCAACGGACAGACCGAGCTGAGCGAGGTCATCCTCGGGCTGCGTCCGCCCACCACCGGCTCCATCGCCTTCGACGGCCAGGACGTCACCCGCCACACGGTGCGCCGCCGCCTGCGAGCCGGACTGGGCTTCGTACCCGAGGACCGCACCACCGACGGCATGGTCGCCGAGCTCTCCGTCGCCGAGAACATGGTCCTGGACCGCTACGACGACCCCTCCCTGGGGCGGGGCCCGTCACTGTCCCCGACGCGCGTGCGCCACGCCGCCCACCGGATGCGCGAGGAGTTCGACGTGCGCGTCACCGACGTCGGCGACGCCATCTCCACCCTCTCGGGAGGCAACCAGCAGAAGGCCATCCTCGCCCGCGAGCTCTCCCGGCCCCTCAAGGTCCTCGTCGCCTCCCAGCCCACCCGCGGCCTGGACGTGGGCTCCATCGAGTTCGTCCACCAGCGCATCGTCGCCGAGCGCGACACCGGCACCGCCGTCCTCATCATCTCCTCCGAGCTCGACGAGATCTACGCCCTGGCCGACCGGATCGCCGTCATGTACCGCGGACGGATCGTCGGCACCGTCCCGGCCGACACCGCCCGCGACGCCCTGGGCCTCATGATGGCCGGCACCCCCGCCGAGCAGGCCCTCGACCCTCAGGAGCAGACACGATGAGCACCCCCACCACCGGCTCCAGCACCGAAGCGAGCCCGACGCCCCCGTCCGAGGACCACACCGAGGAGCAGACCAAGCACGGCCCGAGCGGCCAGGCCGCCCTGTTGCGGCAGGTCGCCTCCTCACCGGCCGTCGTCGGGCTGCTCGCGGTCCTGACCGCCCTGATCCTCAGCTCGATCCTCATCCTCGCGGCCGACTCCGAGGTGCGCTACACCGCCACCTACCTGTTCAACCGTCCCGGCGACTTCCTCCACGCCACCGCCTCCACCCTGAGCGAGGCCTACAGCTCCCTGCTGCGCGGTGCCGTCTTCGACTGGCGCGCCACCACGGGTGTGCGCATGATCCGCCCCATCACCGACACCCTGACCAACGCCACCCCGCTCATCATCGCCGGGCTCGGCATGGCGGTGGCCTTCCGAGCCGGCCTGTTCAACATCGGCGGCCAGGGGCAGATGATCCTCGGGGCGATCACCGCCTGCTACGTGGGCATCGCCTGGAACCTGCCCCCGGTGGCCCACCTGCTGCTCGCCGTCGTCGGGGCCGCCCTGGGGGGACTGGTGTGGGGTGGCATCGCCGGCGTCCTCAAGGCCCGCACCGGTGCCAACGAGGTGATCGTGACGATCATGCTCAACTCCATCGCCGCCCACCTGCTGTCCCAGGTGCTCAGCCTCAAGGCCTTCAACGGGGAGGGGGAGACCGGTAACCGCAAGTCCCTGACCGTGGCGGATACCGCTCAGTACCCCTGGCTGGCCGGTGACTCCTTCCGCCTCCATGCCGGTTTCCTCCTGGCCCTGCTGGTCGCCGTGGCCGTGTGGTGGCTCATGGAGCGCTCCCGCCTCGGCTTCCAGCTGCGGGCCACCGGCCTCAACGCCGACGCCGCCCGCACCGCAGGCATGAGCGTGCCCTGGGTGACGAGCCTGGTCATGATGATCTCCGGCGCCCTGTGCGGGCTGGCCGCCACCGCGCCGGTCCTGGGCACCCAGAAGAGCATGGACGAGTCCGTCGTGGGCACCATCGGCTTCGACGCCATCACGGTGGCGCTCCTGGGCCGCTCCCGCCCCCTGGGGACCGTGCTGGCCGGCCTGCTCTTCGGGGCGCTGCGCGCCGGTGGGACTGCCATGCAGGCCGCCCCTGGCACCCACATCAAGATCGTCCTGGTCCTGCAGTCCACGATTGTGCTGTTCATCGCCGCGCCGCCCCTGATCCGGGCCATCTTCCGGCTCCCGGAGCGCCGCGACACCCTCGGCGCCACCGCCCCGTCCCCCGCCTCAGTGCTGGCCCCAGCCCCAGCCGCTCCCGCCGCGAAGGAGGCCTGAGCCATGAGCGCATCAACCGCTTCTGCCGACTCTCACGCCGCGACCGCATCGGATGCCTCCGTGCCCGTGACGGCGGCGCCCATGGATCTGAAGATCCCGATCACTGGTGTCGTCGTGCTCCTGCTGCAGGGGCTCATGGCTCTGGGGGCCCGCGGCTCGACGACCTTCGACCTGACCGCCTCCTCCGACCTCTTCCGGCTCGGGGCCCCCGAGGTCAACGCGCGCCTGGTCATCCTCACCACTGCCGGGATCGTCGCGGTGGCCTCCGCCGTCGCCTTCGACCGATCCCGGTGCCGCCGCAGGATCCCGACCTGGGCCGCCGTCCTCATCGGCGTCGGATTCGTCGTGGCCTTCCTGGCCTGGGCCGGGGCCGGAAGCCGCGGCGTCATCCCCCTGGTGACCATCCTGTCCTCCGCGCTGGGACTGAGCGTCCCCCTCGTCTACGGCTCGCTGGCCGGGATCATCGGGGAGCGCTCGGGCACCATCAACATCGCCATCGAGGGCCAGCTCCTGGGCGGGGCCTTCCTGGGGGCCGTCGTCGCCTCGGCCTGCTCCAACCCCTGGGTGGGGATCCTGGCCGCACCCGTGGCCGGAGTCCTCGTGGCCCTCCTGCTGGCCCTGTTCGGCCTGCGCTACCGGGTCAACCAGATCGTCGTCGGTGTCGTCCTCAACGTCCTGGTCTCCGGGCTCACCGGCTTCCTGTTCTCCACCTTCCTGTCCTCCAGCCCCAGCCTCAACCGGGCCCTGCGCCTGCCCACCCTGGCGGTGCCGCTGCTGTCCCGGATCCCGATCATCGGGCCGGTCCTCTTCCGCCAGACGATCCTCGTCTACCTCATGTACGCGGCCGTGGCGGTCCTGTCCGTCATGCTGTTCCGCTCCCGGTGGGGACTGAGGTTGCGGGCCTGCGGTGAGCACCCCAAGGCCGCCGACACCGTCGGCATCAACGTCATGCGCACCCGCGTGGCCAACCTGGCCCTGGCCGGGGCGCTCGCGGGACTGGGAGGGGCCTTCTTCACCGTCGGCTCGGGCCTGTCCTTCGAGAACGACATGACCGCCGGCAACGGCTACATCGCCCTGGCCGCCATGATCCTGGGCGCCTGGCGGCCCCTGGGCTCCCTGGGGGCGGCCCTGCTCTTCGGCTTCGCCACCTCCGTGGCCCAGACCCTGCCGGTCATCGGCAGCTCGGTCTCACCGGACATCATCTCCATGATCCCCTACATCGTCACGATCCTGGCGGTGGCCGGATTCGTGGGCAAGGTGCGTGCGCCGGCCGCCGAGGGGGTGCCCTACCCGTGAGCAGCATCGTGCCCACCGATCTGACCGACGCCCACTGGCAGGCCCTGCACGAGCTCGCCGTGGAGGCCATGACCCACGCCTACGCCCCCTACTCCCGCTTCAAGGTCGGTGCCGCCGCCCTGGTCGACGACGGCCGACTCGTCTCGGGATGCAACGTGGAGAACGCCGGCTACGGCGTCACCCTGTGCGCCGAGTGCGGCCTCGTCTCCGAGCTGACCCGCACCGGGGGAGGGCGCCTGGTCGCCTTCGCCTGCGTGGACGCCCATGGCCGGGCCCTGGCGCCGTGCGGGCGCTGCCGCCAGCTCCTGAGTGAGCACGCCGCCGACGGTATGGTGCTGGCCATGCCCTCAGGGAGGATGACTATTGACGAGGTCCTGCCCGACCGTTTCTGCGCCGACGACGTCGAACGCGTCGTCGGCCCGCAGAGCTGAGGGCCGGCTGACCAGCAGCCACAGATGGAGGAGAGCCCCGTGACCGTCCCCGCCGCACCGCCGGCCGTCGAACCCTTCGACGCCGTCGACGTCATCGCCGCCAAGCGCGACGGCGCCGCCCTGACCGACGCCCAGATCGACTGGGTCGTGGATGCCTACACCCGCGGGGCCGTCGCCGAGGAGCAGATGAGTGCCCTGGCCATGGCCATCTACCTGCGCGGCATGAGCCGGGCCGAGATCGCCCGCTGGACCGACGCCATGATCGCCTCCGGGGAGCGCATGGACTTCTCCGGCCTGCCCCGCCCCACAGCGGACAAGCACTCCACCGGGGGAGTGGGGGACAAGATCACCCTGCCGCTGGCGCCGCTCGTGGCCGTCTTCGGCGTGAGCGTCCCCCAGCTGTCCGGGCGCGGGCTCGGGCACACCGGCGGGACCCTGGACAAGCTGGAGTCCATCCCCGGCTGGCGGGCCGAGCTCACGGGCGAGGAGATCCTGGCGATGCTCGATGCCGACGGCCCCGGCGCCGTCATCTGCGCCGCCGGGGCGGGCCTGGCCCCCGCCGACAAGCGCCTCTACGCCCTGCGCGACACCACCGCCACCGTCTCCTGCGTCCCCCTCATCGCCTCCTCGATCATGTCCAAGAAGATCGCCGAGGGGACCGGCGCCCTCGTCCTGGACGTCAAGGTCGGCTCGGGCGCCTTCATGAAGGAGATCGGCCAGGCCCGCGAGCTCGCCTCCACCATGGTGGCCCTGGGTACCGACGCCGGCGTGACCACCCGCGCCCTGCTCACCGACATGTCCACCCCGCTCGGGCGCACCGCCGGTAACGCCCTCGAGGTCGCTGAGTCCCTCGAGGTGCTCGCCGGCGGGGGACCGGCCGACGTCGTCGACCTCACCGTGGCTCTGGCCCTGGAGATGTGCGCCGCCGCAGGCAGACCTGTCGAGGAGGACCAGGCCCGCACCGCCCTGGCCGACGGACGGGCCATGGACATCTGGCGCGACATGATCTCCCGCCAGGGCGGGGACCCGGACGCACCCCTGCCCCTCGCCGCGGAGACCGAGACCGTCACCGCCCCGGCCGACGGGGTCCTCACCGCCTTGGACGCCCTCGCCGTCGGGGTGGCCGCCTGGCGCCTCGGGGCCGGGCGGGCCCGTAAGGAGGACCCGGTCCAGGCCGTCGCCGGCGTCACCATGCACGCCAAACCGGGCGACGAGGTGCGCGCCGGCCAACCACTGCTCACCCTGCACACCGCCACCCCCGAGCGCTTCACCCGCGCCCGGGAGGCGCTCGCCGGCGGCATCGTCATCTCCGAGGCCGGATCGCCGGAGGCGGCCGACGCCGCGGCCCGCCGGGAGCGCGGCGTCATCCTGGAGCGCATCGGATGACCACGCCCCGGCCGGTGGGGCCCGCTATCGTCGCCCGAGCCGTCAACTCCCGGCTGCGAGTGGGCCGCCTCACCCAGACGGGCCAGGCCATCACCCTGACCCAGACTGACGGCACCACCTGCGGGCCCACCTGCCTCCTGGCCGCCCGCTTGCTCCTGGCGCCTGGCGAGCGCGTAGCCGTGACAGGCGACCTTGCCCAGGAGGTGACCGCCTCGCCACCCGGCCGGGAGGGCAAGCAGCTGGTCTCCGTCCTGTCCCGCCAGCAGCTGCGTCTCCAGCGGGTCATGAATGTCCGCGGCCTGGGGGTCCTGCCCTGGCCGCGGGCGCTCGGCTCCACGCCCTGGTCCGTGGCCCGGCAGATGACCGAGATCGCGAGCACCTGCACGCCGGGCGGCGGGCGCCGTCGTTACACGGTGAGGTGGGTGAGCGACCACGGCCCTGCCTGGGGCAGTGAGGTCGCCTCGATCCGTGAGGTGCTGGCAGGTGGACTCCCGGTCATCCTGGTCACCGGTGGTCCACTCGTTCTCGATGACGACGTCGAGGGGGAGCCCACGGCGAGGGCGAGGCTGCGCGCGTCCCTGGCACGCACCCCGGCCGTGCCCCGCCACTACGTCCTGGCCCTGCCCTGGCGTGCCATCGGGCAGGAGGACCCCGGTGAGGGGCGCGCGCACATCTACGAGCCCTCCAGCGGCGCCGTGCGTCCCCTCGATCTGACCGCTTCGCGCGATCCGCACCGCCCCGGCCCCCGCGAGCTCGGCAACTGGCCCCGCGTCCTCGCCGTCATCGCGCCCGAGAACTGACCGTCTAGAGTATTATTCTGCTTCGAAGGGTGGAAAAAGGTTCTGCCGTCCTGAAAGGCGGGCGCGTGTTCTCTGTGTCGGCACCGGAAGCGGCGCTCATCCTGCTGTACGTTGCAGGCATGGTCTCAGCGTTGTACATCTTTGTCAGCGCAAGAGGGGTTCGTAGCGCTGTGGTGCTGTTGTGTGCCTTCTCCCTTCCCATCCTGGGTTCGGTGGGCGCGGTGGCGCTCGCGGCCAGGAGGTTGAGAACCAGACACACCGATCTACGTTCCGGTGAGGGTGGTGCCTGATGTCGACTGTCAGCCATGATGCGAGTCTCCGGGATATTCAACGAGCCCTGGCGATCATGATCTTCACCGTCGGAGTCCTCGGGGCGGTGGCGATCCTGTCGGTTCCCTTCGCCATCGGCCTGTACGGCCTGCGCGGATTATGGCTCCCGGCAGTTCTCCTCATCCCTCTCGCCCTGCAGGCGTGGGCGCTTCGCGTCCTGCGCCGGGCCGCGTCGACGTTGCCTGGATGAAACGGGTCGGGACATGATGTCGTGACTGCCCACCAGGAAGGACCCCCATGACCACGCGCGCCCGGATCGCCCGCCTCATCGACCACACCCTCCTCAAGCCCGAGGCCACCACCGCCCAGGTTGACGCGCTCATCGCCGAGGCTGCGGACCTGAACACCTACAGCGTGTGCGTCTCCCCGAGCCTCCTGCCGCTGGAGGTGCCCGACGACCTGCACGTGGCCACCGTCTGCGGCTTCCCCTCCGGCGCCCACGCCACCTCCGTCAAAGCCGCCGAGGCCGCCGACGCCCTGGCCAAGGGCGCTGAGGAGATCGACATGGTCGTCAATCTCCGCCTCGTCAAGGAGGGCGACGCCGACGCCGTCGAGGCCGACATCCGCGGCGTGCGCGAGGCCTGCCGGGGCGCCGTCCTCAAGGTCATCATCGAGTCCGCCGCCCTCACCGATGAGGAGATCGTCTCCACCTGCCGCGCCGCCGAGGCCGCCGGGGCCGACTTCGTCAAGACCTCCACCGGCTTCCACCCCGCCGGCGGCGCCTCCACCCACGCCGTCGCCCTCATGCGCGCCACGGTGGGAGAGCGCCTCGGCGTCAAGGCCTCCGGCGGCATCCGTACCGCCGCCGACGCCCTGGCCATGGTCGAGGCCGGAGCCAACCGCCTGGGCCTGTCCGCCAGCGCCGCCGTCCTGGAGGGGCTGGCGGACTGAAAGGAACCGTGCGTCGTCGCACGTCACCGCACCTCACGGACGGGCCCGGCATAGCAGCCGGGCCCGTCGTCGTCCCCTTCGGTATGCAGTAGGAAGGATCGCCTCAACTTGCCAAGTTTCGGGTCTCCGAAACTATACTCGGCTCTATGAGAACCATCCCCAGTATGAGTCGCCGCAGCGCCGCGGCGTTCGCCTGCCTCGCCCTGTCCGCTCCTGCCCTGGCTGCCTGTGGCCACAGCTCGACCTCGGCCGACGCCGCGGGAACGGTCAAGGCGGTCGCCTCCACGACGCAGATCTGCGACTACATCACCCAGCTCGCCAGCGGCGACGCCTCCAGTGATCTCTCCTTCGACCGCACCGGAGCGGACGGCAAGACCCAGCACTTCGGAGCCGACGCAGCCAAGGCCACGTCCCACCTCACGCTCACCTGCCTGCTGGCCCCCAACGCCTCAGCGCATGAGCACGACATGACCACGGCCCAGTCCAAGGCCCTGTCCGAGGCGGATCTCTTCTTCGTCTCCGGCGTCGACCTCGAGCACTTCCTGGACTCCGCCGTCGACTCCAGCGGCTTCAAGGGCACCATGGTGGTGACCTCCGGGGTCGCTGGGGCCGCCGACATCGATGACCTGGCCGCCCAGAAGAAGAAGGAGGAGGCCAAGCCCTACAAGGTCGACCGGGGCAGCGCCAAGGTCGAGGTCGCCAAGTGGCCCTTCCCGCCGGAGGAGGGCGAGAGCGAGCCCGAGTTCCGCTTCGACCCGCACGTGTGGACCTCACCGAAGAACGCGATCGTCCAGGTCACCAACATCGGTGCCGCCCTGGAGAAGGCCGCTCCCGACCAGGCCGGCGTCTTCCGCAGCCACGTGGACGCCTACGTCGCCAAGCTCAAGAAACTCGACGAATGGGCCGCCGGCTCCCTCAACTCGGTACCCCAGGACAAGCGGGTCCTGTTCACCAGCCACGACGCATTCGGCTACTTCAGCAAGGAGTTCGACGTGAAGTTCGAGGGGGCCGCCCTGTCCGACTTCAACGCCCAGCAGGACGCCACCGCAGACAAGATCCAGCAGACCGCGGACAAGGTCAAGTCCTCCGGAGCCGTGGCCATCTTCGCTGAGAACTCCAACAACCCCAAGTCCATCCAGAAGGTCGCCGAGGTCGCCGGAGTCAAGGCGGTCATCGGCGACGAGGCCCTCTACGGCGACTCCCTGGGGACTCCCGGATCCGACGGCGAGACCTACATCGGCTCCATCCTCCACAACGTCTCCAACCTCACCAAGGCCTGGGGCGGCACGGTCGCCGAGATTCCTGCCGACCTCGCCCAGTGGAGCCCCAAGGCCTCCGACGTCAAGTGAGGAACCGTATGACAGACCCCCGTGATCGCACTCCCGCGATGACCTCCCCGACCACCCTGACCGCTGCTGCCGAACCGGTCGTCACCCTGGAGGACGCCTCCTTCTCCTACGGCTCCTCCACCGTGCTCACCGGTGTCACTGGTCGGGTCCCGGCCGGGCAGGCCCTCGCCCTCGTGGGTCCCAACGGCTCGGGCAAGACGACACTCATGCGGGCACTGCTCGGCATGGTGACCGTCAGCAGGGGCCGGGTGCGTGTCAACGGGGCGGCACCGGGCAGAGCGCCACGGGGGTCCGTCGGATACGTTCCTCAGCTCAGCGACCTCGACCCCACCTTCCCCGTCACCGTGCGGGAGGTGGTCCAGATGGGCATGTACTCCCAGCTCGGCATCCTGCGGCGCCCCGGCGCCGAGGCCCGTCGTCGGGCGCTGGAGGCCCTTGACAGCGTGGGTCTGGCCGACCGCGCCGACAGGCGCTTCGGCACCCTGTCCGGCGGCCAGCAGCAGCGCGTCCTCGTGGCGCGCTGCGTGGCCGCCCGGCCCCGCCTCATCCTCCTCGATGAGCCCTTCAACGGCCTGGACCAGCCCAACCGGGACGCCCTGCTGTCCATCATCACTGACCTCAAGGACCAGGGCATCTCCCTGGTCATCTCCACCCACGACCTCGTTCTGGCCCAGGAGACCTGCGAGCAGGCGGCCCTCCTGGCCGGACGGCAGATCGCCTTCGGACCGCGCGACGACGTGCTCGTGGCCCGCTACATCGACGAGGCCTACGGCGGCCACGGCACCACCCGGCTGCTGGGGCTCCGTTCCGGCGCGGGCACGCAGGAGCCGTCATGAGTGAGGCGATGACGCTCTTCAGCCAGGCCCTCGAGCAGCTGCGCCTGGCGGTCCTCAACATCCCCGGGCTCACCGAGCTGGCGACGTACCCCTTCCTCTTCCGCCCCCTGGTGATGGTGGTGCTTCTGGGCGTCGTCGCAGGCGTCATCGGTGTCATCGTCAACCTGCGCAGCGCCGAGTTCAGCGCCGAGGCCATGGTCCACGCCGTCTTCCCCGGGATCGTCGCCGGCGCCGTCTACTGGGGGATCGACGCGATCATCCCGGCGGCCTCCGTCGTCGCCGTCGCCGCGGCCGTGGTGCTGACCATCGTCTCGCACCGTTCGCATCGGGGGGAGGCCTCCGAGGCCGGCACCGCCGTCGTCCTCACCAGCTTCTTCTCCGTCGGGCTCATACTGTCCCTGGCCAAGGGCGACATGTCCGGCCAGCTCGAGGCCCTCATGTTCGGCCGCCTCCTGGAGGTCACTGATGCGCGCCTCGCCCAGGCGCTCATCGTGTGCTCCGTCGCACTGCTGCTCATTGCGGCGACCTGGAAGGAGCAGGTGGCCTACGCCTTCGACCGCACCGGCGCCCGCGCCTCCGGGCTGAGGCTGCTCGCACTCGACCTGATCCTCAACACCGCCATCGCTGCCGCGGTCGTTTCCGCCTCGACGGCGGTGGGGATCCTCCTGGTCATCGGCTACCTCGTCATCCCCGGTGCGACGGCGCGCGTTCTTGCCTCCCGGGTACGCACCATGGTCCTGGTCGCCATCGCCGTGGGTGTGGGCGGGGGGTACCTGGGCATGCTGCTCATGGCCCTGCCCGGGACCTCCGACAAGCCGATCTCACCGCAGGCCACCGTGGCCCTGGTGATGACCGGGATCCTCCTGATCGCCGTCGGCGTCTCAACCGCGCGCGAAAGGCTGCGCGGGCCGGCTCTGCGGGCCGGCTCGGTGCAGTCCGCGGCAGCTGCGTCGACCTCGACGACGGTAGGTGCGAAGGCCAGTGCCGATCCCATCGGGGGACCGGAGGACTCGGCGAGAGTCGTGACCCCGACGGCCAAGAGGAGCCTGGTATGAGAATCGGGTTCGACATCCTCCTGCTGCCCATCGTCGAGGTCCTTCTCATGGGGCTCCTGGCCGGGCTCGTGGGGGCGCTCGCGCTGGTCCATCGCCGGATCTTCTTCACCGAGTCACTCACTCACGCGACCTTCCCGGGCGCGATCGTCGGCGTGGTCACCGCCGCCTGGTTCGCGCGGGCGATCCTCGGCCAGCGCGCCGACTTCACCCTTCTGTCCGCGCTGGTGCTGGTGGGAGCCGCCTTCATGTGCCTGCCGATGATCTGGCTCATGCGGCGACTGTCCCAGGTTCCCGGGATCTCCTCCCAGTCTGCCGCCGGCGTTGTCCTCACCTTCGGATTCGCCCTGGGCTACTTCCTCAACAAGTGGTTCGCCCCGCTGCCGATCAAGGTGGACTCCTTCCTGGCTGGTTCCGTGCTCAACGTCAACCGCGTCGATGTCATTGCCGTCGGCGTCGTCCTGGCGCTGACGGTCCTCGTGCTCCTGGTGGCCGGGCGGTTCCTCACCTTCTACAGCTTCGACCCGCTGGGGTATCGCGCCAGCGGGCTGAACCCCGCCTGGGCCGAGGGGACCGTCATGGTCATGATCACCCTGACCATCGTGATGCTCGTTCCCGCCGTCGGCACGATTCTGCCCATCGCCCTCATCGCCGCGCCCGCGGCCGCGCTGGCGCCGTGGACACGCACCATGCGGCACCTGCTGATCGGCGCCCCGATTCTCGGTGCGGCGACGTCCCTGGCCGGGCTGTTGATCGCAGTGCAGCTGAGCCTGTCCGCCGGCGGAGTCATCGCCGTGGCCTGTGGAGTGGTCTACCTGGTCTCAGCCCTGGTCCACTCGGCCGCGATGAGCGGAGCCCGAGCGCGGGTGCCGCTACCACACCGGGGCTGAGCCCGCGCCGATCCTGCGCGGGCGCTCCCGGCGACGTTGAAGCGAGGTCTGCGGTGGTTCAGCCCGGCTTCAGGCGGCGATCCCCAGAATGCCGCGCAGGTCGGCCTTGATGGCCTCCAGGCGTTCAGCGGCCGCCTCGCGCACCTGCGCCACCGGAGTGTCATTCGTCGGCAGAATCACTTCGCAGTAGCACTTGAGCTTGGGCTCGGTTCCCGAGGGGCGCACGACCACTCGGTCATCCGAGGCCGTCACCCACACCAGGCCGTTCGTGGGGGGAAGGGTACCGCCGTTGCCGTCCGAGACGCCGTCGAGCAGATCCACGGTCGTGGTGACCGGGGAACCGGCGAGCTTGGCCGGTGCCCCGCCCGAACGCAGACGCTCCATGGTGCTGGTGATGATCTCAAGGTCCTCGACCCGCATGCTCAACGGGCTCGTGGCGTGCAGACCGTGGTCACGCGCGAGGCGGTTGAGCAGATCCTGCAGGGTCCGGCCCTGCTGCTTGAGCACGGAGGTCAGCACCGCCAGCCGCACCGAGGCGGAGATGCCGTCCTTGTCCCGCACCGCGGCGGGATCGACGCAGTAGCCCAGGGCCTCCTCGTAGCCGAAGACCAGGCCCGGCTCCCGGCTGATCCACTTGAAGCCCGTCAGCGTGCGGCGGAAGCCCAAGCCGTGGGACTGGGCGATCCGGCGCAGCAGGCGGGAGGAGACCACGGAGCAGGCCAGGACCCCGTTGCCCGCGAAGGCAGCCAGCTCGGCGGCCTGCTCACCCAGGAGCGCGCCGACCTCATCGCCCGTCAGCTGACGCCAGCCGCCGGGAGCGTCCTCGTCCGGGATGGCGGCGGAGCAACGATCCGCATCGGGATCGTTGGCGATCACCAGGTCCGCCTCGACCTGCCGGGCCTTGTCCAGCGCCAGGTCGAGCGCCCCGGGCTCCTCCGGGTTGGGGAAGGCGACCGTCGGGAAGTCCGGATCCGGCTCGAACTGCTCAGCCACCTCGACGACGTCGGTGAACCCGGCTCGCGCGAGCACCTCCCGGCACGTGGCCCCACCCACGCCGTGCATCGCCGTCAGCACGATTCTCACCGGGGCGGGGGCCGTCATCCGAGCCGCCTGAGCGGCCCGCTCGATGTACTCCTCCCGGATCTCCGGGTCGACCGTCTCCCAGCCCGACTGCGGGCGGGGTACGGAGCTGACCGGGCCGACGGCGTCGATCGCCGCAGCGATCTGGCTGTCATAGGGGGGAACGATCTGGGCCCCCTGGCCTGAGTCGGTCACGGCCCGCCCGCCCAGGTAGACCTTGTAGCCGTTGTCCTGCGGAGGGTTGTGCGAGGCCGTCACCATGACGCCGGCGTCGGCCTCCAGGCGCCGCAGCGCGAAGGCGAGTACCGGGGTCGGGCAGTGCGACTCGAAGAGAATGGCCCGACCGCCCGCGCCGGTAACGACCGCGGCCGTATCGAGGGCGAACTGCTCGGAGTTGTGGCGGGCGTCGTAGCCGATGACGACGCTGAAGCCCTCACCGAGACGGTCCTTGAGGTAAGCGGACAGCCCCGCCGCGGCGCGGATGACGACGACCCGGTTCATCCGGTTGGGGCCCCCGCCCAGACGACCTCGCAGGCCGGCCGTGCCGAAGGCGAGGGTGCCGCTGAAGGCGTCGCTGAGTGCCCTGCGAGCCGCCTGGGCGTGCTCGCCATGAGAACGGGCGGCGCTCAGCAGCTCAGTGAGCTCGGCGCGGGTGACGGGGTCCGGATCGTCCTGGATCCACGCGTCCACGGCAACGTCGTCGTACACATCTTCAGGGCCTCGGGTCATATCTGCGACGGTACCGCGCGATAACTTCTGGAAACGCTCACAATGACGCTCCTCACTGGTGTTTCCAAACACAAGGAGAATTCAGTCACCAGGGTGACGGAGGGCCCCTGAAGATAAGATGTCTTGAATTAAACTGGCGGTATAATTCGGGTTTGTTTTGAGAGTTCTGAGAGATGAGATGCTGGTGAGAAAGGTGTGGGTGGCGGGGATGAATTTCTGGGACTTCTGTCCCTCACGTGTCCTCTTCTTCTGCGCACCGAATACGTCGCCGTCTCGGCGGGATTAGGGGATCATGGCCGCATGAGTTCACGTCAGTCCTACCGCAAGGGACCAGTGGTGCTGCGCGGCACCCAGATCCCCACCCAGACCACCGACGCGCGACTGCTGAGCAGTGACGCCGACGCCGACTGGCTCCACGCCGACCCGTGGCGGGTCATGCGCATCCAGGCGGAGTTCGTTGAGGGATTCGGGGCCCTGGCGGAGCTGGGGCCGGCCATCAGCGTCTTCGGGTCAGCCCGCACCAAGCCCGAGGATCCCACCTACCGGGTGGCCATGGAGGTGGGGGCGGGGCTGGCGCGCGCCGGCTACGCCGTCATCACCGGAGGCGGCCCGGGCATGATGGAGGCCGCCAACCGCGGCTGCCACGAGGCCGGCGGCACCTCAGTGGGGCTGGGTATCGAGCTGCCCCACGAGCAGGGCATGAACGAGTACGTCGACCTCGGGGTCAACTTCCGCTACTTCTTCGCCCGCAAGACCATGTTCGTCAAGTACTCCGACGGATTCGTCGTCATGCCCGGCGGAATGGGGACCCTCGACGAGCTCTTCGAGGCGCTCACCCTGGTCCAGACTCAGAAGATCTCCTCCTTCCCCATCGTCCTGGTGGACAGCGGCTACTGGGGTGGGCTGCTGGAGTGGCTGCGCACCTCGATGATCGAGCGCGGGATGATCTCTGCGAGCGACCCCGACCTGCTGCACGTCGTCGATGATGCTGAGGCGGCCGTGGACTACGTGGTCAGTGCGGCCCGCAGGCTGCGCGACGGCCGGGCGGGGGCGTGAATCGCGTCATGGCGGGCCCGTCCTCGAACCTTGCACCTTGAATGTCGTAGAATATGACAGGTCGCGCGGCGATGTGCCCGCGCAGCACTGACGAAAGGTGAGCACATGGCTGCCATGAAGCCCCGGACCGGAGACGGCCCCCTCGAAGTCGTCAAGGAAGGCCGCGCCATCATCATGCGGGTTCCGCTTGAGGGTGGTGGTCGACTCGTCCTCGAGATCACGGCCGATGAGGTCAAGGCACTCGGAGAGGCCCTGGCCAACGCCAAGATCTGACCGATCCTGGCGCCCGGGGGCAGCCGGGTACCACTGGGACCTCGGCGTCGAGGATCCGGTGGCCGAGTCATCCAGCCTCGCGAGAGAGGGCCGGACCCAATGCGGGTCCGGCCCTCTTCGTCGTTCCGGCCGGTTGGGCGGTGAACGGTCAGGTCTGGCGCACGGAGACGAGCAGGCCGTCTCCGACGGGCAGCAGCGTGGTCAGCAGCGCCCGGGAGGCGCGCAGCGCCTTGCCGAGCTCGCGGGCTGCCACGGTGGTGACGTCACGGCGGGCCGGGTCGGCCACGTGGTCGTTCCACAGGGCCCGAGTGACGGCCAGAACCCCGCCGGGGCGCAGCATCCGCAGGGCGTTGGAGGCCAGGAGGATCGCCTCCTCCGGGGCGACGTCGAGCACCACCATGTCGTAGGAGCGGGCCGCCATCCGGGGCATGACGTCCGAGGCCCGCCCCTGGATGATGCGGGTGCGCGAGGAGGGATAGCCGGCCCCGTCGAAGGCGCGACGCGCCTCGCGCTGGAGCTCGGGCTCGACATCGATCGTGGTGAGGACCCCGTCAGTGCCCATGCCGCCCAGCAGCCACAGGCCCGAGACACCGGTGCCGGTGCCGACCTCGGCCACGGACTTGGCTCCCACTGAGGCGGCCAGCATCCGCAGCGCTGCTCCGGTCCCCGAGGACACCGGGGTGATGCCGAGCTCGAGCCCGCGTATGCGGGCCTGGGCGGTGGCCTCGTCCTCCGCGGTGAAGTCCTCCGTGTAGGACCAGCTCAGCGTCTTGTCCGCACTCACTGTGAGCCTTTCTTCTGCTGCGGGGTGCCAGGCGCACCCCTCAAGCCACATTGTTCCAGGTGTTCGGCCCGATAGGCGGAAGGGCGCTCGCCCGGGTGAGTCCGCCGGTAGGCGAACCGAGGCGGATTCGGACCGGTGGGACTCCCTATACTGAGCGGCGTGTTCGGCATCAACGGGTCTGAGTTCCTCGTCATCATCCTGGTGGCGGTGATCGTGGTGGGGCCGCAGCGCTTGCCCGAGTACACCCGCAAGCTCACGCAGATGGTGCGTCAGCTCCGGGTGTTCCTGGATAACGCGCGCAGCCAGATCGCTGAGGAGGTCGGCCCCGAGATGGCCGACCTGGACCTGTCCAGCCTCGATCCGCGCCAGTACGACCCGCGCAAGATCGTGCGCGACGCCCTGGGGGAGGACATCGACGCCATCCGCGAGGATCTCGCCCACCCCTTCCGCTCCGTCGGCTCAGCCGCCAAGGAGATGTCCGACGACGCCGCACAGGCTGTCAACGACGTGGTCAAGAAGGATCGGGCCACGTCGCTGAGCAAGCAGATCGAGGCCAAGCGCGACGAGCGGCTGGCCGAGAAGGATGCCGAGAAGGCTGAGAGCAGCGGGAGCACCGAGGGCTCCGAGAATTCCGAGAGCACTGAGGGTGTCGAGAACGCTGAGAGCCCGCAGAGCGCTGAGCAGGCAGCTGCCGCTCCGCCGCGGGGAGTGCTCCAGCAGGCGGACGACGTCGAGGATGACGCCGAGGCCGAGACTGAGGCTGGGTCAGTCGAGTCGGTCGAGTTGGTCGAGTCGGCCGACGGGGCCGACGAGACTGAGCTGGAGAAGACAGAGCCCGAGCAGTCCGGGGAGGCCGAGGACACGGAGGGCACTGAGCAGCCGGAGCAGTCCGAGCGTCCGGCCGAGCCGGAGCCGGTGGAGGTCCCGACAAGCCTGGTCGAGCCGCAGGCCGCTGCCTCCGGCGAGGATGCAGGGGACGCCACCGCGGCGGGTGATGACTCCCGTACCCGCGTGCGTCCTCTGTCCCCGCGTGACATCGTGCGCGCCGCCAACGCCGCTGCCCGCACCCGCGCCGAGGCTGCGCGCATCGCCGTCGACTTCTGACCCGTACGAGCTCCGCCCCATCGAGCCGGGCGAAAGAGCCGTCGGGCGATGTGACCAATGCCGGACTCGGTAAGAGAGCCGGCGGGACCGGTATTAGGCCGGGGTGACCCCCAGGCTCTTGCCGGCCAGGCCGCGGGAGCGGTGAGTCAGGCGCTGGGCCACGGCGGACAGCTCCAGGGCCGCAGGGGCGTCGGCGGCCGGCTTGCCGTCGTCGGCCACGGTGGCCGGCAGACCGGTGTCGGAGCCCTCGCGCAGACGGATGTCCAGCGGCAGCTGGGCCAGCAGCGGCACCTCGTAGCCGAGGGTCTCGCTCAGGGAGGCGCTGACGATCTCGCCCCCGCCGGAGCCGAAGATCTCCAGGCGCGAGCCGTCGGGCTGGGGCATGTAGGACATGTTCTCGATGACGCCCACCACCTTCTGGTGCGTCTGGGTGGCGATGAGGCCGGTGCGCTCGGCGACCTCGGCGGCGGCCGTCTGCGGGGTGGTGACCACGAGGATCTCGGCGTTGGGCAGTAGCTGGGCCACGGAGATCGTCACGTCGCCGGTGCCGGGCGGCAGGTCCAGCAGCAGGACGTCCAGGTCACCCCAGAACACGTCGGAGAGGAACTGCTGGACGGCGCGGTGCAGCATGGGGCCGCGCCAGACGACCGGCTGCTTGTCCTCCACGAACATGCCGATGGAGATGACCTTCACGCCGTGGGCCACCGGCGGCACGATCATGCCGTCGAGCTGGGTGGGCACCCGCTCCACCCCCAGCATGCGGGGAATGGAGAAGCCGTAGATGTCGGCGTCGACCACGCCCACGCTCAGGCCCTGGGCGGCCATGGCGGCGGCCAGGTTCGCGGTCACCGAGGACTTGCCGACCCCGCCCTTGCCGGAGGTGACGGCGTAGACCCGGGTGAGGTTGCCCGGCTGGGTGAAGGGAACCACCGGTTCGGCGGCCCCACCGCGCAGGCGGCGCCGCAGCTCGGCCTTCTGCTCATCGTTCATGACGCCCAGGCTCACCTGCACCTCGGTGACACCCTCGACGGTGCCGACCTCGCGTCGAGTGTCGGCGGTGATCGTGTCCTTCAAGGGGCACCCGGCCACGGTCAGGAGCACCTCGACGCTGACCACGCCGTCCTCGGCGATGTCAACGGAGGAGACCATTCCCAGGTCGGTGATGGGGCGGTGCAGCTCGGGGTCGATGACCCTGGCCAGCGCCTCCATGACGGCGTCATGAGTCGGTTGCGTCATGGGCCCATCCTAGGGGTGCCGTCGAGCGCCACGACAGGTGGCGAGTCCCACGTGAGGGCCGGGTGCCCCTCACTGAGCGGTGCGCTGCTCAGGGATGGTGTCGGGCTCGTCATCGCCGCTGTCCTGGAACTCGGCGATCTCCTCACGGGTGAGGCGCTCCTCGGCGAGGATCTCGCTGAGCATGTCGCGAAGTTCGCTGCGCACGAAGTCGCGGGTGGCGACGTCGTTCATGGCCAGGCGCAGGGCGGCGATCTCCCGGGTGAGGAACTCGGTGTCCTCCAGGTTGCGCTGGGCGCGCTGGCGGTCCTGCTCGGCGGTGACGCGGTCGCGGTCGTCCTGTCGGTTCTGGGCCAGCATGATGAGGGGGGCCGAGTAGGAGGCCTGGGTGGAGAAGGCCAGGTTGAGCAGGATGAAGGGGTAGGGGTCCCAGGCCTGCTGCATCTTGGCCAGGATGAGGTTCGCCACGATCCACACAGCGACGAAGATCGACATGTAGAGCACGAACTTGGGCGAGCCCATGAAGCGGGCGGTGGCCTCGGCGAAGCGGCCGAAGCCGTCCGAGCGCGAGGCGTGGGCCGGATGCGTCCTGCGCAGCCACCGCAGGCGACTGTCGGGCAAGGGCTGGTCGAGCTGGTCAGGCATTGGCGCCCCTCTCGATCGTCTCGTCGGTGACGGCCTCGTCGGCCACGCGCCAGTCGTCGGGCATGAGGTGGTCCAGGACGTCGTCGACACTGACGGCGCCCAGCAGGCGTCCGGCGTCGTCGAGGACCGGCAGGGCCGTCAGGTTGTAGGTGGCCAGCAGGCGGGTGACGGTACCGATGGAGTCCTCGGGGCGCACGGAGTCGACGTCGGTGTCCACGATGGAACCGACCATGCGCTGAGGGCGCTCGCGCAGGGCCCGCTGGAAGTGGATCATGCCCACGAACTTGCCGGTGGGGGACTCCAGGGGCGGGCGGCACACGAAGCCGACGGCGGCCAGGGCGGGAGGGATCTCGGCCTTGCGGGACTGGGCCAGGAAGGTCGCCACTGTTGACTCGGGGGGCAGGATGATCGGCTCGGTGGTCATGAGTCCGCCGGCGGTGTACTCGTCGTAGGCCATGAGGCGGCGCACGTCCTCGGCCTCCTCGGGCTCCATGAGGCCCAGCAGCTCGGCGGCCTTGAGCTGGGGGAGGTCGGCGACCAGGTCGGCGGCGTCGTCGGGCTGCATGGCGTCCAGGACGTGGGCGGCGCGCCCGGCCTCCAGGCGGGACAGGAGGGCGACGGCGTCCTCGTTGCCGAGCTCCTCCAGGACGTCGGCCAGGCGCTCATCGGTCAGCTCGGCGGCCACGCGCATCTGGCTGTCCTGGGGCAGGTCGCGCATGACGTCGGCCAGGTCGGCCGGCTTGAGGTCCTCCAAGGTGGCCAGCAGCGCGGTGGCGCCCTGCTGGTCGGCGCTGGCGGCCAGGCCGCTGACCTCGTCGGGGCGCACCGTGAAGGTCTCCCCTCGCCGCAGGCCCAGCGGACCCGAGGAGGCACGCTGGACGAACAGGCGGGTCACCTTCCAGTCCATGCCGCGGTCGCGCTCGATGGCCACGTCGCGCACCGTGACGTTCCCCGAGCCGTCGCGCATGGTGACCACCCGGTCCAGCAGCTCGCCGACGACCAGGGTCTCCACGTGGCGCTGGGTGAAGCGGCGGATGTTCATCAGGCCCGTGGTGATGACGGCCCCGGGCTCGATGGCGGTGATCCTCGACAGGGGCAGGAAGACGCGGCGCCGGCTGGAGACCTCGATGACGAAGCCGACGGCCCTGGGCTCTCCGCGCATCTGCAGCAGGACGACGACGTCATGGACCTTGCCCACCTCATCGCCCAAGGGGTCGAAGACGGAGGTGCCGATGAGGCGGGCCACAAAAACCCTGCTGGTCGTGCGCGTCCTGGTGTTCTCCACAAGCCAAGCCTATGCGCCTGAGGCGTGATTGCCTGTCGATGGGTCCGTACCGCGTGCCCGCGCGTGCGACGATAGCCCCCATGAGTGCCAATCCGAGCCCGTTGTCCTCCCTGACCTCGTCCAGTGGTGGTGTCATGCCCCAGGGGGAGGAGGTGGCCTCCTTCGCGACCTACCCCGAGGCGCAGAGGGCGGTCGACGCTCTGTCGGACCAGGGCTTTCCGGTGCAGCACCTGGCGATCATCGGAACCGACCTGCGTCAGGTCGAGCGCATCACCGGGCGTATGAGCTGGGGGAGGGCGGCGATGTCGGGGGCCCTCAACGGCCTGTGGATCGGGGTGTTCTTCGGCATCATCATGTCGGTGGCCGGCAGCAGTGGTCCCAGGCTCAACTTCTGGGCTTGCGTCCTGCTGGGGGTGCTGTGGGGGATCGTCTTCCAGCTCTTCAGCTACGCCCTGACCCGGGGGCGGCGCGACTTCACCTCCATCAGTCAGGTCGTGGCCTCGCGCTACTCGATCCTCGCCGCCCGGGAGATTCACGAGGCCAGCCAGGCTCTGGCCGACGTCCCGGGCAACCTCGCGCGTGGGACGGGCGCGCTGCGGCGCTCCCAGGAGCGGCGTCGTGCGCGACAGGAGGCCCCCGGGCCCACCGCCTTCGGCTCGCGCCCCGACGAGCAGCCCCGCTTCGGGGTGCGCCTGCCGCAGCCCGGCAGTGACGCTCCTGAGCGGACCCCCACCGCCTCGGCCGGCTCCGCCTCCGGCGCCCCGTCCGTTGCCGAGGACTACGACCCCTTCCTGCGCCCCTCGCGATCGGAGGGTCGCAAGGAGCCGGGGGCCCCGGCGTCGTCGCAGGAGTCCGGCGATGAGACCGGCTCCGGTGACAAGGGCTGAGTAGCACTGAGGGACGAGGGAGCGCGACAATGAGCATTCCGGTGGGGCTGTCGACCGCCTGCGTGGTTCCCGGCAGTGTTCCCGACACCTTCGCCATCGCCCAGGAGCTGGGCTACGACGGCGTCGAGATCATGGTCTGGAGCGAGAAGGCATCCCAGGACGCCACCCGGCTGGCGGCCCTGGTGGAGAAGCACGACCAGCCGGTGCTGGCGGTCCACGCCCCCACGCTGCTGGTGACCCGTGGGGTCTTCGGCGCCGATCCGTGGGACAAGGTGGACCGCTCCATCGAGCTGGCCCACTACCTCGAGGCGCCCACGGTGGTGCTGCACCCGCCCTTCTTCTGGCAGACCCGCTACGCGCGCTCCTTCATCGCCGGGGTCGCGCAGCGCGAGGCGACCACGGGCATCCGCCTGGCGGTGGAGAACATGTTCACCTGGCGGCCACGCCACGCCCACTCCACGCGCGACTTCCAGGCCTACTCGCCCACCTGGGATCCGGTGGGGCAGGGCTACAAGTCAGTGACTCTGGACATCTCCCACGCCGCCACCTCCGGCTCCGACGCCCTGGCCATGGCCCGCGCGCTGGGGCCCACGCTGCGTCACCTGCACCTGACCGACGGCGTGCCCGGGCCCCTGGACGACCACCTGCTGCCCGGGCAGGGCAACCAGGACTGCGCCGGGGTCCTCAAGCACCTGGTGGCCACCGGCTTCGAGGCCGGTGGGGGACAGGTCGTCGTCGAGGTGACCACCCGGTCCATGACGGCCTCCCAGCGTCTCGAGGGCCTCGCCAGCGCGCTGGCCTTCGCCCGTGAGCACCTGGAGGGCGGGGAGCCGGCTCACATTCCCGAGCCGACCCGCAAACGCTACCGCCGTTCCTGACCCGGCCTAGCAGTAGTCGACCTCGTGCTCGAGGTGCGAGACGGGCTCGAGCTGGAGGGTCGCGTGCTGGATCCTGACCGGGAAGTGCTCGGCCACGCAGCTCTGGAGCCGGTCGAGGATCTCCTCGGTGTGACCGTCGCGCAGGCACTCGTCGCGCACGACGACGTGCGCGGTCAGCACCGGCATGCCCGAGGCGACGGTCCAGGCATGCAGGTCGTGGACCTCCTCGACGTGGTCGATGCCGAGCATGTGCGAGCGCACCTGCGCCAGGTCCAGCTCCCGGGGAGTGAAGTCCATGAGCACCGCCAGGGCCGAGCGCAGCAGCGTCACCGCCCGGGGCAGGATGAGGACGGCGATGAGCAGGGAGGCCACGGCGTCAGCCCGCGTCCAGCCGGTGCGGGCCACGACGGCGGCAGCGATGATGACGCCCACTGATCCCAGGGCGTCATTGAGGACCTCCAGCAGAGCGGCCCTCATGTTGAGGTTCTCGCCGTGTCCGTCATGCCCCCGGCCGCCAGAGAGGACCAGCAGCGCGATGACGTTGGCGGCCAGGCCGATGACACCCATGACGAGCATGCCCGAGGCCTCGACCTGCGGGGCCACCAGCAGGTTGTGAACCGCCTTGAAGGCCACGAAGAGCCCGACGACGGCGAGCATGCCCGCCTGGAGCGCGGCCCCGATGACCTCGGCGCGACGCATGCCCCAGGTGGAGCGGTCCGTGGCCGGACGCGTGGACAGCTGGGCGGCCGTCAGGGCCATGGCCAGGCCGGCGACGTCGGTGAGCATGTGCCCGGCGTCGGCCAGCAGCGCCAGCGATCCGGTGACAAGGGCGGTGACGATCTCGGCCACCAGGACCGTGGCCGACAGGCACAGGGCGACCAGGAGCCGACCGCGCGAGGCCCCGGCGCCGTGGTTGTGCGAGCGACCGTGGGAGTGGTGGTGGGAATGGGTGTCGGGCTCGTGGCCGGCTAGGGTGCTCACTGCGGCTCCTTGTCCCGGCTCACTCCGTCCGCGGAGATGACGGCGGCCAAGGACTCGGCAGCGGCCAGGACCTGCTCGATGGCCTCGGGATTCTCGATCCGGCTGACGTTGGCCCGTCCGTGGGAGTGACTGGAGATGAGACCGGCGCTGCGCAGGATCGCCAGGTGCTGGGAGACGGTCGACTGGGCCAGGCCCAGGTGCTCGGTCAGCTCCACCACCCGGTGCTCGCCGCCGTGGAGGTGGCGCAGGATCGCCAGGCGGGTGGCGTCCCCCAGGACATCGAGCAGAGAGGCCACGGTGGAGGCCTCGCGCACAGCACCGTGGTCCTGGGGGCGGTCCTCGGGCAGCAGCCCATGTTTCATCGTCATGCGGCGATGCTATCTACGAATAGCGATGAGCGGCAAGGGAGGTGACCGAGCAGTCAGTCGGCAGTCAGTCGGCGATGAGCCCGCTCACCCAAGCCTCGACCTCCTCCACGGTGCGGGGCACGTCCTGAGTGAGGCGCTCCACGCTGCCGTCCTCGCGCACCACGACGTCGTCCTCGATGCGCACGCCCGTGCCACGCATCTCGGCGGGCACCAGCAGGTCGTCCTCGCGGAAGTACAGTCCCGGCTCGATGGTGAAGCACATGCCCGGCTTGAGCTCGGCCTCCATGTACATCTCGCGGCGCGCCTGGGCGCAGTCGTGGACATCCAGGCCCAGGTGGTGGCTGGTGCCGTGCACCATCCAGCGCCGGTGGTACTGGCCTTCGGGGGCCAGGGAGTCGGCTGCGCTGACGCCCTCGGGCAGCATCCCCCACTCCTCGAGGCGGGCGGCGATCACCTCCATGGCGGCGGCGTGGACGTCCTTGAAGCGGCAGCCCGGGGTGCCCGCACGGGCGAAGGCGGCGTCGGCGGCGTCGAGAACCGCCTGATAGATCCGGCGCTGAGCCTCGGTGAAGCGACCATCGACCGGGATCGTGCGAGTGACGTCAGCGGTGTAGAGGGAGTCGACCTCGACACCGGCGTCCACCAGGACCAGCTGGCCGGGCTCGACGGCGCCGTCATTGTTGATCCAGTGCAGGGTGTTGGCGTGGTTGCCGGCCGCGGCGATCGTGTCATAGCCCAGGCCGTTGCCCTCCTCACGGGCCTTGGCCCCGAAGGCCCCCTCCAGGACCCGCTCACCGCGCCAGTGGCCGCGGGCCCGGGGGATGGAGCGGATGAGGTCGTCGAAGCCGGCCTTGGTGGCGGCGACGGCGGCACGCAGCTGGTCGATCTCCCAGGGGTCCTTGACCAGGCGCAGCTCGCTGGCGGCCTCGGCCAGACCGGCGTCCACCTCCGCGGCGCCCTGGCCGGTCTGCAGCCCGACCTTCTCCCGCGTGGTGGTCACCAGAGCGGTGACGGACTCATCGGCCTCGGCCACGACGCGCAGCTGCACCGCGTCGGGACCGGCATCCTTGGCCAGCGCGTCGGGCAGGGAGTCGATGTGGGCGCAGCGCATGCCGGTGGAGGCCTCGACCTCCTCCAGGGAGGGCCGCACCCCCACCCACAGCTCGCCGTAGCGGGGGTCGCCGTAGAACTCCTGGCTGGATCGCGAGGCCCTGGGCCGGAAGTAGAGGACCGCCTCATGCGTCGGGGCGACGTCGTCGGTGTCATCGGAGCTGTCCGGGGAACCGGCGTCCTGACTCGGCTTGGTGAGGGGGTCCAGGACGAGCACGGCATCCGGCTCGAAGTCCGTGCCGGTTCCGGCCAGGTGGGCGAAGGCGCTGTGGGGCCTGAACCGGTAGTCGCAGTCGTTGTTGCGCACCTTGAGCGCGCCCGCGGGCAGGACCAGGCGCTCGCCGGGGAAGAGCCTGCCGAGGGCCTCACGGCGGGCGGCCGCCCAGGGGGCCGCCTCGCTGCGGGAGGGCAGACCCTCGGGACGCGGGCCCCACCCCGAGCCGATGAAGTCGCGGAAGGCCTGGTTCTCGGGCTGGCGGGACCGGTTGGAGCCTCGCGCCGCCAAGGACTGGGGGGTCTCCTGCGAGGAGGCGGGGGTCTCGTCGGACGGGCGGTTGTCTGCGGGAGAAGTCGATGCCATAGGGGCATCATTCCACTGTTGGGCCCCAACCGGCGCTCGGTGGGGTACTCAGGAACGCGGGGGCGGCTCAGTCCTGCTCATCGGCCGGGAAACGCACCCCCACCTGGCGGCGGGCCTCCTGCAGGACCCCGACCGCCGCCACGGAGCGGCTCAACGGGTGCAGATCGGACTGGCGCGCTCCGGCCCGCACCAGGCGGCACACCTCGGCCAGTTCGTAGGCGAGCTGGTGACCGGGCGCCTCAGCGCCGCGCTCAACCGACAGGTCCTCATCCGTGCCCGTCGCCGCCGCCGGGCCGTGCAGCCCAATGCGCCGGGGCCACTGGCAGTCGTCAATGCTCAGCACGTCATGGTCCCCGGCGAAGCTCGACTGTGTCCCCGGGGAGGTCTTGGAGTGCAGGCAGACGACCTCCAGCCCGGCGTGCTCACCGCAGTCGTATGACAGGACCACCGTGCCTCGTGCGTCGACACCGCACTCCAGCAGCGTCCCCGTGGCCGTCACCCGGTCCGGCTCACCGAAGAGGTGAATGGCCAGGTTGACCGGGTAGATGCCCAGGTCCATGAGGGAGCCGCCGCCCAGAGCCGGATTGAAGGCCGGCGGCAGGCCACCGGAGCGGTAGACCTCCATCCGCGAGGAGAACTGCTCCTTGGACAGCACCGCCCGGTGCAGCCGCCCCAGCCGCGGCAGCTGTTCGCGCAGCCGGGCCACTCCGGGCTCGAAGGCGGACAGCCACCCCTCCATGAGGAAGCGGTCGGCCGCCTGTGCTGCCTCCACCATCGCCTCGGCCTGCGAGCGCGTCAGGGCGAAGGGCTTCTCCACCACCACGTGGAAACCTGCCTCCAGGGCCGCGATCGCGTGCTGCGTATGCAGGGAGTTGGGGGAACCCACATGGATGACATCGATCGGGTCGGGCGAGCCCGGGCCGTGGGCGGTGAGCATCTCCTCAAGCGAGGCATAGGCATGGGCAATCCCGTGCTCGGTGGCGAAGGCAGCGGCGCGCTCGCGGTGGGCGGAGGTGACGGCCACGATCTGTGCATCCGGCTCGCGGGCGACGGCCTCGGCGAACCAGCGGGCGATGAAACCGGCCCCGATCACCCCGAAGCGGACCGGGGCGTCGTCGGTGCGCCGCGTGGTGGGCACAGTACTGCTCATACGGCTCGGCTCGCTCATGCCGTCCAGTCTTCCACGCCTCCCTGCGCGCTGCCCGCACTTACCTACACTGTCCCGGTGCGCATCGACCCCCACACCCACTCGGCCTGCTCCGACGGCACCGACTCGCCCGCCGAGCTCATGGAGAAGGCGGCCGAGGCCGGCCTCGACGTCGTCGGCCTGACCGACCACGACACGATGGCCGGCTGGCAGGAGGCGGCCCGGGCCGTCCCGTTCGCCGGTGTCGCCCTGCTGCGCGGCACCGAGATCTCCTGCGCCGCCGACGGGGTCACCCTCCACCTGCTGTCCTACCTGCACCGGGCCGACGACGCCGGGCTGGAGGCCGCCTTCGCCCGCGCCCGCCGCTCGCGCGACAGCCGGGCCCAGCGGATGGTCGAGCGCCTCAGCGAGGACTACCCGGTCACCTGGGAGGACGTCCTGACCCAGTCGTCCGACTCCCACACGATCGGCCGGCCCCACATCGCCGACGCCCTCGTGGCGGCCGGCTCCTTCCCCGATCGCAACGCCGCCTTCGCCGGGCCGCTGGCCACCTCCTCGCCCTACTACGTGCACCACTGGGCGCTGGACCCGGTGGAGGCCTGCCGCCTGGTGCGCGCCGCCGGTGGGGTCCCGGTGGCGGCCCACCCGCGTGCCGCCTCCCGCCAGCGCCGCCTCGTGCCCGATGAGACCTTCGCCCAGATGGCCGAGGCCGGCCTGGCGGCCCTGGAGATGAACCATCGCGACCAGGACCCCGAGCAGCGCGAGCAGGTTCGCCTCCTGGCCCAGCGCCTGGGCCTGGGGCTGTCGGGGGCCTCGGACTACCACGGCGCCGGTAAGCCCAACCGTCTGGGGGAGAACCTCATGCCGCCCGAGCTGCTGGAACAGATCCTCGACGAGGGCGCCCTCGATCTTGTCCGCCCCTGAGGGCCGACCGGCCACGGCACCCGACTCCCGCCCAGCGGCGGTGATAGAAACGCCTCATGCTGCAGTCCGTCTTCGACACCACGGTCTTCGCCACGACCTTCACCACGCTCCTGGTCATCCAGGACCCGTTGGGCGCCATCCCGATCTTCCTGTCCCTGACCTCGCGGCAGACACCCCCTGAGCGCGCCGCCTCTGCACGCCAGGCCACGGTCGTCTCCTTCGCCGTCATCGTGCTCTTCGCGGTCTTCGGACGCTACATCCTGAAGTTCCTGGGGATCTCCGTGCCCTCCCTCCAGGTGGCCGGCGGACTGCTGCTGCTCCTGGTGGCCCTGGAGCTGCTGACCGACAAGGTCGATGAGAGCCCCGATCCTGACGCCGTCACCGCCAACGCCGCCCTCGTGCCCCTGGGCACGCCCCTGCTGGCCGGGCCCGGTGCCATCGTCGCGGCGATGGTCGCCGTGGACACCACCGGGGGCGGGGTGGCCGGGTGGGTCTCCGTGACGGCCGCGATCATCGGCACGCACATCGCCATCTGGGCCTCGCTGCGCTTCTCCCTGGGGCTCAACCGGGTGCTGGGCACCTCCGGCATCCGGATCCTCACCCGGGTCATGGGACTGCTCCTGGCGGCCATCGCCGTCCAGATCATGGCCGACGGCGTCTTCGCCTTCCTGGAGACCCGCCTCTGAGCCGGCTCCGCCCCGGAGTAGGACAGCGGCTGAGACCCATGTGAGTCTCAGCCGCTGCTTGTCAGTCCTACTCGCCGGCGGTCCCGTCAACCGGGCGGCCGCCGCGCGTGCGCTTACGGGTGCGCTTGCGCCGGGGCTTGGCCTCACCGTCAGCAGAGCGCCGGGAGCGTTCGCCGCCCTTGGAGTCCTTGGCGCCCCTGCCGCCGCGGCCACGGCCGCGCTCCGAGCGCCCGCCCTGCCGGCCGGACTGCTTGCGCCCACGCTTGCCGGTCTCACCCAGGTCCTCGATCTCCTCGGCGTCGAGCCCCTCCAGGGTGCGCTTGTGGCGGGGCAGGCGTCCGGTGACCTTCTCCGGGATCGACAGGTCGGAGAACAGGTGCTCGCTGGTGTGGTAGGTCTCCACCGGCTCCTCGATGGGCAGGCCCAGAGCCTTGGCGATGATCCGCCAGCGCGGCACGTCGTCCCAGTCCACGAAGGTGACCGCCGTGCCGGAGTTGCCGGCGCGGCCGGTGCGCCCGATGCGGTGGACGTAGATCTTCTCGTCCTCGGGGCACTGGTAGTTGATGACGTGGGTGACGTCGTCGACGTCGATGCCCCGGGCGGCCACGTCGGTGGCCACCAGCACGTCCACCTTGTTGTTGCGGAAGGCGCGCAGGGCCTGCTCGCGGGCCCCCTGGCCGAGGTCGCCGTGCAGTGCCCCGGTGGCGAAACCGCGGGCGCGCAGGTCGTCAGCCACCCGGGCCGCCGTGCGCTTGGTGCGCGCGAAGATGATGGTGCGCCCGCGCCCCTCGGCCTGGAGGATCCGGGAGACGACCTCCACCTTGTTCATCGAGTGTGTGCGGTAGACGACCTGCTGGACCGTCTGAACGGTCATGCCCTCGTCGCCCGGGTCCTGGGCGCGAATGTGGGTGGGGCGGGTCATGTAGCGGCGCGCCAGGGCGACCACGGCCCCGGGCATGGTGGCGCTGAAGAGCATCGTGTGTCGGTCGGTGCGGGTGCGGGCCAGGATCTTCTCCACGTCGGGCAGGAAGCCCAGGTCCAGCATCTCGTCGGCCTCGTCCAGGACGACGGTGGTGACGTGAGCCAGGTCCAGCACACCGCGCTCCATGAGGTCGATGAGGCGGCCGGGCGTGCCCACGACGACCTCGGCTCCCCGCTCGAGGTCCTCGATCTGGGGCTCGTAGGCGCGCCCGCCGTAGACCTGGACGATGCGCACGGTGCGCTTGGCGGCAGCCGTGGACAGCTCCTCGGCGACCTGCTTGGCCAGCTCACGGGTGGGCAGGATGACCAGGGCCTGGGGGCTGCCGGAGGCGGGATCCTCGTCCCAGCCCTCCTCCCCGGGACCCAGAGTGTCCATGAGCAGGGGGATGCCGAAGCCCAGGGTCTTGCCGGTGCCGGTCTTGGCCTGACCGATGATGTCCTGGCCCTCCAGAGCCACTGGCAGGGTGAGGGCCTGGATGGGGAAGGGGTGGGTGATGCCCTTGGCGTCCAGGGCCTCGCAGATCTCCGGCTCGACACCGAAGTCGGCGAAGGTCTTGCGGCTCAGGTCGGTCTGGTCGCCCTCGTCGGTGATGTCGGGAGTGGCCTCGTCCAGGACGGGGGCGTGGGCGCCGGCCGTCTCGATGATCCCGGACGGGGCGGTCGTGGCGCCGGCAGCGGCGTCGGTACCCTCGATGGTGGTCTGGTCGTCTGTGGAGTTGTGGTCGGGCTCGACGGCGTCGGCCCCGTGCTGCTCGTTGCTCACGAGGTTCCTTGTCTTCTGATCGGGTTGAACCGCTCCGGCGCGGCTGTCGCTCGCGCGCACGGTCGGGTGCGCTGCGTGGGCGTTGGCGCCGTCGGATCTGGCAGCCGATCGCGAGTCATATCTGAGTCCATCTGACGACCGGGCAACCGTGGACGCCGTCAGCGTAGCGGGAAAACATGATGATGGCCTGTCTGGATGGGGAGGTGCGCCGTCGGCGTGGTCGATGTCACGGCTGTGCTTCACGCACGGCAAGACCTGGATACGATGGTGGGCATGTCCCAGATGTCGACTCCGTCACCTCAGCCCAGCGCCTCCACCCCGATGCAGGTCGGTCCTCACGAGCTGTCCGTCGTCGGCGTTGTCGCGATCTCCCGGACGGCGGCCTGCACCCGCTACGCCAAGGATGCCGACCGGGCTCCGCGGATGACGGCCCGGGTCGACCTGCTGCGCATGAGCGCCTGGGAGGTCGCCTCCTTCGACCGGGTGGTGGAGTTGGCCGCGACCCACGGCATCGACGCCCTGGGGGCGGCCGAGCGCTTCACCGACGTGCTGGGCGACTTCGACGAGCGGCTGCGGCCACTGGACTGGGCCGAGCGCCTGCTCAAGACCTACATCACCTTCGGGCTGCTCATCGACTTCGGGATGGCGCTGAGCGAGTCGTTGGAGGATCCCTTGCGCAGAGGGCTCGTCCACGAGCTCAGCCAGGACCCGATCAGCACCTACGCCATCGCCGAGCTGGAGGAGGCCATTGCGGCCGACCCACAGCTGGCCGCCCGGCTGGGGCTGTGGGGTCGGCGCGTCATCGGTGAGGAGATCGGAACCTTCCAGAGGCTCCTGGGGCAGTTCCCCGAGCTCCTCGGGCAGATGGCTCAGGAGCAGCTCCACTCGGTGCTGACCCAGGGGGCGGTCTCGCGCATGAGAGGGCTGGGCCTGAGGGTCTGACCGTCTCTCAGCACGTCCGAGCGGCTAAGATGTGAAGTGCCCAACAGTGGAGTAGTGCCCGTGTCGGTGGCGTGACAGGACCCGGGCTGCGTTGGGTAAGGTGTCCGCATCCACATCCTCATCACCCGATGTGAGAGTCGTGGCTCTCACATCCTGAAGGAGTTCCCATGAAGCGAAGCGTATGGATGGCCGCGTCCGCGGCCGTCGCCCTGTCCGTCGTCCCGGTCGGCGCGGCTGCTGCCGAGACGGACCCCGCTCCTGCCGCCGAGCAGGTGGCGCCGCAGTCCGGTGGCGCGAAGGCTGACGCTCCCCAGCCCGACACCCCCTCCCCGGCCGCTCCCAAGCCCGATGGCGACAAGCCTGCCCCCGCCCCCGAGCCTGCTCCCGCCCCCGCGGAGGACGCGGGCAAGGCGGCACCTCAGGCTCCGGGTGCCAACAACGCCGCGGCGCAGCAGGAGAACAAGCCGGAGGCTCCGGCTGAGCAGTCCCAGCCGAACCAGGGCGACCAGCAGCAGGGCGATCCTGCCGGTTCCCAGGCTGCTCCCGAGCAGCAGGCCCCGGCCCCCGAGCAGTCCTCTGAGGGAGGTGCCCCTGCGGCGGCCGAGGAGAGCGCCCCCCAGGGCGCTGCGGAGGCTCCCGGTGAGCAGGCCGCCGCACCCCGCGAGCAGGCTGCCTCTGGCCAGCAGGGCACCGCCACCGCAGGTCGCTCCACCCTCGCTCAGACCGGAGCGGGAACGACCGCCGCTTGGATGGTGCTGGGCACCGGTGCGACAGGTGCCGCCATGCTCATGGCTCGCCGTAGGCTGACCTACTGACACACATCGGTCCTTGACGTTGAGGAGAGGTCTGGCCCATGGATGACCGGATGCTCGACGGGGACAGGGTGCTGTGGTTCATCGGCGGCAGTCCTGAGCGTGCTCAGGAGGCCCTTGCCGCCGGACACGCCTGGACGCCCGAGCAGCGTGCGCAGCTCGAACAGATCGCAGCATCTGCCGGATATTCCCCTCAGCAGCCTGCCGGGTACCCGCCTGCTCAGCAGCAGGTGCCCGTTCAAGAGCCCGCGCCTGTGTACGGGGCGCCTGCACAGCCCGCGGCCTTTGATGGCGTATTCGGGGGCGACGGTGCTCGTGGCGGCACTGTGGACTACGGGGCGGCTCAGCAGACTCAGCCTGCTCAGCAGCCGGCTGCGGTCGCGCCGCCCCAGCCGCAGATGGCGACACCGACGCAGCCTCAGCCGCAGGGCTACAGGCTTCAGCCGTTGCCCGCGGTGACCGAGATGGAGGCGCCGCAGAGCGATGTCTCCCAGTACCCGAGCAGTGCTCCGCGTCGCGGTTGGGTCCTCCCGGTCGTGGCGGTCAGTGTGCTTGCCCTCGGGCTGGTGGGGGGTGCCCTGGGAGGGCACTGGCTGTGGCCCGGTAAGGGCGCGGCGGCTCCGTCGTCCTCCGCTGCGGCGGCCCCTGCTGCCAACAAGCCTACGACCCTGCGCGCCGGCAGCGGTTCCTTCGTCTGCTCCTCCGGCGGGACCGGAGTCTCCTGCTGGGGCGCTGACGCCCAGGCCAACACTCAGGGCGCACGTGTCTCGCCGACGGCGGTGCCCGGCCTAGAGAAGGTCAAGGTCTCTGCGCTGAGCGTGGGCAAGGGCTTCGCCGTGGCCGTGGACGACTCGGGCAAGGTCTACGCCTGGGGCGCCAACGAGGTCGGCCAGCTCGGCAAGAAGACTGATGAGGCGCTGGTGAACCAGGCCGTGGAGGTCGGCAAGCTGCCGGCCGCTCCCACCGCGCTCGTCTCCGGTTATGAGCACACCTGTGCGCTCGCCAAGGGCACGGTCTGGTGCTTCGGTTCCAACCGCTACGGACAGGTCAACGGAACTGTCTCCGACACCCCCTCAGGGTTGGTGAAGGTGGACAAGATCGACGGGGCCACCCAGATCGGCACCTCCGGCTATGACACGTGGGCCACGGTTGACAAGGGGACCTGGACCTGGGGGAACAACTCCTGGGGGCAGGCCGACCCCTCGCAGAGCGTGGTCAACGTGGCGCCGACCCTGATCCCTGCGAACAGCTGACGCCGGTATCGGCAACGCAGTAGCGCCCAGCCTCCTTCAGGAGGCTGGGCGCTCGACGTATGTTCCGACGACGCTTACTTGTCGCCCTTGAGGTGGTTGACCGCGCCCTTGATGGCGTCCTTGGCGTCCTCGGCGACCTCCTTGATCTTGCCCTCGGCCTGCTGGAGCTTGCCCTCGGTCTCGGTCTCCTTGTTGCCAGTGACCTTGCCTGCGGCCTCCTTGGCCTTGCCGGCGATCCTGTCGAAGGTTCCGTTGTCGCTCATGAGAGCTCCTTTCCGTAGTGAGTCTCCACGAGGTGGAGACGTGGAGATGGCTTGACTATACATGCGTGCATCTGAGACAGCGCCCGGTATTCAGTGAGAGTTTCTATAGAGATCACCTAAAATGTGTGACTTACCCTATATTATTCGGGGTGCGGTGGATCGGTTCTTCTCCGGCGTCGTTCGCCGCATCTCAGTGCCCGTAGACTTCAGGCAGCTCTCGTTCGAGAGCCTCCTGATACCGACACCGAGGTCGATCGCCCATGAGCAGTGCACCCGCGGACGTTCCCGCCGCCACCCGCGTCGAGAACGCCGGTCTTGACGTCATCTCCGAGTCTGATCGCAAGGGACGGCCGAGCGATCTCTTCATGCCCTGGTTCGCGGCCAACATCTCCGTGCTGGGACTGTCCTGGGGCGCTTGGGTCCTCGGATTCGGGCTGTCCTTCTGGCAGGCGGTCGTTGCTGGAAGCGTCGGTGTCATCGTCTCCTTCCTCCTGTGCGGCGTCGTGGCCGTCCTGGGCAAACGAGGCAGCGCCCCCACCCTGGCACTATCCCGAGCGGCCTTCGGCTACAACGGCAACCGCCTGTCCGCGGCCCTGTCCTGGATCCTCACGGTCGGCTGGGAAACCGTCCTGTGCGTTTCCGCCACCCTGGCCTCGGCCACGGTGTTCCAGGCCCTGGGCTGGCACAACCAGGTCGGTGCCCAGATCCTGGGCTTCCTGCTCACTGTCGGCCTGGCCGCCAGCGCCGGCATCCTCGGCTTCGAGGCGATCATGAGGGTCCAGACCTGGATCACCTGGGCCACCGGTGTCCTCACCATCATCTACCTCGTCCTCGTCGCTCCCCAGATCAGTATCCACAGGATTCTGGCCCTGCCGTCGGGTGGCCCCGCGGCCTTCATCGGAGCCCTGGTCATGGTGGCCACCGGCTTCGGCCTCGGTTGGGTCAATGCCGCCGCCGACTACTCCCGCTACCTGCCCCGCAAGGCCTCAACAGCCGGCGTCATCGGCTGGACCACGCTGGGATCGGCACTGCCCTGCGTGGTGCTCGTCTTCTTCGGCATCCTCCTGGTGGGCTCCGATGCCGAGCTCGGCCAGGCCATCAACACCGACCCCATCGGCGCCCTGACCACGATCCTGCCCACGTGGTTCCTCATCCCCTTCGCGATCGTCGCCATCCTGGGGCTGGCCGGCGGCATCATCATGGACCTGTACTCCTCGGGCCTGTCGCTCCTGGCGACCGGCCTGCCCGTGCGCCGACACGTGGCCACTTCCATCGACGCCACCATCATGACCGTGGGCACCATCGCCGTCATCTTCGGTGCCGATGACTTCCTCGGCCCCTTCCAGGGGTTCCTCACCACCCTGGGAGTCGTCATCGCCGCCTGGGCCGGAGTCATGGTCGCCGAGGTCATTCTGCGCAAGCGGGACTACGACGAGGAGGCCCTCTTCTCGCCCGACGGCGTCTACGGCTCAGTCAACTGGGAGGCCATCGTCCTCGTGGCTGCCGGTTCCGTCGTCGGCTGGGGGCTGGTCGTCAACTCGGCCGCCTCCTGGTTGTCCTGGCAGGGCTACCTGCTCGGGCCTCTCGGGGGCCGCGACGGGGCCTGGGCCGGAGCCAACCTCGGTGTGCTGGCCGCTCTGCTCATCGGTGTGCTCGGGCACCTCGTCCTCGGCCGAGGCCGGGTCGCCCTCCAGGAGGCCCGTTCGTGAACGACAAGGCCACAGGCTTCGCTCTCGAGCCTGAGCGTCTGGAGGCCCTGAGTGCCTCTGCCGGCGCAGAAGGCCCGGGCCCGGCCGTGGAAGGCGCCCACCAGATCGCCCGACGCACCGGCGCACCTCGCCACGACCTCCTGGTGGTCCTGGGGTCCGGCGCCGCTGACGCCTTGGCGTCCTGGGGTGAGCCGGCTGCGAGCATGCGCCTGTCCGACTTGCCCGGGGTCATGGTCCCGGTCGCGCCGGGACATGAGGACCGCCTCGACTCCTATGTCGTCGCTCGTGGCCGGAAGGTGACCGGACAGGAGGTCGGGGGAGAGTGGCGCGTCCTCGTGGCCCGCGGACGGACCCACCTCTACGAGGGGCACGGGCCCGGACCCGTGGTCGCCCTGTCCCGTATCGCGGCTGCAGCCGGCGTACGTGAGGCCGTCCTGGTCAACGCCGGCGGCTGCCTGCGCAGCTGGCACATCGGCGAGGTCATGACGATCACCGACCACCTCAACCTCACCGGCTCCTCACCCTTCGACGGCCCGGTCTTCACTGACGTTCGCAGTGTGTGGGACGACGAGCTCGCTGACGTCCTGCGCGGTGTCACAGAGAGGTCAGGCGTCTATGCCGCTGTGCGCGGGCCGGAGTATCAGACCATGGCGGAGACGCGAATGCTGGAGTTCGCCGGTGCCGACTGCGTGGGCATGTCCACCATCCTGGAGGCCATCGCCCTGCATCAGCTCGGGGTGCGCGTGGCCGGCATGAGCGTCGTCTCCGACCTGTCCTTCGCCCAGGCGCCCACCGATCCCGACGAGGTCGTCCGGCTCGCGGCCGGCGCGCACACGACGATCGCCGCCGGCATCGAGGCGGTGCTGGCGGCGATGTCCTGAGCTGCCGACGTCGAGGTGAGTCGCAGGGGATCGCTCGGGTCAGTTCACGCCCATGAACATATAGGCGCGCGTCACCTTGCCGTCGACGTCGCGGAAGACGGTGTCGACTCCGCGCCCGACGACGTCGCCGCTTGGGGCGGTCATTGACCAGCGCAGCAATAGCGCGTCGCCGGACTCCATGCGCTGGTCGTAGCTGAAGGTCAGGCCCTGACCTGCAATGCGGTCGTTGTGGACGCGGTTGATGTGCTCAGCGATGTCGGCTGTTCCTGTGACGGTCAAGGCGGGTGAGGAGATGTGCAGCGACCCGTGCGGGGCCCACATCTGCTCGATGAGCGCACGGCGCTGACCGGCGTCGGGCTCAGTCCAGGTGCGCAGGTAGTTCGTGTCGAAGTCGGCGCCGGTACGGGTGGTGTCGGTCATGAGTCGTTCCTCTCCTCAGATTAAGTTGACAATGTCAGCATAACCGGAAAGTTGACTGTGTCAACATGTGGGTAGGCTTGGGTCATGAGCCCTCGTGATCCAGGTCCGACGCGCGCCGCCATCCTCGACGCCGCTGCAACGCTGCTCGAGGACAAGGGGCCCGAGGCGGTGACGCTGCGTGCCGTTGGTGAGGCTGCCGGCGTGTCCCGCTCGGCGCCCTATCGTCACTACGCGGACAAGGCCGCGCTCATGCGTGCGTTGGCGGGCCGGACCCTGCGGCAGATCGCAGAGCGGATTCGTCACGGTGCGGAGCGGCACCGGGGGGCGCGGCAGCGGCTGCGCGCCGGTTGCTGGGCCTACATCGACTACGCAGTCGAGTGCCCTCATCACTACCAGCTGGTCTTCGGGGACGCCCCGATTGCGGAGCCGGACCCCGGGTTGGAGGAGGCCGCTGACGACGCCATGGCCGCCGTCGGCGAGCTCGTTGCCCAGGCCCAGGGAGCCGGGCAGCTACGACCCGGCCCCACCCGTGAGATCGCCACCGTCATCTGGGTTCTGCTTCACGGGCTCGCCGCCCTGCAGATCACCGGTCATCTCCATGAGCCCCGGACCATTGACGGCAATGAGCATCTTGCGGATCTGCTGGACCTGGCCCTGGAGCAGCTGCGACCCGTGTGATGCGCCTTCGGTGGTGTCGGCCGGTAGCGATCTGAGACGTGTCTGGGACGCCCGTCCCCGCACGGCGGCGAGCACGAGCGCCTAACCTTGCACCTATGACAACTGATGCAAAGACGCCCAACCAGGCTGTCACGACCCGCACCGAATCCGACTCCATGGGCACCATCGAGGTGGACGCCAACCGCTACTGGGGGGCCCAGACCGAGCGGAGCCTGCACAACTTCGACATCGGCCGCGAGACCTTCGTGTGGGGCCGCCCCATGATCAAGGCCCTGGGGATCCTCAAGAAGTCCGCCGCCCTGGCCAACGCCGAGCTCGGCGAGCTGCCTGCCGACATCGCCGAGCTCATCGCCAAGGCCGGCGACGAGGTCATCGCCGGTGACCTCGACACCGAGTTCCCTCTCGTGGTCTTCCAGACCGGCTCGGGCACCCAGTCCAACATGAACTCCAACGAGGTCATCTCCAACCGCGCCATCGAGCTGGCCGGCGGTGAGCGCGGCTCCAAGACCCCGGTTCACCCCAACGACCACGTCAACCGCGGCCAGTCCTCCAACGACACCTTCCCCACGGCCATGCACATCGCCGTCGTCAACGAGCTGGCCGCCATGTACCCGCGAGTCCAGCAGCTGCGCGACACCCTGGACGCCAAGGCCAAGGCCTACGCCGACGTCGTCATGGTGGGCCGCACCCACCTGCAGGACGCCACCCCCATCACCCTGGGGCAGGTCATCAGCGGCTGGGTCGCCCAGATCGACTTCGCCCTCGACGGCATCCGCTACGCCGACTCCCGCGCCCGCGAGCTCGCCATCGGCGGGACCGCCGTCGGCACCGGCCTCAACGCCCACCCGAAGTTCGGGGCCCTGTGCGCCAAGAAGATCTCCGAGGAGACCGGCATCGAGTTCACCCAGGCGGACAACCTCTTCGCCGCCCTGGGCGCCCACGACGCCCTGGTTCAGGTCTCCGGCGCCCTGCGCGTCCTGGGCGACGCTCTCATGAAGATCGCCAACGACGTGCGCTGGTACGCCTCCGGCCCCCGCAACGGCATCGGCGAGCTCATCATCCCGGAGAACGAGCCCGGCAGCTCGATCATGCCCGGCAAGGTCAACCCGACCCAGTGCGAGGCCATGACCATGGTGGCCACGAAGGTCTTCGGCAACGACGCCACCGTCGGCTTCGCCGGATCCCAGGGCAACTTCCAGCTCAACGTCTTCAAGCCGGTTATGGCCTGGTGCGTTCTGGAGTCCATCCAGCTCCTGGGCGACACCTGCGTCTCCTTCGACACCAACTGTGCCTACGGCATCGAGCCCAACACCGAGCGGATCAAGGCCAACCTGGAGACCAACCTCATGCAGGTCACCGCCCTCAACCGCCACATCGGCTACGACAAGGCCTCCAAGATCGCCAAGAACGCGCACCACAAGGGCCTGTCCCTGCGCGAGTCCGCCCTCGAGCTCGGCTTCGTCACTGCTGAGGAGTTCGACAAGTGGGTCGTGCCCATGGACATGACCCACCCCAGCGCCGCTGAGGACTGAGCCTCAGGACTGTCCCTCAAGCCGACGACGGCGTCGCCCTTCACGTGAGGGCGACGCCGTCGTCGTACGAGCCGAGCCCACATGCTGGCTTGCTCGCCAGCACGCGGATGCCGACTCACACAAGCGGCACAGCCCCGTCCTGGGATCGTCCGTGCCTTAAGGTGATGTGCTAGCCACGTACGCAGACACCCGAGCGAGGCGCGCGACTGAGCGTGCCGGAGGGAACCACGATGAACCTGCCACGACGCACCATCCTTGCCGCCTTGCCCGCCACGGCCGGACTCCTGGGCCTGGGAGCCTGCTCCACCGGAGGGGCCACCGCGCAGGCCTCCTCCACGGCCTCGTCGCAGGCTCCCACCGATGCCAAGCTCGCTCTGGACTCCGCCGCCTGGCGCTACGACGCCGACCACAAGGTCTACTACCAGCTGGGTCTGCGCTACGTGGCCACGCCCCAGGCCTCGGACTACGAGACCCTGGGCATCTACGTGCCCGGTGCCTACTTCACTGGGAAGGACAACGGCAACGGCACCTACACGGTCACCGTCAACGCCTCGGGCACCGTCGGCAGCTTCACCGCTGCCACCGCACCCACCGTCTTCCCGGTCAACACCCCGGGATACTCCGCCCAGAAGCCGCCCACCGAGTACTCCTACGACACCATCAAGGCCTACATGGAGGCCGGCTTCATCTACGTCCTCGCAGGCCTGCGCGGCAAGGACTCCAACTCCCAGACCTACTCCGGCAACGCGCCCTGGGGTGTCGCCGACCTCAAGGCCGCCGTGCGCTACCGGCGCTACAACTCCGCCGCCGTTCCCGGCGACGCCGCGAAGGTCTACGTCTTCGGGCACAGCGGGGGAGGGGCGCAGAGCGCCGTCGCCGGAGCCTCCGGGGACAGCGAGCTGTTCGCCCCCTATCTGGCCGTCCTGGGGGCCGCCACCACTGACACCAGCGGCAAGGCGCTGTCCGACGCCGTCGCCGGAGCCATGTGCTGGTGCCCGATCACCAGCCTGGACAGCGCCAACGCCGCCTACGAGTGGAACATGGGGCAGTTCGCCTCCTCAGGCACCCGCGCCGAGGGCACCTGGACGCGGGCCTACTCCCAGGACCTCGCGGCCGCCTTCCCCGCCTACCTCAACGGGCTGAAGCTCACTGACTCCCAGGGCAAGCCCCTGACCCTGGAGTCCTCCTCCCAGGGCACCTTCCTGTCGGGCTCCTACTACGACCACCTCGTGTCGGTCATCCAGAAGTCCCTCAACGACTTCCTGGCGGCCACCACCTTCCCCTACACGCCCTCCTCCACCGAGATGGCGGGGATGGAGCCCAGCGGTGGCGGCGGGGCGCCGTCGGGAACCCCGCCCAGTGACTCCGGCGGCACGCCACCCAAGGGCGGGAAACCCGGAAGCGGCGGTCAGGGCAGCGCCGAGTCCACCACCTACAAGACGGTGGAGGAGTACATCGCCTTCCTCAACTCCTCCTCGCAGTGGGTCACCTACGACGCCTCCAAGAAGACCGCGACGATCACCGGCCTGCAGGGCTTCGTCGCCTCCCAGAAGAACGCCTCCAAGGACGTGGGGGCCTTTGACGGCGTGGGCCGCGCCCAGACCGAGAACCTCGTCATGGGCTCGGGGGAGAACAAGCAGCACTTCTCCTCCCTGAGCCGCGAGGTCATCTCCAAAGGGCAGTCCAGGTACTCGGGGCTGTCGGGCTGGAACAAGGACTACGGCGTCGCCGCCTATGAGAAGGACCTGGCCGCCAAGGACTCGGTCGGCACCGACATGGTCACGCGCGTGGCGATGTACGACCCCCTGTACTACCTCACCCAGGACTCCAAGGGGCGGGGCAGCTCCACCATTGCCCCGGCCTGGCGCATCCGCACCGGCATCACCCAGGGCGACACGGCTTCCACCGTTGAGGTGAACCTCGCCCTGGCGCTTCAGCAGGCCGGAGCCGGCAATGTCGACTTCGCCACCATCTGGGGGCAGGGGCACACGATGGCCGAGTTGACCGGCACCGGTGAGGAGAACTTCATCGCCTGGGTGACCAAGCAGGCCTCCTGAGCGCAGGACATTCAGGAGACTGCGCCGGGAATCCCGGGGGAATAACGACGGCGATGGGGCGGTTGAGCCGACCGGTTTCCATCCGTCCCATGAATCGAGCGCTCATGCTGACGGCCGCTGTGTCCCTGACGTCGGCGCCCCACCGTGGCGCGGCCGCCAAGCAGGGGATCCTCCCGCTGCTGGCGGTCTCCTGCACCATCGCAGCACTGCTGGACTGAGCCGCTCCGCTGCGACCCGGTCGTTCGCCGTTAGTCGCACAGGACGACGTCAACCCCGGCGCCCCGCAGCTCCTCGAGGGTGTCGGGGTCGATCTGACTCGTGGTCAGCAGCGCGTCGAGGTCCTCGATACGCCCGAACCGGTAGGTGTTGGTCTGGGTGATCTTGCTCGGTGCGGTCGGCAGAACTCGTCGGGTGGAGGAGGCCATGATGGCGCGCTTGACCATCGCGTCGTCGGACTCCATGACGGTCAGGCCCTCACGGGTGGACACGGCGCAGGTGGATAGGACCGCGACGTCGGCGCGGAACGCGCGCACCGCCTCGACCGCCTCAGCGGAGAACAGGGAGAGGGACTCCGGATCCACCGGGCCACCCGCGATGGTCACCGCGGCTCCACGCGCGGAGGCCACTGCCGCCCCGGCTCCCAGCGACAGGCACAGAACCCGGATGTCGCGGCCGGCCAGCTGCTCAGCCACCATCTCGCAGGTGGTCCCCGAGTCGATGATGACCGCCTCCCCGTCCTCAATGAGCTCGGCAGTGGCCTGCGCCAGACGGCGCTTGATCTCCACATCCTGCCTGCGACGCGTGGAGGCCGGTCGGGCGGCCCCACGGCGCGGTGCACGCAGAGCCCCGCCGTGGACCCGGGTCACGAGGCCCTCCTGGGCCAGCTCGGCCAGGTCCCGGCGGATGGTGATGAGCGAGACCCCGGTCAGCCGGGACAGCGCCTGCACACTGTGGACCGTCGTGGGGCTCAGGGCACGCAGTATTGTGCGGCGCCTGTCGTGGGGACTGTCGCGCATGCTTCCTCCGCATCGGTAGCAACGAGGTGATCGTTTTGCTGGAGAACGAGCAATGACAATGATCGTATGGTCTTCTACTGTTGGTGTCAACGGATCGGAGTTCCAGAAATCCGTTGATTCAATGCCGAAAAATCGCTGCTTGGACGAGTGATCGTACGATCATCTCTGGTCATCGGCAGTGATTCTTCGCCGTCTGGAAAGGAATGATCATGCCGCACCTCGACCACGTCGCCATCTGGGTCGCCGACCTCGACAGCGCCCGCGACTTCTACTCCCATTGGTTCGACGGGCACGCCAACGGCCTCTACGAGAACCCCAGGACCGGCCTGCGCACCCACATCCTCCACTTCGCCGAGACGCCCGCGGACGAGCGGGGGACCCGCCTGGAGATCATGACCCGTCCGGAGCTGGCCGAAGGGCGCGAGGCCGCCGGGCTGGGGTGGGCTCACGTCTCCTTTGGCCTGCCGGGGCGCGAAGACGTCGATCGCCTGGCTTCCTACATGTCGGAAGCCGGTGTGCCGGTCGTCGACGGGCCTCGCGAGACCGGCGACGGATACTACGAGGCCACCGTGCTTGACCCCGAGGGCAACCGTGTCGAGCTCGTTGCCTCGGACTACTCCGACGACGTCGCCCTGCGCCCGTCCTTCTGATCCGGAAAGCCCGCCCGGGTCGCAGCCTGGGCATGAGGTGCGGGAATGGTGCGCACTGCTGCGGTGTTGAGAGGGAGCAGCTCGTCGATACCTTCGACGTGTCGATGGTGAGCACCTGGGTGTTTGCTTTCAATCCTGCACCAATCGCCTTGGGAAAGGCCGTCACCTGGCAGATCGGCAGGTGACGGCTGGTACGGTTGCGATACGCCATCGGGCCGCGCCGCCTAAGGCCATGAGAGGACACCTGGCACCCGCAATGAGCAGCACCATCACCTTCGATGCCGTTACCAAGTCGTACCCGGCCGGGAGGGGCGCCGAATCAGGTTCCCCCGCCGTCGACTCCTTCACCGCCCGTATCGAGGCCGGCACCACCACCGTCCTGCTGGGATCGTCCGGCTGTGGCAAGACGACCCTGCTGCGCATGGTCAACCGCATGGTGGAGCCCTCCAGCGGACGGGTCCTCATCGATGACGAGGACGTCGCCACCCGCGATGCCGTGGCCCTGCGTCGCTCCATCGGCTACGTCATGCAGAACGCGGGGCTGCTGCCGCACCGGCGCGTCATCGATAACATCACCCTCGTACCCCGCCTCCAGGGCGCCGACCGCCACGACGCCCGGTGCCGGGCCCTCGAGCTCATGGACATGCTCGACCTCGACCGCGACCTGGCGGGGCGCTACCCCCACCAGCTCTCCGGCGGCCAGGCCCAGCGGGTCGGTGTGGCCCGGGCACTGGCCGCCGATCCTGAGGTGCTCCTCATGGACGAGCCCTTCGGCGCCGTCGATCCGCTCGTGCGCCGCGACCTCCAGCGCGAGATGGCCCGCATCCAGGCCGAGCTGGGGAAGACCATCATCTTCGTCACCCACGACGTCGATGAGGCCCTGGCCCTGGGTGACGAGATCATCCTCCTGCGCGAAGGCGCCCAGGTCGCTCAGCGAGGCAGCGGTCCCCAGCTGCTGGCCGACCCGGCCGATGACTTCGTCGCCCGCTTCCTCGGCCTTGACGACGCCGCCCGCCAGCTTCAGCTCACGGACGTCGCCGAGTCCCGGATCGTCCTGGACCGGGCCGGCCGCGCCGTCGGGCGCCTGGCCGACGAATCCTCCTCGGAGGCGGAGGAACGGGCATGAGCTGGGTCCTGGCCAACCTGCCCACCATCGCCGGGCACCTCCTGGCCCACCTGCTCCAGGCGGTTCCTGCGATCGTCGCCTCCTTCGTCCTGGCGATCCCCATCGCCCGGCTGGCCCGCGTGGCCCGGCCGTTGCGAGCCGTGCTGGTGACCGGCTCCTCGCTGCTCTACGCCGTCCCCTCCCTGGCCCTGTTCGTCATCCTCCCCATCATCCTGGCCACCGGCATCCGCGACCCGCTCAACGTCATCGTGGCCCTGACCCTCTACGGGCTGGCGCTCCTGGTGCCGGCCACCGCCGATGCACTCGACGCCGTTGACGCCCGCGTCCTGGACGCCGCCACCGCCATGGGCATGGGACGCCTGCGCTGCTTCCTCACCGTCGAGCTGCCGCTGGCAGGCCCTGCGATCCTCACCGGCCTGCGCGTGGTGACGGTCTCGACGATCTCACTGACCACTGTCGGGGCGGTCCTCGGTGTGCGCAGCCTCGGCTGGCTGTTCACCGACGGCTTCCAGCGCGGCATCACCGCGGAGATCGTCACTGGGCTGGTCGCCACCGCGGCCCTGGCCCTCGTCCTGGACGGGCTCGTCCTCGCGCTGGGGCGGCTGTGCCTGCCCTGGACCTGGAAGCGCGCCGGCGACGCCGGGGCAGTCGCTGCCGGAGCCTGCGCAGCCGCCTCGAACAGTCAGGAGGGCAAGGCGTGAGGTTCGTTCTGGCCGCCCTGGCCTACATCGCCGATCCCGCTCACTGGAGCGGGGCCATGGGGATCGGCCCACTGCTGGTCCAGCATGTCCTCTACTCCCTGGCCGGTGTCCTCATCGCCGCCCTCATCGGGGTCCCCGCCGGTTGGTGGGTGGGGCACACCGGACGCGGGCGCACCTGGGTGCAACCGCTCAGCGGTACGGCCCGCTCGCTGCCCACCCTCGGCCTCATCACGCTGTTCGGCCTCGTTCTCGGGGTCGGCCTGAGCGCCCCCATGATCGCCTTCGTCATTCTGGCACTGCCCAGTGTCCTGGCCGGAGCCATGAGCGGGGTGCGGGCGGCCTCCGCCATGGCCGTCGACGGCGCCCGGGCCAGCGGTATGAGTGAGCTGCAGGTTCTGGGTCGGGTCGAGATTCCCCTGGGGGCGCCGCTGCTCGTCGGTGGGCTGCGCTCGGCCAGCCTCCAGGTCATCTCCACCGCCACACTGGCCGCCTACACCGGCGCCGGCGGGCTCGGCCGACTCATGTTCCTGGGCCTCAAGACCCAGGACTACGTCATGATGCTCTCCTCGGCGCTCCTGGTCATCGCCCTGGCCCTGGCCTCCGAGGCCATCTTCGCCCTCATCCAATGGGGGGTCACGCCCCCGGGTGCCCGGCAGCACCGGAAGGAATCAGCATGACTGCACCGTCCCACTCGCGCCCCGGCAAGCAGCTGACGCGACGCGGCCTGCTGGCCGGCGTCGGCGCGACCACCGGCCTGATCGCCCTGAGCGCCTGCTCCGACACCGATCCCTTCGCCGTCGACCAAGCCTCGGGGGGCTACTCGGGCGGCCCGATCATCATCGGCAGCCAGCAGTACTACTCCAACGAGATCATCGCCGAGCTCTACGCCCAGATGATGGAGAAGACGGGCCTGACCGTCACCCGCCAGTACCAGATCGGCCAGCGGGAGGTCTACCTGCCCGAGCTCGAGGCCGGCAAGATCCACGTCATCCCCGAGTACGGCGGCAACCTGCTGGAGTACTACAGCAAGACCTCCGCCTCAGGCGGCCCGACTGCCACGACCGCCACCGTGACCGCCACTGCGACCCCCTCCCGCGCCGCCGGCGATACCGCCTCCATCCAGGACGCCCTGCTGAGGACCCTGCCGCACTCGCTGACCGTCCTGAACCCGGCCGAGGCGACGGATCAGGACTCCCTGACCGTCACCAAGGCCACCGCCCAGGCCCACTCCCTGACCTCCATCGGCGACCTGGCCTCGCTGGGGCGGTCCGTCACGATCGCCGCGAACTCGGAGTTCACCACCCGCCCATACGGCCCCAAGGGCCTCAAGGCCGTCTACGGCGTCGACGCCTCCGTCACGCCGGTGGAGGACTCCGGCGGGCCTCTGACCGTCAAGGCCCTCACCGACGGCACCGTCGACGTCGCCGACATCTACTCCTCCGATCCCGCCATCGGGGCCAAGGACCTCGTCATCCTCTCCGACCCTCAGATGCTGATCCTCCCGCAGAACGTCACCCCGCTGGTCTCCGCCTCGCTGCCGGCCATCGCGGCCACCGCCATCAACCGGGTCTCGGCCCTGCTGACCCCCGACGAGCTGCGCTCCCTCAACCAGCGCTCCACTGGAGAGAAGCTCAGCTCCAAGACCATCGCCACCGACTGGCTCACCTCCAAGAAGCTGCTCTGAGCGGCGAGAGGGCCGCGGTGTCCGGTGTGTCAGGCTGGCGGAGAGCGTGCGGACAACGGTTGTGATCTCTTACATGCAGTCACTCTCTTTCGGAAAGTGAGTGCGCGTGAGAGAGTTTAGTTGTTCGTTCAACAACTAATGCTCAAGGAGCTCTCATGTCCGTCCCCTCCATCTCCATCATCGGCGCCGGCAACATCGGATCGGCGGTCGCGGGTCTGGCGGTCAAGGCCGGTGCCAGTACTCAGGTCCTGGTGCGCGACGCCTCCAAGGCCACCGGCCTGTCGGGCGTCGACGTCGCCCAGATCGGTTCACCCCTGACCGGTGACATCGTCGTCCTCGCCCTGCCCTACGCCGCCATCGACGAGGTCATCGCCACCTACGGCGCACAGGCATTCGCCGGCAAGGTCGTCGTCGACCCGACCAACCCCCTGGACTTCACCTCCCTCGACTCTCTCGTCCCGGCCGGTAGCTCCGCGAGCGCCGAGCTCGCAGCGAAGCTCCCGGACGCCCAGGTGGTCAAGGCCTTCAACACTGTCTTCGCCGCCGTCCTGGCGAGCGGCACCATCGGCGCTCGCCCGGCCACTGTCCTGGCCGCCTCCGACTCCGCAGAGGCCAAGGCGGGCCTGCGCTCGTTCGTCGAGGCCGCCGGACTGGCGTGGGCCGACGCCGGCGAGCTCAAGCGGGCAGAGCGTATGGAGGCGCTCGGGGCACTGAACATCGCCCTGGGTGTCACGGAGCAGGTCGGTTGGACCGGCGGCCTCGCCGTCGTGTCAGAGTGAGCCCCGGGTGAGCCCCGAGTATGCCCCGAGTAAGCCTCGAGTAAGGCTCCCGGTTCGCAGGTAACCTGTCGCCTATGCCCGTCGTCGGCCGCTCACACGCGTGGGTGGCCGACGACGGATCAGCGACCAAGCACACGAGGAGACGACGTGGCCGACACTGAGCAGCCGACCGGCACGCAGCAGGCGGGGGAGATGGCGCCCGACCCCTATAGCCGCAGCTGCCCCTCACGCGGCCTGCTCAAGTCGCTCGGCGACCTGTGGACCGTGCTCGTCGTCGGGGCGCTTCACGAAGCGGGCCAGCCGCAACGATTCAAGGAGATATCGACCCGCGTCGACGGTATCTCCACCAAGATGCTCACCCAGACCCTCAGGGGCCTTGAGCGTGATGGACTCATCGAGCGCCATCAGTACCCTGAGATCCCACCGCGAGTGACCTACGAGCTCACCGACTCAGGCAAGGGGCTGGCGGAGGCGCTGGCTCACGTCGAGGCCTGGGCCACTGAGCACCTCGGCGCTGTCAGCCAGGCCCGGGCGCGCTACGACGCCGAGCACTGAGCATCCGCTGAAACGCTCGCCGAGGGCGTTTCGAGCGCGTCTACAGGTGCCGCCAGGTCTCCACGCGCCAGCGCGCGTCCCCGGATGTGGGGCGCCACTGCCCCCGCGGGTCGGAGAGGACCGGATCGATGGCCCACTCCTGAGTGCTGATCCCCGGCGCGCGCACGAGCGCCGAGTCGGGCAGGCCGCGCTCGCGGGCCCGCTGCGTGGCATCCAGGTCCAGGACGCTGACGACGAGCACATCGGGCAGGCCGTCAGCCAGCGCCTGCTCGTAGACACTCCCGCCACCGATGACCCACAGGCGGGGCAGCCCCGCAGCATCCCCGTCACGGGGATCGTGCCCCAGCTCGGCGGCCAGGCCCCGTGACGCCAGCGAGAGCCCCTCGCGCAGCGAGCCGGCGCGAACCGCCCCCTCGGCCCGCCAGGAGCGGTCACGGGTGAGAACCACCTTGCGCCGCCCGGGCAGGGGGCGGCCTCCCAGTGAGTCCCAGGTGGTGCGGCCCATAACCAGCCCGCAGCCCATGGTCGTGGCCTTGAAGTGGGCGAAGTCCGCCGGCACGCGCCACAGCATGCCGCCGTCGGCTCCCAGGACGCCGGTGACGTCCTGGGCCCAGATCATCCCCAGGCCGCTCATACCGCGACCGGGGCCTTGATCGTGGGGTGGTGCTCGTAGCCCTGGGAGGCGTCGATGTCGTCCATGTCGTAGGAGTCGATGGACTCGGCCCGCTCCAGGCGCAGCGTGGGGAAGGGGTGGGCGCTGGGCACCCGGGAGAGCTGGGTGCGGACCTGCTCGATGTGGTTGTCGTAGATGTGGCAGTCTCCGCCGGTCCAGATGAGCTTTCCGGGCTCCAGGTCCGTCTGCTGGGCGAGCATGTGGGCCAGCAGCGCGTAAGAGGCGATGTTGAAGGGCACCCCCAGGAACAGGTCGGCGCTGCGCTGGTAGATCTGCAGGCTCAGGCGGCCGTCGGCCACGTAGCACTGGAAGAAGGCGTGGCAGGGGGCCAGCGCCATGGACCCCAGCTCGGAGACGTTCCAGGCCGACACCAGCATGCGCCGCGAGTCCGGGTCGGTGCGCAGCGTGTCGATGAGCCCGGTGATCTGGTCGATCGTGCCCCCGTCCCGGGTGGGCCAGGAGCGCCACTGCGAGCCGTAGACCGGTCCCAGCTCACCGGAGTCGTCGGCCCACTCGTCCCAGATGGTGATGCCCCGTTCCTGGAGCCAGCGCACGTTGGTCTCCCCGCGCAAGAACCACAGCAGCTCACCCTTGACGGCCTTCATGGCCACGAACTTCGTGGTGATGCGCGGGAAGCCGCGGCGCAGGTCGTAGCGCAGCTGGCGGGCGAAGAGTGAACGCGTCCCGGTGCCGGTGCGGTCGGACTTCGCGGTCCCGTTGGTCAGGACCTCGGCCAGGAGGTTCTCGTAGGCGACGTCGACACCTGGTGGGGGGACGAGCCCCATCTGCGCCAGGGCCGGGTACTGAGCGGCTGACGGTGAGGGATCGCTGCCGCTGCCGATACCGCTCACGCTTCGATCACCTCGACGTGGGAGCTGTCGACGTAGTCGCTCAGAGCGAGCTGGGGCCCTAGCGCCGCCTGCGCTCCCTCGATGACCTGGTTGGCCAGTGCCCGGCCCCCCTTCCAGCCGATGGCGGCCCCGATCCCGAAGGGGAGAAGGCGCCCCAGTGCCAGCGCCCCGCCCTTGGCGGCCGAGCGCTTGGCCACCCGCTTGATGAGGTGGGCGTTGATCGACTTCACCGATGGCAGGGGCATCTGCATGAGCAGCTGAGCCGCCCAGAACATTGAGGACAGACCCAGCTGGCCCTGAACCGCCTCGGATCCCTCCTTGCCCAGAAGGGCGGAGAGGACCAGGGCCCGACGGCGCTCGGTGTCGACGACGTGGACCCCCTGGATCTCCGCGACAGTCAGAACGTAGGTGACGGCCGAGGCGATGAAGGCGGCGCTCTGGCCGACCGTCAGGGCAGCGGCCGCGCCCGTACTGATGGCCGGGATGGCTGCCGAGGCCCCGACCGCCCCCGATGACAACCCTGCGTCCCGCCGGAAGCGGGCGCCGGCCATCTCGACGAGCTCGGCGGCGTCGGCCCCGGGGCGGTCCCGGCGCATCCGTGCGACGCGCTCCTCGATGCGGGAGGCCGGGATGGCGATCGCCTTGTCGAGGGCACGTTCCAGCGCTGTGGAGCGCCCGGAGCGGGAGGTGTTCACAGTGGTCTCCTTACCTGAGTGACGCAGGGGGCCTCGGGGAGCGCGGCCGGTTCAAGGGCCGGAGTGCTTGAGGGCTCAGTCCTCGTTGGGGTCGACGATCGTGGTTGTGTAGGAAGCGCCGTGCTCGATGGTGTGGCCCACGGTGCAGTGACGGTCGACGGCGCCGGCGACCCGCTGGCTGAGCAGCTCGCGCTGCTCGGCGTCGAGCGAGGACAGGTCGGTGACGATCTCGACCTGGAAGGACTCGTAGCGTTCCTCGGCGTCGTTCTTGACGGTCGAGCAGCCCACGGTGGCCTCGAAGTCCTCGCCCAGGGCCTTGGCCAGACGGTGATCGGCGGACAGGGTGTTGCAGGTGGCCAGGGCGATCTTCATCAGCTCACCGGGGGAGAACTCGCCCGGGCCCATGCCGATGCGGACCTCAGCGCCCGAGGAGTTGCGACCGATGTACTGGCGGGTGCCCGCGCGCTCGGCCCACACGGCGTTAGGGGCGGAGGCGGCTGCGTTAGAAGTGCTCATGGCCTGATCGTGCCATGAAACCGGGCGAGACTCGGCGGTGGAATCGGCGTACAGCCCCGTGCTGCGCCACTGGCGGACAGGGGCGCAGCACGGGAATAACGCCGCTGGGCGACGCAGCGCACAGTCAGTGATCCGTGCGTGATCCGCGAGTGATCGGGGCGTGATGAAACGCGAATCAGTGCTCGGCGAGCCAGGCGGCGGCCCGGCGCTCCTCGTCCGCCACGACTCGGCCCACCATGCCCATCGCCTTCTCCTCGATGGTCTTGCCGACCAACGGCACGGTGACCTTGAGGTCGACGTCGACGGTGACGGTGGTGGCCTCACCGGCGGGAGACATGGTGGAGGTGGCGCTGACCTTGACCGGGGCGTTCTTGATCGTCACGTCGTAGCCGCCGGAGCGTGAGCCGTCATCCTTCGGCTCGCCCCAGGACTCGGCCACGGAGAAGGCCACCGCCGAGCGCACGAACCTCGAGGCGACCGAGGGCAGCTGGGAGGGCTGGATGCTTCCGGCGATGGTGGACACGAAGCCCTGGCCGCGCTGGGCGACGTCCACCGAGGCGTTGTCGAGCCCGGCCCGTGAGACCCGCGCCTTCTGGTAGGCGGGGTCGGCGAGCATCTGCGCGGTGCGTACTGGAGATGCGGGATAGGTGATGGTGATGGTCTTCCTCATGGTGCGATCCTGTCATGTTTCGCTAGTCCGGGGCATGTTCCGACCCCCGTGGGGACGGAAGCCAAGGCGTGCTCGTGCGGTTGAATGCGGGATCGCTCAGTTCCCGAACATGTGTCCTGCTTGGCAATTAGCCGGCTCAACGAGCCGGTTCCGCTCACTGCCGATAACCTTGAGAGGTGCCTAATCTTCTGCCTAGCGCCCTGAGAGACGCAGTCGACCTCGCCGAGGCCGACCTTGACTGGATCCACCAGCTGGTGGCTGACTGGCAGCTGATTGCGGACCTATCCACCTCCGACCTGGTCCTGTGGGTGCGTACCCGTGCGGGGCGCTTCATCGCCGCGGGCCACACCCGCCCCTCGGGGGGAACCACCGTTCACCTCGAGGACGTCGTCGGGCGGCGCATGCCGGCCTCGCGTGAGGCCATGGCCATGGAGTCACTGTCCACCGCCCAGATCCAGGACGCGGCTGAGCCCTACTGGACCGGTACCGCCGCGGTCCAGGAGGAGTACATCCCGGTTGTTCACGCCGGTACGCCGATCGCCGTCGTGACTCGGGAGACCTCGGTGGGTGTTATCCGGGGCGGGCGCATCGTTGAGCGGGAGATGGAGGAGATCGCCGAGGTCCTGTGCCAGATGACCGCCTCGGGCGAGTTCCCCATCCAGGGGGCCGGCACCACGATCCGCCACGGCACGCCGCGCGTGGCCGACGGCGTCCTGCGCCTGGACGAGGAGGGGCGGATCGTCTACGTCAGCCCCAACGGGCGCTCCTGCTTCCACCGCCTGGGGATTGAGGGCGAGCTGGAGGGGATCCTGCTGGCTGAGGCCGTCACCTCGATCATTCCTGCTCGTACCCCCGTCGATGAGACGCTGGCCGTGGTCCTCATGGGCAGACAGGCCTGGCTCACCGAGGTCGAGGTCGGGGGAGTGTTCCTGTCTGTGCGCTCCATCCCGCTGACGCTCAAGGGGCGCCGTTCCGGGGCGGTGCTCCTGGTGCGTGACGTCACCGAGGTGCGTCGGCGTGAGCAGGTTCTGCTCAATAAGGACGCCACCATCCGGGAGGTTCACCACCGGGTCAAGAACAACCTGCAGACCGTCTCGGCGCTGCTGCGCATGCAGGCCCGCCGCGCCTCGAACGAGGAGACCCGTCAGGCCCTGTCCGAGGCCGAGCGCCGGGTGACCACTATCGCCACCGTCCACGACGCCCTGAGCCACAACGTCAACGAGCACGTGGACTTCGACGAGGTCTTCTCCTCCATCCTGCGCATGGCCGCGGTCGTGGCCACGCCCACGGGCGAGGTCAGCACCAAGCTGGAGGGCTCCTTCGGGGTGGTTGACGCTGACACGGCGCAGGCGCTGGCCACGGTGCTGGCCGAGCTCGTGACCAACGCCGTCGAGCACGGCCTCGATGGCCGCGACGGCCGCGTGACGGTCACGGCCCACCGTGACGAGGACCGGCTCGAGGTCCACGTCATGGACAACGGTGCGGGCCTGGCGCCGGACACCCTCATGACCGGACTGGGAACACGGATCGTCACCACGCTCGTGCGAGGAGAGCTGCGCGGGGTCATTGACTGGGAGCCTCTGAGCGGAGGGGGCACCGACGTCGTCATTCATGCCCGCCTTCATCAGCGGGCTGCCAGGGCTGAAGCCTGACCTTTCCTTTTCTCGCTGTAGAGAACCACTGGATCAACAAAACGGTGTTCGCACGATTAACCGTGCGAACACCGCAGTGTCAAGAACTCGATCAGTTTTCAGGAGGACCGGCGGGCCCTGGCCGCCCGGCGCTTGAGAGAACGACGCTCGTCCTCGCTCATGCCTCCCCAGACGCCGGCGTCCTGGCCGTTCTCCAGTGCCCACTTCAGGCAGGTGTCCACCACCTCGCAGCGGCCGCACACCTCTTTTGCCTTGGCGATCTGGGCAATGGCGGGACCTGTGTTCCCCACGGGGAAGAAGAGCTCCGGGTCAACGGTGAGACATGCGGCTTGGCTGCGCCAGTCCATAAGGGCCCCCTACAAGGTCATCGGTCATGCGGTTGGCGCCGACCCAACTTGTCAGGGAACGGCGGCCGCGTCCGAGAACAACTTTCACACGACGGGGGGCGGTGGGCAAGACCTCGATCATGAGACCTGTGCCGATACCCTGTCGTGATCCTCACAGGATGCTGAGCTGTTGAGATAACACCACTTTCCTTCATTGAGAATGCCTGTTAAACAGGGTGTTCAATAGGACGATCATTGTCTTCGGGCCGGGGTAGCACGATCTGAATGGGCAGACACGTTCCGCGATAGACGAGTGCCCCACGACCGGGCAGCGTCATCGCTCTGGGGTCGGTGACCGTCCGCAAGGAGATGCCGGCGGCCTGATCGGCAGGGCGCATACCGGGCCACAGCACGACGAGTGCCTCACGCTCACGCATCGTGGAGATCGCGCCACGGAAGGTCGTGGCGACCTTCTCCGTCGAGGCGGAGGCCAGGACCACCTCGGAGCGCGCTAGCGCGGCCTCCACCTGAGTGGCGGTGGCGATGTCCGCCAGGTCCAGGTCGTCAACGACGAGGGGGTCGGAGGCCATCGCCTGGGCCAGAGCCCGCAGTGCCGTGGAGCGCCCCGAGCCGGGAGGCCCGGCGACCAGGACGCTGGTGTGAGCCGGAAGCGTGACCGGTGCCGCCGCGTCTCCTCCCACAGCCCAGGTGCCCTCCGGGACGTCCTCCCAGGTGAGCCGGGTTGGCAGCGGCTCGAGCCGCAGCGTGCGGGCGCCGTCGCGCTCGGAGGCGGATACCGGGAAGTCCGCACGGAGCACGATCTGGCAGGCGGTCGTCGTCGCCCCGTCCAGGATGACGCCGCGCCCCGGGGCGCCGCCGGTGACCACCCCGCGTGGAAGACCGGCCAGAGCGGCCTGTGTGCCGGTGGCCGCACCGAGAACCAGCCTGAGGCCCATGGAACCGGCCCACCGGGCGGTGGAGGCGACCAAGGGCGCGGTCAGCAGCAGGGGAGTACCCGCTGCGGACGTGGTGCGGATAACGGCCTCCAACAGGGCGTTGCCCTGGCCGGGGCCCAGCACCTCATCGATGGTCGCGATGAGTGCGTCGACGTTATCGAGGCACAGCAGGTCCGTGCCGAGGTGCCCGCTGGCGGCGAGTCCCCACAGCCGGGCCAGGCGTCGCGGGTCCTCCGTGCCGACCACCGTGCCCACCCCGGGGTGGGTGAGGAGCTCGCGCATGGGTGAGGCCTCGTCCGGGGCCTGGCCGGAGGCGTCTAAGGTCGGGGAAGCGAAGCCGCACAGGTGCACTCCTCGGCCCGCGCCCAGTGCTGCCGTCGCGGCTGAGGCGATGACTGTGGACCGCCCTGACCTTGAGGCCCCGAGGACCAGCAGCGGGCGTGTGACCCGCCAGTGCCACAGCCCCAGGCTCTGCTGGCGAGGAAGGTCGGTCACGGCCAGGAGAAGATGGTCGTCTTCGCACGCGGACAGTCCTGCGTGGTCAGCAGGCTCCGTGGGGGCGAGTGCCCCATCGGCTCCCTGCTCCTCACGATCACCCGGTGCCCGGGGGCCCCGGAGCCGAACCAGCTCGAGCGCCTCGGCCGCGCTGATCGAGGCGGGCAGGGCCGGCGCCCAGGGGCGCCACGGGGAGGCGTGCCCCTGGGCTGCGCGTGAGATGAGGTCGACGATCCTCTGGACCTCACGTGTCGAGCCGCACCAGGGGGCCTGAAGCACCTGACTGCCAGGGCTGGGAGCACCACTGGCTCCGTCGGAGAGACCTTGCCGGTCAGGGGCACTCTCCTGAGCGCCGCCGGCGCCACTGACCAGGACCCGCCCGGGATGATGACCGATCCGGGCGGCCCCGTCGTGCCCCAGGACGTCCCTGGAGTCAGCGGCGTCGAGCACCCGCAGGCATACTCGCAAGGAGGTGTTGGCCCGAATCGCCGGGGACACGGCCCCCTGAGGGCGCTGTGTGGCCAGAATGAGGTGGATGCCCAGGCTGCGCCCCTGGGCGGCGATACGCACCAGTGACTCCAGGACCTCGGCGTGCTCGCCGGCCAAGGTGGCGAACTCGTCCACCGCCACCACCAGATCGGGGACGACGACCTGCGGTGGCAGGCAGGAGAGATCCTTGGCGCCGTGGGCGGCCAGGATCCGCTCGCGGCGGCGCACCTCGGCCTCCAAGGAGGACAGGGCGCGCTGGGTGCCGGCGGGATCCAGATCCGTCAGGACCCCGGCCGTGTGCGGCAGGCCGGCGAGGGGGCCGAAGGCGGCACCGCCCTTGTAGTCGACCAGGACCAGGGTGAGGCGGTCCGGCGCTCGGCTCAGTGCCAGCTGCACCAGCCACGAGATGAGCAGCTCGGACTTCCCCGAACCCGTTGTCCCGGCCAGCAGGGCGTGCGGGCCGTCCGCCACCAGGTCGGCACGTACCGGCCCCTGGGGTCCCACGCCGAGCACCGCTGACAGCACCGGGGCGCCCCGGGTCGGCGAGTGCGCCTGCTCCTGCCACTGCTCCCGCAGCTCGTGGGCGTCGAGGTCGTGCATGACCGTCTTGAGGGGGACCACGTCGGGGACGCCATCGACCCGGGACGACGACCGGGGCGGTTCCGTGATCCGGGAGCGGCTCAGGTGCTGAACCGCCTCCCACCAGGTCGGTGAGCACGACGGCGCCCCGGCCGGAGCGGGCCGTGTGCTCAGAGCCTGGGGCGGGACCTTATCGTGGGCGCAAGTCACTATCTGTGCGCTGTGAGGGTGGGCCTGCGGGCCCCAGGCGAGGCGTAGCCCCAGCCGGCCGCTCGCCATCTCCCATCCCTCACTTTGCGCACTGTCCCGACGGCCCGCGCGTTCATGTGGCAGGGCTCCTGACGGGGCATCCAACACGGTCACCCGGACCTCGTCGCGGGCCAGAAGCTGGGCACACCACCATCGCAGCGCATTGCCGGCGCCCTTGCCCACCAGGGCCAGGCTCTCGCCGTCGCAGAGCGTCAGGACGCAGCGTCGTCGGCGAGCGGCACTCCACGCGGCCAGGACCTCCTGAGCGGCGGAGGCGGGCGTTGAGCCCTCGGACCGGGAGTCCCGGACGGCCTGAGACATGCTGGAGCGCGCGGCGACGGCCAGCAGCATCGTGGCAGGGTCCGGCTCATTGCGCCTCCACCCCGGTCGGCGTCCCCGGTGGTACCGGCGAGCGCGCCATCGGGCCCCACCGGCACGCCCGGCGCGCCCGGCACGTTGGGCTCGCCGTTGTTGCAGGAAGGGCACCAGACGCATGATCGTCATCGTGACCATCGGCGCCACCATGATCATGCCCATTGCACCGCGGCTGCCCGTCCTGAGCGCGATCACTGCTGAGCCGCCCATGACCAGGACGCAGACCAGTGAGCCCACCATCAACCATGCCGTTGACGAGGCCTGTGTCGCAGGGGCCGCCACTACCAGGTCGCAGGGGCGCCTGCGCAGCTCGAGCAGGCTGTCTCCCAGCCGCAGGAGCGTCCCCTCCTTCATCCTCGTCTCCCGGCGCATACGCAGCCACAGCCCCAGGTGCCAGTAGCGGTAGGAGCCGTTGGCCGATCCGCAGTCCTGCGCCAGGACTCGGCCGCCGTGAAGGCGCAGGCGCAGATGATGGCGGGAGACCAAGGGGTCACTGAGAACCTCGCCCCGGCCCAGAAAAGCGCCGTCCCTGACGGCCATCACCAGGCCACGGTCAGGACCGTCCAGGACCGCGAGGTGCCACGGACCGGCCAAGGCGGCCAGAGCCGCCTCCGCGGCTGCCTCACCCGCCGAGCGCCGGCGCAACGAGGCCGAGGCCTCTGCCGGCAGGAGCCAGTGGAGGTCCGGGACGGCGGTGGGAGTGCTCATTGCTCCAGAATCGCCGCTGGGGACCGTCGCGTCGCCGTCGGTCAGCCCCGGGTGTGGACAACCTCGGCGTTCGGGGATGTTCATGGTCACTGTGGACACGGGCGGATCCCGGTGTGAACCCGGTTGGGGGAAGATGACCCCATGACTGACACCGACGCGCCCCGCGGATCCGCTCTCGCCCCGGCCCCCTCCTCGGCACGCTCCGATCAGCGTGGCCCCGTGGATCTGAGCGCCATCCCCACCGCCGCCCGGGAGCGTTGGAGCGAGCTGGTGCGTGACATCGAGGCCGCCCGCGACGCCTACTACAACGCGATCGATGCCGAGAGCCCCCTGTCCGACGCCGACTACGACACCCTCTATCGGGAGCTGGAGGGACTGGAAGCGGCCCACCCCCTCCTGGCTCGAGCCGGGTCACCGACCCGCTCCGTGGGCGGGCGCGCCGTCACCGACTTCGCCCCCGCCCCGCACCACGAGCGCATGTACTCCCTTCAGGACGTCTTCTCCCTCGACGAGGTCCAGGAGTGGGCCGAGCGCATGGTCGCCGAGACCGGGGTCGGCGACGACGAACTCGCCATGACAGCCGAGGTCAAGATCGACGGCCTGGCCGTGGCCCTGACCTACGAGGACGGCATCCTCACCCGGGCCGCGACCCGCGGCGACGGCACCACCGGTGAGGACGTCACCGGTAACGTGCGCACCATCGCCTCGGTCCCCCTCGTCCTGGCCGGCGACGCCCACCCCTCCCTGCTCGAGGTGCGCGGAGAGGTCTACTTCCCCACCCAGGACTTCGAGGCCTTCAACGAGGAGCGCCGCACCCGCAACGTGCAGCGGCAGGCCGACGGAGCCCCCCTCCTGCAGGTCTTCGCCAACCCCCGCAATGCGGCCGCCGGCTCGCTGCGCCAGAAGAACCCCGCTGTCACCGCCTCCCGGCCTCTGGCGATGATCGCCCACGGAGTCGGTGCGATCACCCCCGCACCAGGGGAGAGCCTCCCCACCCGGCAGCACGAGTGGTACGAGCTGCTGGCCGGCTGGGGGCTGCCGGTGTCCCCCTACAACGCCGTGGTGAGGGGGCGCGCCGAGCGTGAGGCCTACATCGAGCGCTACGCCGCCCACCGCCACGACCTCATCCACGAGATCGACGGCATCGTCTTCAAGCTCGACGACCACTCCCTTCAGCGCCGCCTGGGCCACACCTCCCGAGTGCCCCGCTGGGCCACCGCCTACAAGTACCCGCCCGAGGAGGTCCGTACCCGCCTGCTGGACATCGCCGTCCAGGTCGGACGCACCGGCCGCGTCACGCCCTTCGGCATGATGGAGCCGGTCCTCGTCGCCGGCTCGACGGTGGCCCGCGCCACTCTCCACAACGCCACCGAGGTGGCCCGCAAGGGCGTGCGCATCGGGGACATGGTCATCGTGCGCAAGGCCGGCGACGTCATCCCTGAGATCCTGGGGCCGGTCGCGGACCTGCGTGACGGCAGCGAGCGGGACTTCGTCATGCCGACGCACTGCCCCTCCTGCGGCACCGAGCTGGCGCCGGCCAAGGACGGCGACGTCGACCTGCGCTGCCCCAATACCCGGTCCTGCCCCGCCCAGCTCACCGAGAGGATCGCTCACATCGGCTCCCGGGGCGCTCTGGACGTCGAAGGGCTGGGGGACGAGGCCGCCGGCGCCCTGACCCGACCCGACGCCGGACGCCGCGAGGCCCTGACCGCGCTCGCGGCGGGGCGGAGCCTGGAGACCGAAGGCGGACGGCTTAGCCTCCCGCCCGGCGAGCTCGACTCCCTCCACGTCTCCCAACGGGTGGAGGCCGTTGAGGAGCTCCTGAGGCAGGCGGGGATCACCGAGCAGACACCGGTACTCACCGGCGAGGCCACCCTGTTCGACCTGACCGAGGACGACCTGCGCGAGGTCTTCGTCTGGCGCCCCGTCTCCCGTCGCGGCGTCCCCACCGGGGACTGGCGCCTGAGCCGGTTCTTCTGGACCAAGCAGACCTACGACGCCGACGGGCGGGTCAAGAAGGCGACTGCTCCGGGGAAGAACGCCACCGCCATGCTCTCCCAGCTCCGCCAGGCCCGCAGCCGCCCGCTGTGGCGCATCCTGGTGGCCCTGTCCGTGCGCCACGTCGGCCCGACCGCCGCCCGGGCCCTGGCGGCGCGCTTCAGGTCCCTGGAGGCCCTGTGCCAGGCAGACATTGCTGAGCTGGCCGAGGTCGACGGCGTCGGACCCACCATCGCCGAGTCCTGGGTGCGGTGGCGTGAGGTCGACTGGCATCGCGAGATCCTCAGCCGCTGGGAGGCCGCCGGGGTCCGCACCCGGGAGGAGGCCTCAGAGGAGCAGGAGGAGCCGGCGCGCACCTTGGAGGGCCTGACCGTCGTCGTCACCGGCTCCCTGGAGGGATTCACCCGGGACAGCGCCAAGGAGGCCATCGTCTCGCGCGGCGGCAAGGCCTCGGGCAGCGTCTCGAAGAAGACGAGCTTCGTCGTCGTGGGGGACAAGGCGGGCTCCAAGGAGACCAAGGCCCGCGAGCTGGGGCTGACGATCCTTGACGAGGAGG
>NZ_JBGEVE010000007.1:0-8592 GCF_048514265.1 Actinomyces sp. SKVG-SVH-4(1) | reverse complement strand
TACGCGGGGGAGAGGGGGGGGGGGGGGGAGTTTGGTTTCGCGGGCCATTGGTTGGGGGGGTCCCCCCTTTTTCCCCCCCCCCCCCCCCCCCCTTTCCGCGACTCGGCTGTTACTGGCGCTGATACCGGCTCAGTAGTGGCTGTGGACCACCGTGTTCGTGTCGACCCAGTTGTAGATCCACTGCGCCTCGGGGACCGGCATATTGACGCAGCCGTGGGAGCCGGAGTACCCGAAGCTGGAGCGCCAGCCCGCGCCGTGGAAGGCGTAGCCGCTGTAGAAGTAGCTCACCCACGGGACGTCCTCGGCGACGTAGGGGGAGCCGTCGGCGTTCTCACCGCGCATGGTCTGGGACTCGTACTGCAGGTAGACCTTGTAGGTGCCGGTGACCGTGGGGGTCTCGGCGGCGCCGTCGACGATGGAGACCGGGCCGTGCACGACGGTCGCCCCCTCGTAAGCGGTCACCGTCTTGTTCGACAGGTTGAGGTCGACCCACTTCTCACCAGGAGCGGCCTGGTAGGGCAGCTTCTCCGCACCATTGGCGATGGTGCGATCCTTCCACTCCGCCTTGACCGTCGTGGCCTCGAAGGAGCCGGAGTAGGCCTTGTTGCTGCCCAGGGACTGCGTGATCGCGGTGGTCACCGCATCGGCGTTGTTGACGGTCTTGCCGTCCTTGGCCTCTGTCGGGGTGGAGACCACCTGGCCGCTGGCATTGACGTTGCGCTCGCCGGTGACGGGCTCGGAGCTGGCCTCCTCAGCCTTGGCCTTGACCCACTGGGAGACCTTTGAGGAGTCCACGGCAATGGTCGGGGCGGACTCGGTCGAGTTGGTGATCTTGATCCACGAGGCCTTGTCCGTGTTCTCCGCCGTGTAGGAATCCTCGCCCATGGTGATGGTGACGTCCTGGGAGACCCAGCCGTTGGCCTTGTCGGCGACCTTCTGGGCGTCGGAGTCGGAGACCTTCGGGGCGGCGTCCGTGATCGTCAGGGAGATCGACGAGGAGTCCAGGGACGTGGCGGCCTTCTGTGCGGCCTGGGCCAGGGTGTTGGCGTCCAGGGAGGATCCGTTGGCCGAGCTCGTGGTGGTGAAGGTGGTGCCGTCCTCGCCCAGGACCACGGTGGCGTTGCGTGCCTTGGCGCGGTCCTCGGGGATCAGGGAGGTGGCGTAGCTGCTCACCTTGGTCTTGTCGGTGGTGGAGACCACCGGGACCTCGCTCTTGCCTTGGGAGACCAGGGCGCGGAACTTCTCACCGAGCGTGTCGCCCCGGGCCATGACGGCGTCGGCGGTCGCCTGGGCGTCCACGGTGGTTCCCAGGTCCGCCAGAGAGGCGCTGGCGGTGACGTCTCCGGAGATGTCGACCTTGGTGCTCTTGGCGCGCTCCTCAATGGCGGCCACCACCTCCTGCCGGCTCTTGCCGGAGACGTCGGTGCCGGCCACAGTGGTCCCCGGGACGGCCCGGCCGTCGTAGTGCGCGGCGTAGGCGTAGCCTCCGGCACCGGCGACACCCAGCAGGAGGAGCGCTGCGGCCGCGACTCCCAGGGGCCAACGGCGACGCCGCCGCGGCTCGGTCGAGGATGGCTCCGCAGCGGTGGAGGTCAGCGCCCGGAAGGCATTCGTCACCGGGACGGCCGTGGCGGAATCACCGGCGCTGACAGTGCTCTCGGTTCCTGAAGCGCCCTCGAGCGTCGACTGATCGCCGGGCTCGCTGCCGGAGCCCGGTTCTGAGGTCGCTGCCGGGGCGATGGCCTCGATCTCCTCAGTGCTGCTCTGCTCGGCGCTCGTACCGCTTGAGGCGGTATTGGCGGAATGGGCCTGCGGTGCCGTGGCTTTCGCAGCCGCCTGGAAGACGGACTGACGACGCACGCCTTCGGGCTGCCCGTAGGGCGTGCTGAGCACAGTGGTCTCGCTCTGTGAGGCTTCTCCCTGGTTCTGCGTGCCGGCGGGGGAAGTGTTGCTGCTCATGCATCCTCGTCCCTCGGCCACGGGTCCCGTGTGGGGCGGGGTGGCCGAATTCAGTGGTCCATCCGACCTCCGGTGGTCCAAGGTACTGGATGGAGGTCTGACCCAAGGGCTGTTCCTGGTCCGACCTGCGTCAACGCGGCAGCGCCGTCGCCGGCGGGGCGGTCCTCACCCTGGTGATTACCATGACATCTGTGAAACGAGATGATGTCAATCATCCTCGGGGATGAGACTCTGTGAGATCGCACGAATTCGGTGTCGGTTCAGTTTCCTAGGAACCCGCAGGGCTTGGTACCCATGCACCGCCGGCGGGAGAGGGGCGCCGATTCGGGCCGGGCGTGCCGGTCGCGCCTGCGATGTCGACGCGGTGGGGCCGCAGCCAGGCTCGACCCGGCTAGACTCCACACCATGTCTGCTATTTCCACTGATGAGGTCGCACGGGTTGCGGCGCTGGCTCGGGTCGCCCTGAGCGATGAGGAGGTGTCGCGTCTGGCCGGAGAGCTGGACGCCGTCGCCTCCTCCTTCGCCCGGGTCACGAGCGTGGTCACGCCCGACCTGCCGGCGACCTCCCACCCCGTGCCCCTGACCAACGTGCTGCGTGAGGACGTTCCGGCCCCCACGCTCGACGTCGACGAGCTCCTGGCCGGCGCGCCGGCCAGCGAGGACTCCATGTTCCTCGTTCCGCAGATCCTGGGGGAGGACTCCGCCTCATGAGCGCTCACAGCACCAACGCCCTGGCCGTCCTCATCAGGAGCAGCGCCGCCGAGCAGGCCGCGGCCCTGGCGGCGGGGGAGGTCTCCTCACGCGAGCTCACCCAGGCCCACCTCGACCGCATCGCCGCCGTCGACGGCGTCGTCGGGGCCTTCCTCAACGTCGATGCCGAGTGCGCCCTGAGCCAGGCCGACGCCGCTGACGCCGCCCGCAAGGAGGGCCGGGCGACCAGCGAGCTGACCGGTGTGCCGGTGGCCGTCAAGGACCTCATCGTCACCCGAGGCCAGGTCACCACCGCCGCCTCACGGATCCTCGAGGGATGGGTGCCGCCCTATGACGCCACCCTCGTGCGCAACCTGCGCGCCGCCCGCACCCCGATCCTGGGCAAGACCAATCTCGACGAGTTCGCCATGGGCGGCTCCACCGAGCACTCGGCCTTCGGCCGCACCGCCAACCCCTGGGACCTGGGCCGCATCCCGGGAGGATCCTCGGGTGGCTCGGCCGCGGCCGTGGGCGCCTACGAGGCCCCCGTCGCCGTGGGCACCGACACCGGGGGCTCGATCCGCCAACCCGCGGCCGTCACCGGCACGGTCGGCGTCAAGCCGACCTACGGCACGGTCTCGCGCTTCGGCGTCATCGCCATGGCCTCCTCCCTCGACACGCCGGGCCCCATGGCCCGTACGGTGCTGGACACCGCTCTGCTACACGATGTCATCGCCTCTCACGACCCGCTGGACTCGACCTCGCTGCCGGACGCCCCGCGCGACATGGCCTCCGTGGTCCGGGCCGCCCAGGAGGGAAGGGACCTGACCGGACTGCGAGTCGGCGTCATCTCCGAGCTCGACGGCGGAGAGGGCTACCACGACGGCGTCGTGGCCTCCTTCCACGCCGCCCTGGAGCTGCTCGAGGCGGCCGGCGCGCAGGTGGAGACCGTCTCCCTGCCGCACCTGGAGTACGCGCTGGACGCCTACTACCTCATCATGCCCGCCGAGGCCTCCTCCAACCTGGCCCGCTACGACGGGATGCGTTACGGCCTGCGGGTCGAACCGGCGTCGGGACCGGTCACCGCCGAGACCGTCATGGCGGCCACCCGCGGGGCGGGCTTCGGTGACGAGGTCAAGCGCCGCATCATCCTGGGCACCCACGTGCTGTCGGCCGGCTACTACGACGCCTACTACGGCTCGGCCCAGAAGGTGCGCACTCTCGTGCAGCGCGACTTCGCCGCCGCTTGGGACAAGGCGGACATCCTCGTCTCGCCCACCGCCCCGGTGACGGCCTACCGCTTCGGGGAGAAGGACGACCCGCTGGCGATGTACAAACTGGACGTGACCACGATCCCGGCCAACCTCGCGGGGGTACCCGGCATGAGCCTGCCCTCGGGGCTGAGTGATGACGGGCTTCCGGTGGGCTTCCAGATCCTGGCGCCGCAGAGGGCCGATGACCGCCTGTACCGCGTGGGTGCCGTCCTGGAGGCCGCGCTGGAGGAGACATGGGGGGCGCCGCTGCTGTCGCGTGCGCCCGAGCTGGAGGAGACACGATGAGTGACACGCTGATGGACTTCGACGAGGCCGTTCGTCGCTACGACCCGGTCCTGGGACTCGAGGTGCACGTCGAGCTGGGGACCGCCACCAAGATGTTCGACGCCGCCCCCAACGTCTTCGGCGCTCAGCCCAACACGATGGTGACCCCCACGTCGGTGGGCCTTCCCGGTGCGCTGCCGGTGGTCAACGCCCGTGGCGTGGAGTACGCCATCCGTATCGGCCTGGCCCTGGGCTGTGAGATCGCGCAGTCCTGCCGCTTCGCCCGGAAGAACTACTTCTACCCGGACCTGGCCAAGGACTTCCAGACCTCCCAGTCCGATGAGCCCATCGCCTACGACGGCGCCCTGGAGATCGAGATGGAGGACGGCTCCTTCTTCACCATCCCGATCGAGCGCGCCCACATGGAGGAGGACGCCGGCAAGAACACCCACATCGGGGGTGCCGACGGCCGCATCGAGGGCGCCAGCCACTCCCTGGTGGACTACAACCGCGCCGGCGTGCCGCTGGTGGAGATCGTCACCCGCCCCATCGAGGGCACCGGTGCCAGGGCGCCTCAGGTCGCCGCCGCCTACGTGCGCACCCTGCGCGACATCTTCCGGGCCCTGGGCGTCTCCGAGGCGCGTATGGAGCGCGGCAACGTGCGCGCCGACGTCAACGTCTCTCTGCGCGAGTCGCCCGACGCGCCGTTGGGCACCCGCACCGAGACCAAGAACGTCAACACCTTCCGTGGGATCGAGCAGGTCGTCCGCTACGAGATCCAGCGTCAGGCCGCGATCCTGGCCGCCGGGGGAGAGGTGCTTCAGGAGACCCGTCACGGCCAGGCCGATGGCACCACCCGCGCCGGTCGTGTCAAGTCCGACGCCGACGACTACCGCTACTTCCCCGAGCCGGACCTCGTGCCGGTGGCGCCCAGCCGTGAATGGGTCGAGGAGATCCGTGCGGGGCTGCCCGAGATGCCCGCGGCCAAGCGTCGTCGCCTCAAGGCCGAGTGGGGTCTGAGCGACACCGAGATGCGCGACGTCGTCAACGCCGGGGCGCTCGAGCTCATCGAGGCCACCGCGGCAGCGGGGATCACCGGTCAGGCCGCCCGCAAGTGGTGGATGGGTGAGCTCTCCCGCAGGGCCAAGGAGCAGGAGACGGCCCTGGAGGACATGGCCGTCACGCCCGAGCAGATCGCCGAGCTGCAAGGGCTGGTGGACTCCGGGCGCCTGACCGACAAGCTCGCCCGCCAGGTTCTCGAAGGGGTCCTGGCCGGCGAAGGTGATCCTGAGGCCGTGGCCGCTGCTCGCGGGCTCGAGGTCGTCTCCGACGACTCCGCGCTGCTGGCCGCCGTGGACGAGGCCCTGGCCGCCAACCCGGACGTGGCGGACAAGATCCGCGGCGGCAAGGTCCAGGCCGCCGGCGCCATCGTCGGAGCCGTCATGAAGGCGACCCGCGGCCAGGCCGATGCCAAGCGCGTACGCGAGCTCGTCATGGAGCGCGTGCAGGGCTGAGGCGGGTCTCGCCGCAGGTCTGCTGAATCCTCTTCTCCTTGCATCGCCCTCCCGTACTGAGGGCGGTTCGGGACAATCCGGCCCGTCACCGCTGCATCCAGCCAGTGGTGACGGGCCGGACTGTCCGTTGCCGGCGGTTCCCCTCAGCATCCCCGGCGGCTCGCGTCGGTGATGGAGGGCTTGCGAGCAGGGTGAGATTGCTTGCGAAAGCTGCCCGGAATCTCAGCATCCGGTCACAATAGGACCGTCATCCGAGTGGCTGGCGGTCGGTGAGAGATAGGCTCGGAGTACTGACCTCAAGTCCCGCCCATCCCACGAGGAGTGTCCATGGTTCAGCCCAGTCCCAGTTACACCGTCGCCCTGTACCTCGAGGTGCCCGCCTCCCAGAAGGCGGTGGCCCGCCTGGTCGACACTGCCACTGCGACTGGTGCCATCGTCACCGGCGTCGACGTGGCCGACTCCGACGGCGACAAGCTCACCGTCAATCTCACGGCGGATACCCGGGACTCCAAGCACCGCAACGAGCTGGTTGCCAAGTTGGAGGAGATTGACGGCGTCGTCGTCCGCAACGTTGGCGACTCGACCTTCCTGACTCACGTCGGAGGCAAGATCGAGATCGCTAGCAAGTACCCGATTCACAACCGTCGTGACCTGGCCCGTGTCTACACCCCCGGAGTGGCCCGCGTCTGCAAGGCCATCTACGACCACCCCGAGCGCGCCCGGATGCTCACCATCAAGAAGAACACCGTCGCCGTCGTCACCGACGGGACCGCGGTCTTGGGGCTGGGGGACATCGGCCCGTCCGCCGCCATGCCCGTCATGGAGGGCAAGGCCGTTCTGTTCAAGCAGTTCGGCAACGTGGACGCCTGGCCGGTGGCCCTGGACACGAAAGACCCCGAGGAGATCATCTCCATCGTCAAGGCCATCGCCCCGGCCTACGGCGGCATCAACCTGGAGGACATCGCCGCCCCCAAGTGCTTCGACATCGAGGCCCGCCTGCGCGAGGAGCTCGACATCCCGGTCTTCCACGACGACCAGCACGGTACCGCCATCGTGACTCTGGCGGCCCTCATCAACGCTCTGAAGATCGTGGGCAAGAAGATCGAGGACGTGCGCATCGTCCTGTCCGGTGTCGGTGCGGCCGGCAGCGCCATTGCCAAGCTGCTCATGGCACACGGCGCCACGGACATCGTCGGCTACGGGCGCACCGGGGCCCTGTCTGCGGCGAACACCGAGGGGATGAACGAGCACCGCAAGTGGCTGGCTGAGAACACCAACCCGCGTCAGGTGACCGGTTCCCTCAAGGAGGGCCTCAAGGGGGCCGACGTCTTCATCGGCGTCTCGTCGGGCAACCTGCTCGAGCCCGAGGACCTGGAGGTCATGAACGACGGCGCCATCGTCTTCGCCATGGCCAACCCGATCCCGGAGGTCGACCCGATCCGTGCGGCCGACTACGCCGCCGTGGTGGCGACCGGACGCTCGGACTTCCCCAACCAGATCAACAATGTGCTGGCCTTCCCCGGGCTCTTCCGCGGCCTGCTGGACACAGGTATCACCGACATCTCCACCGAGCTGCTGCGGGCCGCTTCCACCGGTATCGCCTCGGTGATCGCCGACGACGAGATCAGCCCGGTGTACATCATCCCGGGCGCCTTCGACACCCGGGTCGCCGACGCCGTGGCCAAGGCGGTCCGCAAGTTCGCCGAGACGGAGTGAGAAGCCTAGGTTCCAGGTGACGTAGCCAGGGGCGTGAGACACCTTCGGGTGTCTCACGCCCCTGGCGGTACTCAGGACCTGGGCCGAGCTCGCTCGTCGGTCACGACGACGGAGACATCAGCGCAGCCAGGAGTCGCCGACCAGACGAGACCACCAGGTGCCCAGCCCCAGGGTGTCGCCGGCCCGAGTCAGGGCGAACAGGATGGCGGACAGGGTCAGAACCCAGTGGAGATCGACCAGGGGGTTGGTCGCGGCGTTCTCGGTACCTCCGGTTCCGATGGGCCACAGGGCCAGATACAACGGAACCATGAGTGCTGAGGCCGCGAAGGCGCTCACCTTGAGCCCAATGCCGAGAGTCAGGGCGACGCCCACCCCGAGCATCCCGGCCATGAACAGCCAGTCGCCGACCGGGTTGGCCAGCAGCTCGAAGGCACTCCCGAAGGGGCTGTGAACCGCCACGCCCTTGATGAAGCCCTGGGCGGGCTGACCTCCGTTGATCCAGGCCATCTGACGAGGGGTGGAGAATCCAAGGCCGAACGTCTTGTCCAGGAAGGTCCACAGGAAGATGAAGCCGACGACGATCCGTAGGACGGCCAGCGCGATGCGAGCCGACGAGCTGGTCACGATGTCGGATCCGGAACGAGGGCGCTTGGCGCCACGAGTGGAAGCAGGCACGGGAGGTGCTCCTTGATGATCGCTGGGGTCCGATGCCGGACACCAGTAGTTGAACGGTAAACTGACTGGCCGATTGTAGACATACCGGACTGCTCGGTGGATACTGACGAACGGCGGGGTGTTATCGATATGCGGCGATGCGTTCATCGAAACGGTTGGAATGGCGAGGAAAAGTCGATGTGTCCTGGATCATGGGCGATCGGTTTGACGTCTGAGGGGTGGACCTGCCTAAAGTACAGCCCGCTGCCGGACGGCTCGGGCCTTGCTTGAGACCTTCCAGCGGCGAACTCACTACAACAGAACGTCGATCGGTGTGACCAGGAACAATGCTTGTGAGGTTGACGTCGAACCGACAAATGTTCTAGAGTAGCGGAGTTGCTCGCCAGAGCGAAGTTGAGTCAAAAGGCTCGATTGAGTTCCGGCTGGGTGTGTTGTTTGAGAACTCGATAGTGTGTCATGTTTTTTATGCCATGGCCCTGGGGGCTGCGCATGATTTTGGT
>NZ_JBGEVE010000006.1:0-170395 GCF_048514265.1 Actinomyces sp. SKVG-SVH-4(1) | reverse complement strand
GTGATTGATGACTACTCCCGCGTGGTCTACAGCGAGATCCACGACGATGAGAAGGCCGATACCGCCGTCGGAGTGCTCCAGCGCGCGGTGTCATGGTTCAGCGCCCGAGGAGTCAAGGTGGAGCGAGTCCTGTCCGACAACGGTTCTGCCTACCGTTCCCAGGCCTGGCAAGCCGCCTGTCAGCAGCTGGGCATCAAGGCCAAGCACACCCGCCCCTACCGCCCCCAGACCAACGGCAAGATCGAGCGCTTCCACCGCACCCTGGCCGACGGCTGGGCCTACGCCCGCCACTACACCTCCGAGACCCAACGCCGCCAGGCCCTACCCGCATGGCTGCACCTCTACAATCACCACCGACCCCACACCGCCACCCAAGGCCACCCACCCATCACCCGCCTAACCAACCTCCCCGATCAGTACAACTAGGGAACGACGACGAGGACGTCGCACTTCGACTTGCGGAGCACCTGGACGGAGACGGCTCCGAAGATACGGCCGAACAGCGAATCGACGCCTTTGGATCCGACGATGACGAGGTCCGCCTCGGTCTCCAAGGTGACGAGGGTGACGGCATTGACCGCCGTGCCCTCGACGACGACGCCCTGGGCGAGGGCGACGCCGCGCTCAACGGCGGTATCACGCGCCTTCTCGACGACGGCGTAGGCCTGGTCCTCGGTGAGCCCGCCCCGCACATCGGCGACGGGGGCAGACTCGTTGATGCGAGCCTTGTCCCGCGCCGAGACGGGGTCGAAGCCGGCGACGAGGAGAAGAGCGGCGTCGCACAGGCGAGCCATCTCGCAGGCGCGATCGATGACGTGGGTGTTCGCCTCGACATCGCCGACTCCGGCGACAATAGTGGTATAGGTCACGGATGACATCCTTTCGTGGGGCACCCGGTCAGGCCACGGCAGTCTCAGTGGCGGACACGGCGGCGGCGCGCACCCGCGGGTCCGCGTCCTTGACGGTGTCGATCCACTGGATGAGCAGACCGGCGATGACGAGGAAGACTGCGACGAAGAGCATGGCGTTGACCGGGTGATCGCCGAGCAGGTGCTTGTAAATGGGACCGAAGGTGAGGGTCTGGATGAACTGGGGGATGACGATCATCATATTGATAACGCCCATGTAGACGCCTCGGCGCTCCTTGCGGATCATCTCAATGGCCATGATGTAGGGCACGCCCGTAATAGAAGCCCAGGCCACACCAATGCCGATCATGGGCAGGTAGAGGACCGCGGTGTGGCCGGGGCTGCCGATGCGGGTGAGCAGGACCAGGCAGACGGCGGCGAGGAACAGCGCCGCGGTGTGGACGTGCTTGGGGCCGATGCGGTTGGACAGTCGCGCCAGGAAGAGGGCGACGACCGTGCAGGAGACGTAGTAGGCGACCATGAGCCCGGTGGCGAAGCCGGAGGCGTCGTTGAAGGCCTCGGTCTTGGCGTACCCCGGGTCGGACAGGTTCACGCCGAAGTAGGTGACGGCGCACATGAGGCCCAGGTACTGCCAGAAGACGTTCATGGCGTACCACTGGAAGAAGTAGACCAGGGCCATCTTCTTCAGGCCGCGGGGCATCTCGACGATGGCGACGCCGATGTCCTTGAGGAAGCCGAAGGGGCCCTCCTCCCGCTTCTTGCGCTCGAGCTCGACCAAGCCCTCCGGCGTGGGCGGCAGCTCCTTGGTGGAGAGCACCGAGATGAGCACCGAGCCGATGGAGCACACCGAGCCCACCATGAAGGCGCCGAAGACCCAGTAGGGGATGCCGGCGGCGGTGGCGCCCGCCAGGGTCTTCTCCAGAACGACGAGGGTCCCGGCGGCCAGGGCCGAGCCGGCGCCGATGAACAGGGACTGGGCGAGGAAGCCCTTGGCGAGCTGCTTGGAGGGCAGGCGGTCGCCGATGAAGGCCCGGTAGGGCTCCATGGCCGTGTTGTTCGAGGCGTCCAGCAGCCACAGGCACAGCACCGCCATCCACAAGGCGGTGACGAAGGGCATGAGGAACAGGAACACGGAGCAGCCGACGGCCCCGATCAGGAAGAAGGGCTTACGGCGTCCCCACTTCTCGCTCCAGGTCCGGTCCGAGAGCGCCCCGATGAGCGGTTGGATGAGCAGGCCGGTGACGGGTCCGGCCAGATTGAGGATGGGGATCTCGTCAGCGGAAGCCCCGAGGAACTGGTAGATGGGCGACATGGCGTTCTGCTGCATGCCGAAGGAGTACTGGATGCCGAAGAATCCGACGTTCATCAGCAGGATCTGAGCAGTGCTCATCATGGGCTTGTGCGCGATGTCCGCCGCGCTATTCTGGGAAGTCTGTGCCATAGGTCATCCTTGTCCTGGGTCCTGTGGAACTCTGTCGACGCCGCCCGAGACGGACGCCGCACTTCCTGCCCGAGAGAACGCTGTACGGGACGGCGGGGATCTCAGGAAGTCAAGCAGGTCAATGATCCACCCAACAAGACTAACGTTTGACAGGTCTTTAGCCCCATTATCGGATCTCGCACGAGCCGGACCGGGTCATGACTCATGCACGCAGGGCAATCATCCCACAATGCGCACTGAGGGGCACCTCCAGAGCCAGCGCCTCACCGTCCGGGTCCCCGGTGGGCCCCGGTGACCTGAGGCCCGCCGGGAGACGCACGGTGCCGCCTCCCTCCTCGCCGAGCGCGACGGCGGCCACTCCGCCCTCGAACTCGCGCACCCAGGCGCCCGAGGTCCTCCGGGGCCGTCCCAGCGGGCGCCCCAGGTCGGCGTCGAGGGCGGGGAACCAGGGAGTGCGCGAGTAGTCGTCGTGACCGGTGGCCGTGTAGGCGCCCTCCCCTCCCCCGAAGACCCAGAAGGCCGCCAGCCCGTAGAGGCCGGGGGACGTGCGGGCACCGGACATGGAGCCGCCGCCCCCGCCGTCGGGCGTGCGCACGATGGACAGGCCCGGCCCTCGCAGCTCGTGAATCTGGGCCAGGGCCGTGGCCTCATCGAAGAGGTGATGGTCCCCCCAGCCCAGCCAGCACTCGTCGAAGCCACCACCCCAGGCCGAGTGGCGCTCCCAGCGGCCGGGTTCCCGGCGGGCCTCGGCCACGTTGGGGATGAGGATCTTGCCGACGCCGTTGAGGCCGGCACCGGCCTGGTCCACGAAGATGTTCAGCTCGGCGCGCAGGGCGGCGGTGTCGGCGATTCCGTCCAGGGGGAGGTCCAGGCCGTAGTAGTCGTCGAAGACGTCGTTGTCCGCCATGACGCCGTCGAAGGCGGTCTCAGCGGTGGCCTGGCAGACCTCCTCCACCCAGCGGGCGCGGTAGTCGGGGTCCCACACGCGGGCCTGGAAGTGGCCGGGGTAGGTGTTCCACTCGACCAGGTCGCCGTTGTCACGCCTGGCGAGCCAGCCGCGGCGTCGGGCCTCGCGGTAGGACAGCCCGGAGGCGCGCATGGAGTCCGGCTCGAAGTCTCGCGTGGAGGACAGGCACCGGTAGGCCAGGACCGTCATGTCCGGTCGTGCCTCCTTGAGGCGGGCTGCTGCCTCGGTCTCCCAGGGCTGGAGGATGGCCGCCCGGTAGTGGGCGATCGCGAAGTCCAGCTCCCCGGGCTCGAGCGGGTTGCCGTAACGGATCCAGGCTCCGACGCCGCCGGTGCTGCTCCTCATGCTCCTCCTCGGTCGGCGCGGGTACCGGTCTGCTCGCCGGCGCCGCCCTGACGGTAGATCGTGTTGTAGGAGGCGTTGACCTTGACCAGGTCGTAGGCCGCCTCCACTCGGCCGCGGGCGTTGAGGCTCAGACGCTCGTAGAGATCGACGTCGGAGATGACCTCCTGGACCTTGTCCGCCATGACGGTGGGGTCGCCGGGCTCGATGATGATGCCGCAGGGATCCCAGGTCTGTCCGTCATCGGTGACGATCATGTCCTCGACGACCGAGCGCACGGCGCCGACGTCGGTGCTCACCGTGGGGATGCCGGCCCCCATGGTCTCCAGGGAGACGACCGGCAGGCCCTCGTTGTAACTGGGCAGGACGAACAGATCGAACTCGGGCAGGAGCTCGCGGACCTTGACGGTGCCGCGGATGGTGATGACGCTCTCCAGGCCCTGCTCGACGATGCGGGTCAGGCACTGCTCGAAGTAGGAGGGCATGTGCTCGGTGGGCCCGCACACGTCCAGGTGGATGTTCAGGCCCCGGTCCACCATGAGGCGCACCGAGTCGATCATGTCCAGCAGCCCCTTGATGGGTACGACGCGGGCGATGTACACCAGCTTCCACAGGTGCTTGTCCGCGCCCTCCTTCTTGATCTCCTCGATGGCGGCCAGGCGCGCGGCGTAGGAGGCGTCGAACTCCGAGGTGACGATGCCGTTGGGGATGACGATGGCTCGCCCGGAGTCGCCGCCGAGCTCATTGGCCTCGGTGATGGCCCGCGGGTAGAGGTAGGTGGAGGCGTAGGCGTAGGGGTAGCACAGGCGTCCCATCTCCAGCCACCAGGCCATCCACATGCGCTCGCGGCCGGTGACGTCGAAGGTGCGGTAGTCGGTGAGCCTGACGTTGAGGTCCAGCCGGCGTTCCAGGAGGGTGTTGACGGTGTCGCGCACGTAGAGGTTGTGCTCGGTCAGCAGCACCTTGGTGCCGTGCTCGCGGGCGGCGTTGACGCCCAGGAGCATGGCGTAGCCGGTGGTGTGGGCGTGGTAGACCTGGGCGCGCGGGACCGGTTCGGCCAGGACCGCGTAGGCCAGGGAGAAGAAGTCGCGCAGGCACCAGAAGATGTCGGTCATCGACATCCCCAGGTCCGGCATCATGTCGTCGTAGGCCTCCATGAACTCGCGCGTGCCCAGGATCGCCCAGACCGGGTAGCGGCGCGAGGCGCTCAGGCCCTCGCTGATGAGGTCCCACAGCGGCTCGGTCTGACCGTCCTGGGCCAGGGCGAGCAGGGCCCCCAGGATGCGCCGGGACAGCTCGCGGCGCTGGCGGCGGTTCATGCGCAGGTCGCGCGGGCGGGCGCGCAGGAAGTCCTCCTGGTGCTCCTCCATGGACAGGTAGAGGACCTTCACCCAGGCGACGTTGTCCGGCATGCCGTACAGATCCTTGAGGGGCGAGTGGGAGTCCCAGGTGATGTGGATGATCCCGAAGGTAAGGTCCGGGTTGCCGGTGATGATGTCGTGGACCACCGCGGAGACCCCGCCCTTGAGGTAGGGGTAGGTGGACTCCATGACGATGGCGACGTCGACGTCCACGTAGACGCCGTCCTCGGGGACGCCGTCGGGCAGGACCTGCTCATCGGGCTCGGGCTCCGGCTCCTCGGGGGGCAGGAGCAGCTCGGCCGCGCCGGCGGGGGCCTCCTCGTCCTCGGCCTCCTCCTGGGCAGCCTGCTGCTGGGACAGGGGGATGGCAGCGGCGTGAGAGGCGGCCGAGGCCACGGACTCCCAGGCGATGGCGGTGGGTGTGGGGGGCTGCTGGGGATGCTGGGGCTCGGGCTGGTCGGGCTGTGGGAGGACGGACTCCTGCGGGGCGGGCTCAGCGGGGGCTGAGGGCTTCGGCCGGTCCGCCTCCTGCCGGGCCGGCTCGGCGGGGACCGAGGAATCGCCGTGCACCGGGGGCACGGAGGGCTCAGAGGAGTCGGAGGGCCGTGAGGGCGCTCCGGCTGCAGCGGCGTCGGAGGCCCAGGTGGAGGGGGCAGCAGGGACGGCAGGGGCTTCGACGTCAACAAGGGGCGGCGACGCGGCGGAGCGGGGGGCGGCCGGCTCCACCGCCGAGGAGGCCGAGGCGCCCGAGGCAGCCGGTGCGGCCGAGCTCACGGCACCGAAGATCGGGGAGTCCAGGGCGTCGGGGCTCTGCGGGGAGGTCGGCTCCGGGCTCTTGGGGCGGGGCTGGATCACTCCGTAGCCGGCCGGCGCCGGGGTCTGGACGACGCCGTAGATCGGCACGGCCGGGATCTCAGGAGCCGGGATCTCAGGAGTGGAGGCCGAGGCCGGCTCGGCAACCGGCTCGGCGACCGGCTCGGCAACCGGTTCGGTGGCGGGCGAGTCGGTGGATGGGACGGCGGGCGAGCCTGCGGTGGGGGTGGCGGCCGAGGGCCCGCTCGGGGCGCCGCCGGTGGTGACGACGACGCCGTATCCGTCGGGGCCGACCTTGATCCTGGGGCCGGCCTCCTCGCCCCGGTCGCCGATGCCGGGGGCGTCGTCGGGACTGGGCATCGGGGCGTAGCCGCCGGCGGGAGCCGAGTAGCGCAGCGGAAGGCTCTCCAGGCGGGCGCGGAAGGAGGATGACGAGCTCACCAGGACATGGCCTTTCCCCAGAAGAACGAGTACTCGGGTGCGGCCCACCGCTTGCGGTAGAGCAGCAGCCCCAGCGCGCACAGCAGCAGGTCGACGCCGGCCAGCGGCAGGTAGGCGGCGGCGTCGGCCACCTTGAGCAGCAGGGCCGCGGCGATCGCCACGTGGATGCCGGACAGGAGCAGGGCGGTGGTCGAGTCGCCGATGTGGTCGATCTCGTAGCTCAGGAGCGTCAGCACCGTGAACAGGGTCGAGGCGAGGCACACCTCGAGGACCAGCGGGACCTGCTCGGTGGACATGAGCGCCATGGAGCACACGACGACGATGACGCCGGCGACCCCCACGATGCAGGCGCGAATGAGGCTGGCGTCCAGCAGCCGACGCAGCGTGCGTCCGCGCTCGCGCAGACTGGCCATGCCCTCACGCTTGAGAACCGTCTGGAACAGGGCGATCTCGGTGTTGACCCGGGGTGCGGTGACCGCGAAGTAGTAGCAGTAGGCGACGACGGCGGGCTGGAGGCACAGGTAGACCAGCGCCACGTCGAAGTCACGACCGGCGCCCAGGAAGAGGAAGAACTTGTCCGACCACAGCACTCCTCCCAGGATCGCACCGCGCAGCATGTCCTGCACGAGGATGCCGGTGGCGACCCCGCGGGGCCGCAGGATCTTTCCCAGAGAGCGCCCCATGGACAGGAGCTGGCTGAGGGCCCCGACCAGCGGGGGCAGGTACCACCAGGTGGGCTCGGCGACGAGTGCGACGGCGTAGCAGAGCCAGCCCAGCGACCACAGGCGGCGGCGTCCGGCGACGTCGGCGACGATGAGCGACTGGACGAAGACGACGTGCAGGAGAAGCAGGGCGGTGTGGACGCCCAGGACGTGCAGGTTCCAGCCGGTCACGGCGGCCACGACGAGGATCTCCAGCGCCGTGGGCAGGAGCGCCCACAGGAACAGCGCCGGCCAGATGGAGCAGTAGCGTTCCAGGACCGCCCGCGGGCCGCGGCCGATGGAGTCGCCCAGGAGCCGGTAGACGGGGGTGCCGATGATCTGGCTGAGCCAGGGCACGGCCACTGACACGCTCAGGACGATGACCGGCAGGCCGATGCCGCTCACCGTGCTGGCAGCCATCTTCTGGGACACGACGGGGAAGCTCAGGCCCAGCAGGATCGCCGGGGACATGCCCAGGAGCATTGCCGCACCCCAGTGCCAGCGGGCCCCCGGGGCGATGCCGCCGCGCTTGAGCGCACGGGTGGGCGGCGCTGTGACCAGCCCCAGGCCGATGAGGACCGTGAGGACCAGAACGCCGACGGTGACCTGCTTCGGCCAGCCGACCCAGGGCAGCACCGCCGCCACCACGCCGAGGACGCTCAGGGTCGCAGCAGCGTTAGCGGTCCGCAGGCGCGGAAAACGGTGCTGGTGGAAATGTCGCGGTTCGTATCTGAGTTGGGTCATGGGAGTAGCGGCACCAAGAATGCGTGAGCACGCACGGGCGATCCGAGCCGGACATTCCGGCGCCGCGACCGAGGGGTGTCGCGGCAGTCTGAATGAGGGCGGACAGGTACGGACAGTGAGGACGAGTAGGGGCGATAGCGGTTGAGACGGCCCCGCGCGGGGCGGGGTGACGACACCGATCGACCATGTCCGAGGGACGACTTTCGACGGATCGTCACTCCACTGTATCGGGCAGAGGACAGACATGAGACGGTCAAGCCAAACTCTCAGAATATTCTCTTAGTGCATTCAGGCATCATTCACTTTTCATGTGCTTGCTTCGCAGTTCAGGCGACTATAAGGCCCGTGCATATTCGCAGCCGTGAACTGCACCCCGCACACTCCTGCGTCCACGATCATGGTCTCCACCTGGAAAAATGAGCACAGGGGCAAGGCGGCCCCACCACTTCCCCCGAGGTTCGTGCCAACGCGTCTTGCAGTCTGAGGGCTCCCATGCGCGGCGACGACGATGGGCCGCAACCCCAGTGGGGTTGCGGCCCATCGTATGGAACTGATAAGGGAACTGGACCGGGCGGGACCCGGCGAGGTCAGCGCCCGGGCTCGGCAGCCGGCGAGGCGCCGCCGCCACGACTGATGGGCGGAGTGGAGATGCGCAGCGGGCTGGAGGCCCCACCCCCGCCGCCGGCCGCGGCGTCCTCGGCCTCACGCAGTGCGGCGACCTCGGCCTCGCCCTGCTCCCAGGGCTCGCCGCGGAAGATGAACTCACCCAGGATCGACTCGCCCTCGGCGTCGACGATGACCTTCTGGCCCCGCTCGAGCTCGCCGAAGAGGATCTTCTCGCTCAGGGCGTCCTCGATGTCGCGCTGGATGGCGCGGCGCAGCGGACGGGCGCCGAGCACCGGGTCGAAGCCGCGCTCGGCCAGGAGGTCCTTGGCGGCCTCGGTCAGCTCGATGGTCATCTGCTGCTCGGCCAGGCGCTTGTCGAGGCGCACGATCATGAGGTCGACGATCTGGCGCACCTCCTCCTTGGTCAGCTGCGGGAAGACGATGAGGTCATCGACGCGGTTGAGGAACTCGGGCCGGAACTGCTGCTTGAGCTCGCGGTTGACGTGGGCCTTCATCTCCTCGTAGTCCATGGCGCCGGACTCGGTGGACTGGAAGCCGGTGGCCACCGACTTGCCGATGTCCTTGGAGCCGAGGTTGGTGGTCATGATGATGACGGTGTTCTTGAAGTCGACCACGCGACCCTGGGCGTCGGAGAGGTGGCCGTCCTCCAGGATCTGCAGCAGGGAGTTGAAGATATCCGGGTGGGCCTTCTCAACCTCGTCGAACAGGACCACGGAGAAGGGCCGACGGCGTACCTTCTCGGTGAGCTGGCCGCCCTCGTCGTAGCCGACGTAGCCGGGAGGGGCACCGAAGAGCCGCGAGACCGTGTGCTTCTCGGCGAACTCGGACATGTCGAGCTGGATGAGGGCGTCCTCGTCGTCGAACAGGAACTCCGCCAGGGCCTTGGCCAGCTCGGTCTTTCCGACGCCGGTGGGGCCGGCGAAGATGAAGGAGCCGCCGGGGCGCTTGGGGTCCTTCAGGCCGGCACGGGTGCGGCGGATCGACTTCGACAGCGCCTCGATGGCCTTGTTCTGGCCGATGATGCGCTTGTGGAGCTCGGCCTCCATGTTGAGGAGCTTGGCGGACTCGGCCTCGGTCAGCTTGACCACCGGGATGCCGGTGGACATGGCCAGGACCTCGGCGATGAGCGCCTCGTCGACCTCGGCGACCTGGTCGAGGTCGCCGGACTTCCAGGCCTTCTCCTTGGCGGCGCGCTCGTCGGCCAGACGGCGCTCGTCGTCGCGCAGTGAGGCGGCGCGCTCGAAGTCCTGGTCGTCGATGGCCGACTCCTTCTCCCGCTTGACCTGGGCGATCTGCTCGTCGATCTCGCGCAGCTCGGGCGGAGCCGTCATGCGGCGGATGCGCAGGCGGGCGCCGGCCTCGTCGACCAGGTCGATGGCCTTGTCCGGCAGGAAGCGGTCGTTGATGTAGCGGTCGGCGAGCTTGGCGGCGGCCTCAATGGCCTCGTCGGTGATGACGATGCGGTGGAAGGCCTCGTAGCGGTCGCGCAGGCCGGTGAGGATCCCGATGGTCTCCTCGATGCTGGGCTGGTCGACGGTCACCGGCTGGAAGCGGCGCTCCAGGGCGGCGTCCTTCTCGATCTTGCGGTACTCGTCCAGGGTGGTGGCCCCGATGGTCTGGAGCTCGCCGCGGGCCAGCATGGGCTTGAGGATGGAGGCGGCGTCGACGGCGCCCTCGGCGGCGCCGGCACCGACGAGGGTGTGGATCTCGTCGATGAACAGGACGATGTCGCCGCGGGTGCGCACCTCCTTGAGGACCTTCTTGAGGCGCTCCTCGAAGTCGCCGCGGTAGCGCGAGCCGGCCACGAGCGAGCCCATGTCCAGGGAGTAGAGCTGCTTGTCGCGCAGGGTCTCGGGGACGTCGCCGTGGACGATGGCCTGGCTCAGGCCCTCGACGACGGCGGTCTTGCCCACGCCGGGCTCCCCGATGAGGACGGGGTTGTTCTTGGTGCGCCGGGAGAGGACCTGCATGACCCTCTCCATCTCCTTCTTGCGGCCGATGACCGGGTCCAGCTTGCCCTCGCGGGCGGCGGCGGTGAGGTTGCGGCCGAACTGGTCCAGGATGGCGCTGCCCGAGGGCGTGCCCTCCTTGGAGGGGCCTCCGGCGTTGACGGTCTCCTTGCCCTCGTAGCCGGAGAGCATCTGCATGACGGTCTGGCGCACGCTGGACAGATCCCCGCCGAGGTTGGTCAGGACCTGGGCGGCCACTCCCTCGCCCTCGCGCAGGAGGCCGAGGAGCAGGTGCTCGGTGCCGATGTAGTTGTGGCCGAGCTGGAGGGCCTCGCGCATGGAGAGCTCGAAGACCTTCTTGCCGCGCGGCGTGAAGGGAATGTGGCCGGTGGGGGCGGACTGACCCTCGCCGATGATCTCAATGACCTGGCTGCGCACGGCGTCCAGGGAGATATCCATGGACTCCAGGGCCTTGGCGGCCACTCCCTCGCCCTCGTGGATGAGGCCGAGAAGGAGGTGCTCGGTGCCGATGTAGTTGTGGTTCAGGGCGCGCGCCTCGTCCTGCGCGAGCACGACGACGCGTCGGGCGCGGTCGGTAAAGCGTTCAAACATCAGTAATTCCTCCTCGGCACGCGCTCAGTGCGGGACCGCTCGTCCGGTGGTGGCGAGGGATGTCGCAGCGCCGCGGAGAGATGGCGCTGAGAGCACGTGCTGACAAGGCTAACCAGGCCGACGCCCGGGCCATGCCCCTGTTCGCGGTAGGCGTGAGTAAGCCTTGAGCCGGGTCGGCTCAAGATGTGCGGCGCAGGGTCGGCCCGCCTCCCGGCGCCCCACCCCACCCCTGGCGCCCCGCCTCCACCTGGCACCCCGCCTCCACCTGGCACCCCGCCCCTGCCTCCCCGCCTCCACCTGGCGCCCCGCCCCACCGGCCGCGGTCGTAGGTTAGGTCTCGCGGTCGCACCCTGAACCCTCGACCGCGCGGCATAAGGTACGACCGCGGCGGCAGGGACGGCGTCGGCACGTCCACGGGCACCTTGAGGCGGGGCCATTCGAGCGGCAGGGCAAGAACTGCCCGCAATTCTGCCGCACGATCCGGGGCGGCCCGCCACAATAGAGATCATGCCTCCCGTGACTTCTCCAGCCGACGCCGGCCATGACGACACGGCGCCGACTGACATCTCCAGCACGCCCACAGGTCAAGCCCCTGACACCGAGGCGCGGGACGCCGCGCGAGGAACCGCGGACATCGCGCAACGCCTTCTGCACGTCCTGCCGGCGCTGAGAACCGGGGCACTGCTCAGCGTCATTGGCGCCGTCGCACTCTTCTTCGCCTGGGGAAGCGGCGTCCACGTCTTCGCCTTCGACACCCGCAACGCCTGGTGGACACCCATATCCGGGATTCCGGCCTTCTGGGCGATATCCCTCCTTTTCCGCTTGCTACCCCACCGGTCCCAGGATCCTGCCCACGGCAAATCCATCGCCACCGCACATAGGGTGGTCGCCACGCTGGCGATCAGCGGAATCGTGGTGTACGCAGTCCGGCTCATATGGAAGGCTCTTTCAATATGGTCGTCCGTGCTATCCCGCACGGGAATCAACACCGTGGAACTCATCGTCATCGCGGCGGGAACGGCGGGACTGGCCCTTTTGGCTGTCACCGACATTCTCATCCACACACTCTGGGCCACCGCACTATCGCCGAATCCCCCACGGAGGAAAGGCTTGGCCCGCCTCCGGCGGTCCAGAAAGCCGGTTCGGCACCCCGAAGGCCCGCGACGTCGGACGCTCTCACGTGCCGCGCTGGTGCTGGCACCCTCCCTCATCCTTGCCGGGGCGGCGGCCGTACCACTGAGCCGGCGCAGTAAGGCCATTCAGAAGCTGGCTGCACCATCGGTCGCCAAGAACCTTCCCACCTACCCCACCTCCCTAGCCGGCAAGCCGGCCTGGGTCAAGGACATCGACAACGTCCTGGACATTGTGGCGGGGGCCGCCGGACCTGTCATCCACACCGCCGACGGCATCATGGGCCTCAACCCCGCGGACGGCAGTGTCCTGTGGAGCTACGAACGCCCGAGTTCAACATACATTGAGATTTTCGGCAGCCTCCCTAACTTCTCAGGCATAGGAACCCATCGGACACTGGCGGTCAGCCCCGACCACCGCCACATCGCCTTTCGTATCGCCGGCCCCGGCAAATGGACGGATCTTCCATACACCAACCAGACAGCAGTGACGATCGTTTTGGACACCACCACCGGCCAGGTAACCAATGAACATCTCTCCGATGACGGCGTCCTTCAGATCACCGATTCTGCGATCATGGATAGTAACAAGATCTACACCATCGGCAGCGACATCGAGAGATGGGATTTCGACAAGCACGGTACCAGACCCTTTGGGAGAGGGGCGAACTATTCAGGGACGGCGGGACACTCAACCTTCATCGTCAATATCGACATTGACGTCGACGACAGCCACGGCAACAGTAGCCCACAGTACGGTCACCTATCCCTTGTTTCACAGGACAATCCAGATCAGATCCATACCTCTCCACCATCTGTGCTGACAACAGAATCCCCGAATGCAATCAGCATTGATGGCTGGACGGTTATCTATCGAGAAGGAGTCCCCACAAGCACCAACGGCTCCTTCCACCAGGGCTGGGAGATGCAAGCCGCCACCCTGGACTCCCTAGTCTCCGAAAAAGAATCTCAGCAACAACGACATGACCTGGGGCGAGGTGTGGGCATCAACGACAACGCATCAATCACCACAGGAAAGATCATCACATTTCCAGCAACACCCTCGTCGTCAGCGCAAGAGACCTTGACGGAGCACTCTTTCCTCTTCTGGAAGGAACCCACAACGGTCTCAGCAGTCTTCGATCCCTCAACACAGAAGCTCCTACCCATGGACCAGCCCTCAGGCCTCATTCGAGCAATCGGTATATCACCAGAGACCTCACCCGACAGCCTCGAAGCGAGGGTGCGACTCACCCCCATGAGCCACGGAGAGGAGGCCTCCTTCACTATTTCCACAGGAAGCATTTTCCACACACCAGGTTCATATGAATACAACCCCGGAATGAAGGATATCGCCATCCGAAGTTCTTCGAAGGTGTCCGCACTCCACACCCCAGGCGCCAACATCATCATCCTCAACCCCACCGCGCAACCCACATACGAGAACCGCTCCTATCGTCTCTACGGGATCACGGAGGCCACAAAGAAATGAGATCCGCCAACGACAGTCTCTGCTCGCACGGCCAACACTCGAGCCTCCTTCTACGCATCATCGGCGCAATGACGTCACTCTCCCTTGGGCTGACATCCCTCGCAGCATGCGCGCCCACCAGCAGAACCCCCTCCGAGTCTTCCACACCCACAGTTTCTTCACTCACTACAAGTGAAGCCAAGAACATCGAGTTAGGCGACCATTCCGAGTACTCCGGCATCACCCCATTACCGACAAATAGCGGCCCACTCAACATGTATGAAGCACCTCACGGCCAGACAACTTTAATCAAGCACAACACAGAGGGAGGCATGACATGGGCATCCACGATCAGACCTTCTGTTGCTGATATGATCTCGGGAGAGATCACAACACCCCAAAAGGCTGCTAAATTCCAGCTTTTCGAGTCGACATCCGGATACGCAGTCGTCAGTCCTGACGGACGTCACGCTTCGTTCCTCCTACGACCCGCAGACATGCGAGGTCCCCACGAGGCACGGGAGGAGAGGAAGGACTTCACTGTCGCAGACCAGCGCGCTTATGTCCTCGTCATCGAGACCGAGACCGGAAGGACTGTTCGCACTGAGGAGGTCAAGGGGCTGATTCTGGGCCAGGTCCTCACCAATGACACCCTGGCCGTGGAGACCTCTCAGAGCTACTACCCCGGCGGCAACGGGCACGGCACCATCACCACGTTCTCCCTGGACAAGCCAGAGACCAAGGCGGCCACGATCCCCACCGACAAGTGGCTCGTCGGAGCCACCCAGGACACCCTGCTGCTGGCACCGTCCAACATGAGCGAAGGGCATTACAGCGCTCAACCGCTGACCCGCCTGAGCGAGAGCGGCGACGTCGTCGGAACAGCTGCCGGAGTGACCGACGTCTATCGGGGCGGATGGGTTGGACGAGTCAAAGACGGCAACACGCCGCCCACGACGGACAACACCGATGACACACCTCTGGCCACCCCCACCGAGCTGGTCCACCTCGACTCCGGCGTCACGACCGACGTGGCGGGACTCAAGGTGAAGGAGGTCGCGTTGCCGACTGCTGCAGGGCTCCTCGTCTCCCGGGAGACCACCACCGGTGAGGGCAAGAACCGCGAGACCACCTCCACCCCGCAGTTCTGGCTCAGCGCCGCCGACGACGGCCACCCCCACACCGAGAACCTCGAGCAGTTCTCCACCAAGTAACGCCCAAGCCGGCCCCACACCGAAGGACCCTCACGCCATGCCACCTGCCGCCGAATCCCCAGCCGATGCCGACGCTGGCGCCGCCGCAGAGCCCCCTGCTCGTCAGCACCGTCGCGGATGGTCCAGGCGCCTCACCAGCATCCTGAGGTTGCTTCGGGTCGGTTTTCTGCTCGCGTCGGCCACCGCCGTCGGGCTGTACTTCCTGTGGGGTATCGGCCTGTCCCACCTGTTCGCTCCACTGCGCAAGCAGTGCCAGTATCCGGTTGTCATCGCCGTCGGGCTCTGGGCCGTCTGCGCCGCCATCTGCACCAAGAGCTTCAGTGAGTGGGCGGAGCAAACTGTGGGCACCCCCAAGCCACCGAAGATCCCCCTCATCCTCCTGCCGGCGGGCATCGCGGGCGGTGCGGGCTATGCCGTCTGGCGGGTCATCCTGATGTGGCGTGAGGTCCTGGACGCCGGCTTTCATGTCGGCGAGCTGCTGGCCGTGGCCCTCGGTCTGGCCGCCGCTGGATTGTTGGCGACATGCGACGCCGTTCTCCGGGGGATCCGAGCATGTCGCCCTCGTGAATCAGCCCCCACCAAACGAGGCCGTGGCCTGCGCCGTTGGCTCCCGACGCTCAGGCCCGTGACGCTCAGCCGACGCACGGTTGCTGCTGCAGGCGCTCTGATCCTTCTGCCATCTGTTGTCCTGACGGGCATTGCTGCGGTCCCGCACTACCGCTGGACCACTCCCGTGCACCACACGACCGCGGCGCCCATCAGCGACTCGCAGCTGCCGTCGACCCCCTCAGCTCTCGGTTCCCAAGCCGCCTGGAGCAAGGACGTCGATGGGATGCTCGACGTCGTCGGCGGCGCCGCAGGCCCCGTGATCCTCACCACGACCGGCCTCATGGGGCTCAACCCGAAGGACGGCTCCGTTCGCTGGACGTACCAGCGTGATGGCGCCGTGTACTCCGCGCTGGTTTCGGATCGTGCCACGCAATCCTTGGGCGACACCTACCTCATCACCAGCCCCGACCACCGCCATATCGCCCTGCGCCTGAACGGCCCAGGTTTCATCATCAACGGCGGGAAGCAGAATGACGGCAGCCCGGACCGCCAGGACGTCCAGTCTTACGTCTCCCTGGTGCTCGACTCCGTCACCGGCAAAGTGACTCACGAGCACGTCAGCGTAGGAGGGGCACTCCAGCTCACGGACAGCGCCCTGCTCGATGACACAACCGTCTACTCGCTGGACAAGGACACCAAGCTCTGGGACTTCCGGAGCGCCAGGATTCGGGGACTGGGCCTCGATCCGGGCACCTACATCGGTACGGCCGGGCATGCGTCCTTTCTCATCGAAACCGGCAAGGACCGGCGTCTGTCCCTCATCCCACAGGCACACCCGGACCAGATCACTCCAGCTCCCAACCTGCTCGAGAACCATCTAGGGCGGGCGGTGGTCATCGACGGATGGGTCGCCTCCTTCGACAACAATGCGTGGTCACGGGCCACCACCATGACTGAGACCGGCCATGCCTACGCGGCGAACCTTGACGGCCTGGCCGGCGTGCCAGGTGCCGACACCCAGACCTACGACCTGGGCGTCACGCTGGGCGTCAATGCTCTGGCGTCCTACGCATCAGGAACGCTAGCGATGCTGCCATCGAGTCCACCACCCAACAACGCCGACAGGTTTCCTGACTTCAGAGAGTTCTGGGACGGGGTGCCGTCGGTCGGACAGGTCTTCGACCCACACAGCAAGGCAGTGAAACCCGCTCGAGAGTCGGCAGGAATCTCTGGTATCGCCGTCGGCATCACCTCCCGGGCAACAGAGACGAACCCTGGTGGCCAGATCACCGCCCGCACCCCTGACGGCCACTCCGCGTCCCTGCCCATCGCCCCCGGGACAACCTTCTACGCACCGGGGACCGGCGACCCCTCCAACGCGAAACTCAACGACTTGGCGGTCGCGCACGCCGGCGGTTCCTACCTGTCGGCAGTCAACACCCCCGGCGTCACACTCGTCACTCTGAACGCCGCACCTCCAGGAGATGGGGCATCACGATACGTCAGGATCTACGGCATCACGGGAGGGCAATGATGGGCAAGCACCCCCGCAACGCACTCACTTTCATACCTCCTGTCAGCGCCACACCACACGCCTTCTTCATCGCACTGTGCGCCATCACCGCCACTCTGACACTTTCCTTGGGCGCCTGCACCCCTCGCAGCTCACACCCCACTCACGAGTCTCTCGCGATCACCTCGCGCACTCTGAAAAACATCGATGGGCTCGACATGCCATCCACCCCCACCAACGGCGGGGCACATGTTTCAACAGCCCTGAAAAACAACATCCTCACGGTTGCGAGCATCACCTCCACGGAGGACACACCTCAATGGGCTCTCGACATCAGCCTGACCAATAGCCCTGACAGCAGCATCTCGTGGCCGGACTATTCCGACCACAATCTGACAGAGCGACTGATGTCGACAGCTGTCGGCGCCCTTGTCGTGAGCCCCAACGGGAACTACGTCTCCCTCGCGTTACAGGTGACTCGGAAGCAGGAGGACGAGCCGCAGCTCACCGATCAGTCGAGCACTGTGGAACTGGCCTCCCAGCAGCGCGGTTACGTCGTCGTTCTTGATGCCAGGACCGGGAAGACCGTCCTCACCCGGGAGATCTCCGGTTTCATCCTGGCGCAGGCCCTCACCAACGATCACCTCGCCGTCGAGACCGCTCGCGCCTACTTTCCCGCCGGGGAGGGCAAAGGCACCATCACCGCCTTCCCACTTTCCGGCTCTGCCTCCCCCACCTCGACTCCCACCGATCAGTGGCTCGTAGGAGCTGGTCAGGACTCCCTGCTCTTGTCACCGCAACCGCTGTACTACGACATGTGCAGCAGTCCCTGCGGCCCCTTCACCCTGACCCATATCAGTATCAGCGGTCAAAAACTGGGTACTATCACGCATGCAGACGAGGTCTACCGTGGCGGCTGGGTCGAGAGGTACAAAGAGCCCGCCCCAGACGGAGAGGCGTCTGCGCAGGCAGCACGAGAGGTGGTCGATGTCGACACCGGTGCCGCCACCGACCTCAACGGCGACCAGGCCGAGGAGACAGGGCTGTCCACTGGTCCAGGGCTTCTCGTGACGAGGAGAACCGATCCCGACAAGCAGAGCTCGCCGTCGGTGCCGGTTGCCTGGCTCAGCGCCGCCGACGACGGCCACCCCCACACCGAGAACCTCGAGCAGTTCTCCAGCAAGTAGCGGCACGGAAGACAGCACGATGACCGATGAGCACAGTGACCAGTCCCAGGACGCCGAGTCCCCTGCACCCACCGGCTCGGCGGAGGCCGCCGAGGCCACCGAGGCCGCCGAGTCCCGGGAGACCGCTGACTCCGTTGGCGCCTCAGACGGCTCGGTGCCCGATCCTCCGCGACGCATCCTCACGATGCTGCGGGCTCTGCGGGCCCTGCGCCTCGGCTGGCTCCTAGCCGTCGGGGCGATGATCGTGCTGTTCCTCGTCTACCAGAGCGGGATGAGGGATCCCGGTGACACGATGAAGTCGGTCGGAGGCTTTATTGGCGGCCTGGCCGTGCTCATATGGATTGCCGGCTACTTCAAGTGGAGAGAGACCGCGCGTTCTGCCTTGAAGAGCTATCCCACTTCACCGCGAGCGCTCGTCAGGAAGACGGTCCTCTTCCAACCGCTGTGCTTGCTGGTGTTCTCGGGTGGCTTCACCGTCGTCCTTCTGCGCCTGTGGCACGCCCAGCTGCGCAGTACCTCGGTCAGTATCGACCAGCTGCTGACGCTGGCGGTGGGGGCGCTGGGTCTGGGCCTGCTGGCGGCGACCGATCTCCTGGTTCGTGCCGCCCGGGCCACCTACTTCCCGCCGCCGCAGAAGCGGCACCTGAGGGCGCGGCTGGGAGGCCTGCGGAGGATTCGGCTGCCCCGGCCCTCGTGGCGCTCCGTCCTCGGCGCGGTCATTCTCATCGTCATTCCGCCGCTCGCCCTCGGGACAGCGGCCACGGTCCCGCACCTGATCGCAAGCCGGGTCACGCCGTCAACCGCTGCGAGCATCGACACCTCTGCGCTTCCGGCACTGCCCCGGTCCTTCGCCTCGACGGCGGCTTGGTCGCAGGACATCCACAACATGGCGGAGGTGGTGGCAGGTGCTGCCGGGCCAGTCGTCCTGAGCAGCGACGGCGTCGTCGGCCTCAATCCCGCCGACGGCTCGCCCCGGTGGACCTATCCGCGCAAGCACGCGCGCTTCATCCGCTGCCACCCGAGCCCGGACCGCCGTCACCTCGCGATGACCCTCGATGCCACCGACGGCGAGCAGCCGGAGGGCATGAGCGTCGACCCCCTGGTGGTGGTGCTCGATACGGTGACCGGGCGCGTCACCTACGAGGGCTTCATACAGGAAGGCGTCCTCCAGCTCACCGACTCCGTCCTGCTCAACGGCTCCACCGGATACTCGCTCACCGACGGCTCCCGACTGTGGTCCATCGACAAGGATGGATGTCTCCGTCTCACCTGATACCTGGCCCTACTCGGGTACGGCCGGTCACTCCTCCTTCCTCCTGCGGGGCACGCAACGACGCCCCGATGGGAGGGAGTCCAGGGACGGATTGTACGGAACCTACACACTCATGCCCGACACTGATCCCTCAGTACGCCGTGAGAGTGCCCCGATCCTCACCGACGGCCGGGGCAGTCCTCTCGTCGTCGGCGGGTGGGTGGCCGCCTTCACTGAGACTCCTCGGCCGATCGACTTCCAGACCTCCCCCACGGGTTGGGCGGCGCAGGCCGTCAACCTTGACGCCATGGCCGGCGTCGCCGGTGCCGACACCACCACCCACGACCTGGGCCTGACCTCCGGAACCAACAGCGCAGCCTCCCGCGCCACGGGCACGCTGATGACTCTGCCTCAACGGACCGTGGGTAACGGAGTCGGCCGCATGCCGACATCTCCCCAGGAGCTCGAGGGCGGTACAGCCGTTGCCGCGATCTTCGACCCACAGACCCGGACCGTCTCCCACTCGGCGCAGGAGGCGGGGATCCTGTCCTACGCCGGCCTCGCCCGCGCCGAGTCCGGCGGCGGCGTCCTAAGCGTCAGCAGCGGGGAGCGAACCCCGACGACGGTAGACGTGCCCGCGGGCTCCACCTACTACGCGCCCGGAACTCGGCACGTGTGGACCATCGAGGATCCGTCGTCGTCGTCGAATCCACTGCTCACCACCCTGAGCACACCGGGAACGACCCTCGTCATCATGACCACCGGCCCGGACAAGGGCTCCCACTCCTTCCGCATCTTCGGCATCTCAGGAGCCTCGTCATGACCAGCACACGCCCTCACCTCCTTCGCCAACGGGTCATCGGCTCAGCCCTGGCTGCGGCAGTCCTGTTCGCGGGGGCCATGAGCGCCTGCAGCCCGAGCCCCTCGCAGCTGCCGCAGGTGGAGTCCACCGCCCTGAGCGCCTCGCAGGTCAAGGAGCGCGTCTCGGAGACTCCCACCAGCACCGACTACTACTCCACACCCATCGGCGAGGACTTCCTCCACGTCTCCGCCCCAGAGCTGACGGAGAAGGAGAAGGCGCAACGCGGCAGACAGGACCGGTCGGGGGCGAACAGCTCCATCGTCGCCCGGTACCGCGGCGCAGACGGCTCGGTGCTGTGGGCGCGTGAGATCACGCCGGCGGTCATCAACTGGCTCGACGACGACGGCAGCTCCGCCCAGGACGTTGCCCACGACCTCCTCGCGTGGCGGCCGGCCGGCTACGCCGTCGTCAGCCCCGATGGCCGCTATGTCTCCCTCGTCCTGCGTCCGCCGCAGATGAGGCCCGTGCTTCACGACTCGGACGACGACCACACCCCGCTCGACGTCGCCGCTCAGCGCACCCACGTTCTCGTCCTCAATGCCGCCACCGGGGAGACGGTCCGCACCGTGGAGGTCTCGGGGCTCGTCCTGGGGCAGGTGCTGACCAACGACTCCCTGGCCGTGGAGACCGCCCAGACCTACTACCCGGCCGGGGACGGGAAGGGGACGGTCACCGTCTACTCCCTGACCAACACGTCCGCCGCTCCGGCTTCCTTCGCCACCGACCAGTGGCTCACCGGGATCGACGACGGCGCTCTGCTCCTGTCCCCGCAGTCGCTGGCCATCGAACGGCGCGACGACATGTCGGTGACACTCACCCGCGTCGATACCCGGGGACGAAAGCTCGGCACCATTGAGGGCGTCACCGCACCCGACCTGAAGCACTGGGAGCGACCGACGCAGCATCAGTAGCCCGGCCCTCTGGAGCGCTTCTTCCGTTGTCCGTTCAACCGGGCGAATACCGCGCAAACACCAGACATCGTCACGGATGGGTCACCACAATAGGCTCATGCCTCTCACGCCCGACGCCGACGAGAACAGCACCGATCAGCCCGACACTGGTCCCGGCACCCCGGCAGGCGATGCCGCCTCCAAAGACGAGCCCTCGACGGAGCCGGACACGGGTGAAACCGAGGGCAAGAGCGTGAGCGATCCCTTCCCGCCGCACGGCACCCTGACACTGCGTGCCCTGCGCTGGGGCGGACTCCTCGGCGCCGTCGTGCTCGCAGCAACCGCACTGATGCTGCGCCGAGAACTCAAGGATCCCAGCAGCCTCATCCCGAGCAAAGTCTCAGTGCTGACAAGTTGCATGATCGTTGGAGGGGTGCTGGTCTGGCCGTGCCTCACCTTACGGGGGAGGAAGGGCCCCATCCTGACGACGGTCATGATCACGGTCATGGCGGCCTTGGGCGCGACGATGTCAGCATCTCTGATAACGGCGTGGTGGAACACCTATCAAGAGACCGGGTTCTCCGTTCTGTTCCTCCTGGCCCTGGCAGGAGCGGCGCTCTCAACCACGCTCTTCCTCAACGTCGTCCCACTGCTGCACTACCTGCGCATGCGCTCCATCGCGGTCGGTAACAGCGATCCCGATGACCCGAGCCGCTGGGCTCCTCTCCAGCGCAAGACCGGAGAGAAAACCGACAAGGGATTCCCCCACTACGAGCGTATTCGAGTACCTCGCCGTACCCGCGCCTACCTCACGGTCCTGGTCATTGCCCCTGCGCTGACGCTCGGTTCCGCCATCACGGGAACGTGGGCGCTCATCAACCCGATCCACCATGTCATCGCCAAGGCCCCCGCCGATTCCTCACTGGCGCCGCCTACGTCACTGGCGCCGAAGGCCTCCTGGACCAAGGAGATTTCCTCCACCGAGCTGACCACCGCTGCGGGCGCCGGCGGCCCCATCCTCCTCACCGACGACGGCATCATGGCGCTCAACCACAAGGACGGCAGCGTCCTGTGGAGCTACAGCCGTAAGCAGGCCATATTCGCCACCTCCAGTTCCACCCCCGACGAACGTCGGCTCATCACCAGCCCTGCCGGCAAGTACGTGGCCACCCGAATCCTGCTACCCACATTCGTCGTGTCTCCTCAGGGAGGCCAAGCCACCATCACCCTGGTGTTCGACGCCCAGACCGGCAGGATCGTCTTCGAGCGTCAGGGTACCGGTGGCCCGCTTCAGCTCACCGACTCCGCAGTCCTCGATGACGACACCGCCTTCTCACTGACCGACGGGGCCAAGATGTGGACTCTCCCGGGGAGCTCCGGCGCGTCCTACTCCGGCCCGGCCGGACATGCCTCCTTCATCCTGAAGTGTTCCAAGGAGCATTCCGATGAGAAAGCAACTACCAGTGTGCACAGGCCGACAGTAACCACCACGGTCTTTCCTCAGAACGACCCCACCACCGAGGTCAAGGTTCCAAACATCCTGTCAGAGCTGCCGTCTGAACCGAATGCGTTCGACAACTCTTTCAGTTCTTTCATCAACGGATGGGCTGCACGCTACACCGGCGAGACCGATACGTCAGGGCACCCTGTGGCTGAGGTGATCAGTCTGGACGCACTGGCCAAGGTCGACGGTGCCGACACCACGTCCTTTCCCTTAGGGGCGACCTCGGGGACCAATACGGAGGCATCGTATCTCTCGGGCAGCATCGTCACCTATCCCGTCATCAGTCGGGATGCGAATCTCCCCTACCCCCCAAAGGACTCACGAGCAGCGACAGTCTTCGACCCAGTCACCCGTACGGTCACTCCCGTGTCCCAGGATCGGAGCCTCGCTGGAGCGCGCACTGGGATCGTTGAGGTGACGGCCGACGACGGCTCCGCCTCCGCGGCACTCGTCATTCGGCCCAGCGACGGCTCACCCGGCACCACCATCCCCATCACACCCGGTTCCACATATCAGTCATCCCAGAAACTGACCGACACCAAGAACGCTCCAGCCCAGCCGCTCAGCCCCCGGGACGTCAGTTCCGCGAGTCGTGTCAAAGCGGTCAGGACTCCCGGTGCCGTCGTCGCCATTCTCAACGCAACCGATACGTTGTACACCAGCTGTGGTGTCAATTCAGATCACCAAGACCAGATCTGCCGCAGCACATATCGGATCTTCGGTGTCACTGGAGGACAGAAATGAGAGCCTCACATCCCCTGAGTCCCCGCATGTCCTCCATGCTCCGGCGACTGACAGCACTCGCCGCAACCGCGACGCTCACGCTCACCATGGGTTCATGCAGCATTGGGAAGAGTAACGACGATCTAGTCATCTCATCCCTCACCGCACAGGAAGCAGATGCGTCCAAAACGCAGGATTCAAGCAGCCATATTGACAACGGACCATCGTCAACCGTCAGTGGCACCGTCACCATGAGCACATCATACGTAGCCGGAGGGATTGGCTCCACTACCAAAGAACTGACGACCATCGTAGTGAGCCGGGAACGTTCCACTGATAAGTTCCAGTGGGCGGTTTCGATCAAACCTGCAGTCGCCGACCAAGAGAGAACCAAGTACGCAGACAACGCCCAAAGTGCGATGAATAACGCCATGAGCCGTTCGTCGTCGGGGAGCGCCGTCGTCAGTCCTGACGGTCGGTACCTGTCGCTGATTCTCCTTCCCGCCGAGCAGCAGACGGGAGCAACAGCAGCCGATCTGCGCACGCATATCGTCGTCCTGGAGGCAAAGACCGGTAAGACGGTCAGAGACGCCACAGTCTCCGGGGTCGTCCTGGGGCAGGCGCTCACCAACAGCGCCCTCGCCGTCGAGACCGCCCAGAACTACTTCCCGGCCGGCTCCGGGAAGGGAACCCTCACCACGTTCTCCCTGACAGACGCGAGCGCTCAGCCCTCCTCCTTCCCCACCGATAAGTGGCTGGTGGGTGCCACCCGGGAGAACCTCGTGCTCGCACCCGACCTTCTCCCGGACGACTGCATTGGCGGCTGCTCGATGATGACCGTCTCCCTCGTCAACGCCGACGGAACCACGGCCGGGAGCATCTCCGGAGTGACTGCCGTCCACCCCGGCGGCTGGATCCACCGGTTCGCGAACCCCAAAGCAGCCAGCGATTTTCAGCAACGCTCGAAGGCAGCATCAGAGGACGAACAGAAGTCACTCAGTCCCTCCCGGGAGGCAGGTGAGCAACAACTCGTCAATCCCAGCATCAAGAAGACAATCGACATCACCGGAAAGAGCACCTACGAACGTGACGTGCCGACCGGCCCCGGAATGCTCGTCGAGCAGGAGGTCCCCAACGGGAACGGCTCAACGGACCTCAAGCCCGTCTTCTGGCTCAGCTCATCCGACGACGGCCACCCCCACACCGAGAACCTCGAGCAGTTCTCCGTCCACTGACATCACCACGATCCACACACCATCATGGAATCCACATCATCTCCGCCCACCTCGCCCTCACCTTCTGAGGCCGAGGAGACCGCCAGCACTGACACCGAGGCATCTCCGGCGCCCCTGGATCACGACGATGCCGCGCTCAGCGATCACCCACGCCTGCTGGCATGCATGCGCGCCCTGCTCACCGGCAGCATCATCGCCCTGATCGCGGCAGTCGCGCTGTTCTTCGTGTGGAACAGCGGCATCAAAGGCGTGGGTCGGGTAGCGATCGCCCAGTCATGGAAACGATGCGCACTGCTGCTGGTGCTGTGGCTCGTGGGCGCCTCCGTATGGCCCACGCCCTACTACCGTGCTGCCGGGAGGAGCAGGCTCCTGACCGGTGTCATCACAGCCCTCAAGCTCCTGCCCGTGGCCGGGGTTGCAGCATGCACCGTCTACGCCTGCCTTCCGGTCCTGCATCTGTGGAGGGAGACGTCCTCCACCTTCGGTGTCCGTCTTGGCGAGCTCCTGGCTTTCGCGATGGGCATCGCCGCGTTCGGGCTGATCGTGATGTCGCACATCGGACTCTGGGCGGCCCGTTCAGTCACCCTCCCCGCTGAGGAGCCGCACAGCGACGAGTTGTCCCCCGACGAGCTGGATCTCTGGTTCAGCCGCCCTCGGGGTGCCGGGTTACGGCAGAGGTGGCTCCGCGCCCTTCACGGCCACCCCTTCCGCCGCCTCAGTACGGCTGCCATCGCAGTCCTGCCAGCAATCGGCCTTGTGGCCGGCTTCGGCGTCCCCTACTTCACGTTGAGAAGCACGCACGCCAATACCCCCACGATCACGCAGACCACGGCACCCGCTGTCGATTCCACCCAGCTCCCCGCCTACCCCACATCCTTCGGAGCACGGAAGGCGTGGGTGAAGGATGTTGACGGCTTCCTCGACATCGCCGGCGGCGCCGCGGGCCCCATCCTCCTCACCAAAGACACAGTCACCGGAATCAACCCCGCTGACGGATCGGCGCGCTGGCAGTACCGCCGTGCCGGCGCCGAGTTCCGCATCTGGCGACTCGAGACGGATCCCGTCGCGTCGGGCAAGCAGGGTCTTATCACCAGCCCGAACGGGCGATACGTGGCAGTGATCGCCACAGGTCCCATCACTTACACATCCATGAACTCAGAATGGCCAGAACTCGATGGCAAGTCTCCGGTCACGACCTTAGTGTTCGACGCCGTCACCGGGAAGATCGTTGTGGAGCACCCCCGCAAGGCCGGAGACTACGACGACACATTTCAACTCAGCGATTCAGCTCTTCTTGACGGCACCGTCGCCTACTCCCTGAGTGACGGCTCACGGATGTGGGATCTCAAAGACCTCAAACTGGATTATACCTTTTTACCCCCAGTAGCCAACGAGTATGCTGGCACAGCGGGCCACTCCAGTTTCATTCTCGGGTATGACGGCGGCCGTGACTCTCTGGGAGTCATCTCTCAGGCCGACCCCTCACACCCCAGGAGCATCAAAGGAACTCTTCACGAGCAGGAACGGGGAGATGTTGTCACCGCCCGGGGGTGGATCGGCGTCTACGACGACCGTGCCCCGCAGGGCCATCTAGACGAGGAGGCGAAAGCTCGCAGCGCGCACGCCGTCAGTCTGGACGCCCTCAGTGAGGCACCTGAGGCAGACGCCCGCACTTTCGACCTGGGAACAACACTGGGGATCAACGTCCCAGCATCGCTCTCCACCGGCACGATCTCCGTCTTCCCGGCGACGACGCCGGACGGACAACCCACCAAGCTCAGCAACCTTGACGACTCTTCGATATGGAAGGGTTCGAGCAGTGTCGGCACGGTCTTCAATCCAGCCACGATGACGGTTGCGCCACTCGATCAGTCTCCACACTATGTTACGGCAGTAGGGATCACGGCAATGAGCCTCGAAAGCGGCACACCCGCAACACAGAAACCCCAAGACGGCCGCTATATCACAACCACAGGAGACGGCCGCATCACCATCAAAACGGGAGACGGGAATATCACCACAGTCTCCGACGTCGAACCAGGTTCCATCTACTATTCTCCACGATCGAGCGAGTACAACTCCGCCATGGATAACATCGCCTCCTCCTGGGACTCCTCACGACACATCTCGGTACTGAGCACTCCAGGAGCCACTATCGCCATTCTCAACAATTTACCAGAGTATCTTCGATCGTCACGAGCCTTTCGGCTCTATGGCATTCCAGGATGAGCACACATGACCGCACAAGCATCTCATGTCATAAGCGACCTGGAAAGACGAGGTCTCGGAGTACGCCTGCTGACGCTGCCACTGGTGCTTTCACTCATGGTGACCGCCTGCCATTCCAACTCACGTGTATCTTCCTCGAGCACGGCGCCACCCATGTCACCAACGTCTCTCACAGCAGAACAGATGGAGGACTGCCAACACAAGGCAAGCGATTGGATGAGCAACCCTGAATCTCAGGATCCTTCCTATATTCCCGCGCAGGGAGCGGACATCTGCGTCATCCAGTCATTCAACGCTGAGAACCAGGAATCAACACTCATCGCACGGTACGAGGCCTCTGACAAGGAGCCCAAGTGGGCGATGTCCCTGACGCCGAGAATTGCGGCCTACGGACGTGACGAGAACGACGCGGATGTTCAGTCGGCGCAGGAGCTGGCCGGAGACGTCCTCAGATCCCGCGCCGCAGGGTATGCAACCGTGAGCCCGAATGGGAAGTACCTCTCTCTGGTGCTGCGTCCACCGGAGATCGCCGGCGACAGCCCCCAGCACGCCCGGCAGACACCTGCCGTCCCCGCCGAGCAGCGGACGACCGTTGTCGTTCTTGACGCAGTTTCCGGGAAGCCGGTACGCACGGTGGAGGTCGACGGGCTGGTCCTGGGGCAGGCCCTCACCAGCGACTCACTCGCCGTCGAGACCGCTGACGCCTACTATCCCGCGAGGAAAGGCAAGGGACGCATCAGCGTCTTCTCACTGACGGACACAACATCATCTCCGACGTCTTTCAACACAAGCCTGTGGCTCGCAGGCTCCGGAAAGAGCTCTCTTCTCCTGTCCTCGCAGCCTGCCCACTCCCACGACAGCGCGACGACCTCCACGGTGACGCAGGTCGATCTTCACGGCAAGCACCTGAACTCCTTCACCAATTCCAGCGAGATCCTTCTCGGCGGGTGGATCAGGCGGTGCACCTATCTTCCCGATGAGGGTCGAATTCACTGGGAGGTCGTCGACACCAACTCAGGCACGGTCTACAACGAGGACACCGATAGCGCCGTGGCGCGACGAGTCCCCACTGGTCCGGGGCTCCTCGTCAGCCAGGTTGTCATCAACGACAAGGGATACCGGGAGTCAGGCACACCACGCTTCTGGCTCAGTGCCGCCGACGACGGTCACCGCCACATCGAGAACCTCGAGCAGTTCAAGAACAACTGAGGCGCGGGCCAGGACACCCCAACTGGGCGACTGGGGGCGACCGAAGCAACGCTAGCCCCCCCCTGGGGCGCTTTCCCTTGTCCGTTCAACCGAGCGATGGCCCCGCAAACACCTGACATAGTCACGACTGGGTCACCACAATAGGCTCATGCTTCCCACGCCCGACGCCGCCGAAAACAGCACCGATCAGCCTGACACCGATCCCGGCACCCAACCGGGCACTGCCGACTCCGGCGACGATGCCTTGAAGAAACCGGACAAGGGGGAGGCCGAGGACCGTCCCGGCCGCAATGCCACTGAGGCCGACCGGGCCTCAACCAACGCCGGCGACAGCGAGGGCAAGACCGAAGGTGGGAGTGAAGGAGAGGCCTTCCCACCGCGCGGCGTCCTTACCCTGCGCGCCCTGCGCTGGGGCGGAGTGTTAGCGATGTTTGCCTCGTCGAGTATCGCAAAATTACTGAGTTCGATCTACAGGATCGACATCGACGTCCTTCACATGAATTCAGTACGATCTGCCTCCGACTTGGCAACACAACCAATCGTCGCAATGTTCACACTACAGCTCCTCTTATGGTCCATCGCCGCAGTCGCTAGTCAGTTGAGACGAACCGCGACGACCATCATCGCCAGCCTCATTGCACTACTTGGTGCCGCGACGACAGGAATCAATATTCACCACTGGATGACAGCATACGAGCACTCCGGAATCTCCATCCCCATTTTCCTGTGCCACGCAGCAGAGACTCTTGGCTTCACAACACTCATCTGCACGAGCATCATCCTGCATCGCGTGCGAACCCTACTTTCCATACACCCCAGGCAGCTCAGCAATCCGGCCCGCTGGCGCAAGCTGTATCTCCCAGCACGTCCTCAGCCAGGCGAGAGCAGCGTCAAGGTAACCAAGCAAGCATCATTAAAACTCCAACCGATCACGAAGATAAAACTTGCCGCCATATCACTCACGCCAATCATCGCACTTTCATTGCTGACATCAACGGCACACTATTTCGTGACACCTTTTATACACAGCACCTCTGCCGGACCTCACAAGACAGCAGCCATCGCAACGACAATCAACACCAAAACGAGTTGGGTCAAAGATATGGTGGGAGTCGATCGCGTCATTGCCGGATCGACAGGACCTATTGTGATCAGCAGCGAGGGGATCACAGCATTAGAGCCAGCCCACGGCAGCACCCTATGGACATACGAAGCAACCCTTAGCACACTATATGCCTTTACAAGCCCCAACAGAGACTACCTCGCTCTCAGGGCACGAATCCCAGATGATCTGGGCATCAATTCTGAAGAATACTTGTCAGCATCCGATCCACCAGAGACGACACTGGTATTTGATACTCGAACAGGCACTCCCGTCATAAAACACATGAGCCACGGTGGCAGCTTACAGCTCACAGATTCGGCCCTTCTCGACGGGGATACAGCATACTCCTTGAAGGACGGGAGGACGTTGTGGAGCGACAGCGACACCATTGATACCACCTTCATGGGGGCAGCCGGCCACAGTACCTTCATTGTCTCAACCTTCGAACAAGACAATGAGGACACAGATGAAGAAAAATGGGCAGGAACCTCAAGCATCGCTGTAGCTCCCGACACCAACCCGTCCGCAAGCACCCGCATTGACAATCTCCTCATTGATCCGATGGTCGTCGATAACTTACGGTCGCGAAGCTACAGCGATGACATGGGAGTAAATCCGGTCATCATTTCTGGATGGGCCGCCCAGTTCACCAATCAGAGCGACAAGAACGGGAACCCTACCGCACAGGCCATCAACATCGATCAGGCCTCTAAGAGTGATTCCAGCAACATGGACAGAATTCCTCTTGGCGCAGCGTCAGGTATTAACGAAGTCGCCTCCACAGCATCTCAGACTTTGGCGACATACCCTTACTACGGTTCCGACAAGTCCATATATGACGTCATGACTGCCTGGGACACTCCACGAGTCGCCACAGTATTCACGCCCAGAGACCGGACGGCCACATCTGCAGAGCACTACCCAGGCCTAGCTTCTGCTCAGGCAGGGATCGCCCCTCGTCCAGACGGTGACTCCATCATCGCGACCATCTCCCTACGTCCATCGGACGGCTCGGCGGCACTCACTATCCCAGTCAAAGGTGACACTATCGACACGACTCCACTCAGTCTCTCAGAGGGAGTGCGTCAACTTATGGCAGATAAAGGAGAGCCCAGGAGCCCTTACGTGGATTTCAGAAGCACCCCCGGATGCACCACCATCCTTCTGAATGTCAGTGGCCCTAGCGAACATTCTTCGACCTATCGCCTCTACGGAGTTACGGAGCGGAACGCATGAATTCACAGTCGGCCTCTACATCTCACTCATTCATACAACAGGAACTACGGAGAGATGCCAGAGCATTCACCGTTGTAGCCCTTATGGTTACAGTCATGCTAACAATCAGCACCTGCCATTACCATCGCTCTTCGGATTCCGACATTGGACTTACTGTCACATCACTGGATCTTTCGAAAGCTGAGGAGATGGATTCTTCCGAGAATCCCCCTGACCTCACAACGTGGAAGAACTCCATCGCCGCGAACGGATACTACATTACCGGAGTAAGCCAGTTGATAGACGAGGGAACCGGAGGCGAACCTCCCTCGCTCTCCGTGTTCGGAAGGCGATCCTCAGACAAGGGCATGGTATGGGCAACACAGATCAGAGTGAATGATTTCACATATCCTCTTGATGTGCCGACCCACCCAGGTTCTTCGAGTGAACAGTCACCATCGACCAAGACCACCGCCCTTACGAACGACTGGACACTCAGCCCCGACGGGAAGTATGTAGTATTCGAACTCAATAGTTCATCCAAGGCAGTCACATACTTCGCGGTGGTCGACACCTCCACCGGAGCGGTTGTCCGGACAACCCATGTCACTCGCAGAATCATTGGTGTGGCACTCACTGACACACATCTTGCTGTCGAAACATCTGACCAGCCGTTCCCCGGAGGGGGCGGACACGCCACATTAACAATTCTTTCTTTATCACAGCAGGACTCACCTCCAACCACTCTGCCCACAACGCAGTGGCTCATAGGTGCCAGCCACAGGTCTTTTCTTGTGAGTGAGAGCATATATAGGGAACCCTGCACGGGTAACTGCACTCCCAAAACGGTCTCTCGTATAGACGGTACAGGTCACACGATCGATACCATCACTGGCGTCATCGATGTCTACTCCGGGGGCTGGATGTCACGATTTTCCGATCCAGCTGCCGCGTCATCGTTACTGGCTCAAATCTACGACCCCATCGGCATACAAGAACGTCAAGCTGCGGACGAGCAATTAGGAAACATTCGGAGGGAGCTCGTGGATCCCGATTCAGGTCAACACACCGACATCACAGATCTCCTGATGAAAGAAGTCGGCCTCCCCACAGGGCCAGGTCTCCTTGCGCTCAAGCGGGTTCCCTCAGAGGACGTCAACGCCAAGTACGCCCCTGTCTTTTGGCTCAGCTCGACCGATGACGGCCACCCTCACACCGAGAACCTCGAGCAGTTCACGGACGACTGAGGCGCGGGCCGTCGGGGCCGGTCTCCTGTCACCTGCCCCTTGAGGCTCACAAACCTCTGCGGCCGCCGGGAGCGACCTCGGCTCTCGCCCGCTCGTCGAGCCGCGCTTATCCGAAGTGCTGCTCGACTGCAGCGATGTCCCCGTAGGAGGCCTGCGCCCCCACTGAGGTCGTCGCGAAGGCGGAGACGGCCGAGGCCGCACCAGCCGCCTCCTTGAGCCCGGCGCCTGCGGCGAGCGCCGCCAGCAGCGTGCCCAGGAAGGAGTCGCCAGCACCGGTGGTGTCCACGACATTCACCGGGAACGGATCGACCGGGGTGATCTCCTCCCCCTCGATCACCATCGACCCACGGCCCCCCAGAGTCACCACCGCGGAGGGGATCCCCATGGCGGCCAAACGCCTCGCACAATCGCCCCAGTCCGTGGCGTCGTCGGCCCGCTCGCACGCCGGCTCGGCCGCCGTGTCAGGCGTGCCCACCGTCAGCATGTCGGCGAGCTCATGCTCGTTGACGACCAGGACGTCAATGGCCTCCATGAGCCCGACGGACAGGACGGGGTGGAACGGCGAGTTGTTGAAGACCACGCGGGTGCCGGCGTCGTGGGCGATGCGTGCCGCGGCCTCGACCGCCTCGGGGCTGACCTCCATGCACAGGCCGAGCACGCGGGCCTCGCCGATGACGTCGCGGTGGCGCTGCGCCGTCGAGACATCCACTGTCCCGTTCGCACCGGGAGACACCACGATGGTGTTGTCCCCCGTGGAGTCCACGGTGATGATGGCGGTGCCGGTGGCCACGTCCTCGCGCTGAACCGCGGAGGTGTCCACGCCGGCGCGCTGGAGGGACTCGATGAGCAGGTCGCCGTGACCGTCGGCTCCCACGGCCCCGATCATCCTCGCACGAGCTCCGAGAAGACCGGCCTGGACCGCCTGGTTCGCGGACTTGCCTCCCGGCAGGATCACCAGGTCCTCCCCACTGATCGTCTCACCGGGCTTGGGGAAGCGCTCCGTTCGGACCGTCAGGTCAGCATTGAGGGACCCGAAGACGGCGACCTCGCCGGATACGTCACCCAGGACAGCTCGCACACCAGCTCCCATCTCCGGTTCCTCTCTGTGATGCAGCACGGACACACGTCCCATCACACCACACCTCACCGTGAGGCAGCACTCCTGCCGGTCCTGACCATCGGCCGGCGCAGGCTCGTGCGGCGGGCCGCCGCCTGGCAGGCCTCCACCAGGACGTCGATGGCCAGCGGGCGGGGCTGCTCGGCGCGGGTGACCACCTCGACGCGCCGCTGCTCGCGGGCCAGGGGCCGCACCTGAACCCCCTCGTGCCGGTAGGCGTTCAGCGCCATCCCCGGCAGCAGGGCCGCCCCCACCCCGGCGGCGACGAGCGCCTGCACGGCCACGTAGTCGTCGGAGGCGTAGGCGGTCTCGGGCGTGAACCCATTGGCCCGCCCCACGGCGAGGAGCTCCTCGCGGCAGCGCGCGCAGCCGGTCACCCACCGGCACTGGGCGCCGTCGGCGATGCGCGTGATGCCGCCGGGGTGGGTGACGACGTAGAGGACGTCGTCGAGCAGGTGCTCGGCCTGAAGGCCCTCGCTGGCGTCGTCGTCGACGTAGGAGAAGGACAGGGCCGCGTCCACCCGCCCCCGCCGCAACGCGTCGAGGGCCTCGGGCGGCTCGGCGTCGACGAGCTCGACCTCCAGGCCCGGGTACTGCCGACCGACGACGTCGAGCACCCCCGGCACCAGGGAGGCCACGGCGGAAGGGAAGGCGGCCAGGCGTACGCGCCCCGCCTCGGCGCGGGCCATGGAGACGACCTCGCGCTCGGTGCGGTCCAGCAGGTCGAGGACCTCCTGCCCCCGGGTGGCCAGCGCCCGGCCCTCCTCGGTGAGCCGCACACCGCGTCCGGCCCGCGTCAGCAGGACCGCGCCGGTTGCCCGCGACAGCGCGGCGAGCTGGTGGGAGACGGTGGACTGGCTGAAGCCCAGGGACTCGGCGGCGGCCGAGACGGTGCCGAGGCGGGAGAGCTCCACGAGGGCCCGCAGCTGCTGCACATCGATCACACCACCAAGTATGTCTTGTATCGATGGGTATTCGTCAAAAGATTCATTGGACCGATACTCCGGCCGCCCGCATCATGAAGCCATGACCGTCACCGACACCCTGCCCCAGGCTCCTGCCGACACCCAGTCCGGCCTCGACTTCGACGCCGTCCTGCGCACCTACGAGGCCGTCTCGCGGGTCCTGCCCGAGACTCCCGCCTGGTCCTACCCGCTGCTCAACGCCGAGGCCGGGGTGGAGGTCACGGTCAAGCACGAGAACGTCCAGCCCACCGGCGCCTTCAAGGTCCGCGGCGGGGTGGCGCTCATGGCGGCGCTCAGCCCCGAGGAGCGGCGCCGCGGCGTCGTGACCGCCTCCACCGGCAACCACGCCCAGTCCCTGGCCTGGGCCGGCGCCCGCAGCGAGGTCCCCGTGACCGTCGTCGTCCCGGTGGGCGCGCCGGCCCGCAAGGTGGCCGCGGTGCGCGCGCTGGGGGCTCGGGTCGTCGTCGAGGGGGAGACGATGTGCGAGTCGCTGGCGCACGCCGAGGCCCTCGCCCTGCGTGAGGGGATGCGCATGGTTTCCCCCGGGGACGAGCCCGCCATCGTGCTCGGGCACGCCACCGTCTACCTCGAGCTCTTCCGCCGCCACCCGGACCTGGAGGCCGTCTACGCGCCGGTCGGCTCAGGCTCCGGGGCCGCCGGCGCCTGCCTCGTGCGCGACGTCCTGGCCCCCGGGTGCCGGGTCATCGGCATCCAGTCCAGCGCCGCGCCGGCCGCGCACCGCGCCTGGGCCTCCGGGGAGCCGGCCACCGTCCACAGCCGCACGCGCGTGGCGGGTCTGGCCGTCGGAGCGAGCTTCGCCCTCACCCAGTCGGTGCTGGGCCGCAGCCTCAATGACTTCATCCTGGTCGACGACGACGCGATCCAGGGCGCCGTCGGCATCCTGGCCACCCACGCCCACACCCTGGCCGAGGGCGCCGGGGCTGCGAGCCTGGCCGGGCTCATGGCCGACCCCACCCGCCAGGGTCACTGCGCGATCGTCTGCACCGGCGGCAACGCCGACGACCACGAGCTGGCCGGCATCGCCGCCGGCATCTCCGCAAGAGCCGCCGTCGGCACCGACGCGACCCTCAACTGCTGAAGCCGGCCGATCCATACCTGACGGCCGGTTGGGGACCACTCCCCGTTGAGCCGATGCGGAGAATCGGGCGACACTCGGTTGAGGGCCGGGGAGCGCAGTCGGGGGCGCATACCCGGCCCTCTCCTCTGCCCCGGCGACCCGCGCCGCCACAAGCGCCCTTGCGTCACCCCACCACGGGCCCTCCCCCCGCCACGAGTGTCCACAGAAATGACATTAGCCCGCACAAGCCACCCGCCCACCACCTAGAACCACGGAATCACACGGTTTTCAAGCCAGCACCAACGTCGTCGGGCATCCAATGTCATTTCTGTGGACGTCAAGCAGGAGACGCGGCTCGTCAACGCCGGAAGTTATCCACAGGAACCAGCCACTTCCTAGCGCCTCAGCTCCGGCAGTCCAAGAATCGTCTCATGGACGACAATGTGCTGACCCGCATCGGCGACGCGCTTGGCGCCGTTGCACAGGCTGATCTACATCTGAACCGTACCGGGCGCCGCCGCCTCCAGGCCCTGGTAGACGCGGGAGAACTCAAACGGTACCCGCACGGAATCGTAGCGCTGCCCGGCACCGACCGACGCATCCTCATCGCCCGCCTTCACCGAGGTCTTATCACCTGCGAGCATGCAGCCGCCTACTACGGCCTTCCGCTCCCCTCTCCACCGCGCAGTGTCCATGTTCTGACTCCGCAAGGACGTCGATTACCTCCGTTATGGGGTGAGCACAGACACGAGACTCGTGGGCGTTCCGTCCTTCGGCTGGAAGACTTCCCGGTTGTCTCCCTCGCCCGCTGCATCGCCGATCTCCTGTGCTGCGCAGAAGAGTGGACGGCTCTGGTCGCCGCCGACGCCGCCCTGCATCGGGGCAGAACGACTCGCCAGCAGGTATCCGCATATCTGCGCGGTCCTCGCCGTGTTCTTGGCCGGAATCGCCTGAAGCGCACCAGCGATCGCGCTCGCAGCCCACTGGAGACCCTGGCCAGAGTTCAGTTGCAGGACGCTGGAATAGATGTTTCCGACGGCATGGTGCTCTCAGACGTTGGAGAAGTGGACCTGGTGGTGGCCGGGTGGCTTGTCATCGAGCTGGACGGCTACGAGTTCCATTCCGACCGTTGGTCCTTCCACCACGACCGGGAACGCGATCGCGAACTGGTCCGGCAGGGTTATACGCCCATCCGCTTCACGTCCAACAATGTGCGTTCAGGGAAGATCGTCACCGATGTCCAACGGATTCTCTCCACCCACCCATAGGCGATGCATGGAATCGACATACCTCGCCCGGCCACGCCCGATGTCCACAGAAATGACATTGGATGCCCGACGAGGTTGGTGCTGGCTTGAAAACCGCGTGATTCCGTGGTTCTAGGTGGTGGGCGGGTGGCTTGTGCGGGCTAATGTCATTTCTGTGGACACCCGCCGCGGGGAGTCAGCGTCCAGCAGGGCCCGCGTGCACGGCGGGGTCGGTCGCCACGGGCCGGCTCCAGCGCAGGTAGGCGACCGTCGCGGACAGCACCAGGATCCCGCCCACCCAGAAGTGAGGCATCCACAGAACCAGGCGCCACCAACCGTATCGTGAGAGTGGCTCTCCGGACATGATCGTCGGGATCGCCGGCGCCGAGCCGACCAGCCCGTAGGCCATAAGCAGGGCTCCCGAGACCCAGCCAAAGGCCAGACGCATCCAGCGCGGCACCCTGATGACGTCCGGGCGCAGAAGGGCGAAGCCGAAGACGACGAACCCCAGCTTCACCAGCCCGGAGACGAGGACGACCACGATGAACCAGGTGGGCCGCTCTTGGGCGAGCCGCAGCCCCTCACCCTGGAGGACCGTGTCGACCAGCCACGGGGAACCCAGCGCCCAGGACACGCTGATACAGCCGAAGACGGCCCACCACAGCATCATGGCGACCACCACCGCCCGCGAGCGCCCCGTCATCTCAGCGTCTCCTGAACATAGCATCGGCCACGATACTGCATCGTCGTCGACCTCCTTCGACCTAGTTCCTGTTGGCTATGTCCGGGGCAGGCCGGTTCTCGCCGACATCGCGGTCGTACCTTGGGGCGCGCGCTCGAGAGGTAGAGGGTATGAACACGCGGTCGCCTCACCCCAGTTTCACAACAGGCCCTATTCAGCCTCGATGAGGATCGTCACCGGGCCGTCGGCCTCCATGTCGATCTTCATGTCGGCGCCGAAGCGGCCGGTGGCCACCTCCAGGCCGCGCCCACGCAGGTCCTCGGCCACGGCCTCCACCAGGGGCTCGGCCACCTCGCCGGGGGCCGCCTTGTTCCAGGTGGGGCGCCGGCCCTTGCGGGTGTCGGCGTACAGGGTGAACTGGGAGACGACGAGCACCGGCGCTCCGGCGTCGGTCACCGAGAGCTCGCCCTCCAGGAGCCGCAGGTCCGCGATCTTGCGGGCCACCGTGGCCACCTGCGCGGGGCCGTCGTCGTGCGTGGCGCCCACGAGGACCATGAGGCCAGGGCGGGCGATCTCGCCGACCACCTCGCCGTCGACCCGGACCGCCGCGCGGTTGACTCGCTGAATGACGGCGCGCATCAGCGACCAGCGCTCCTGCCGCGCCCATCGCGCCCCGGCCGGCGCTGCGAGGCCCGCCCCGGGATACGGATCGAGGAGCGCACCCGCACCGGCGCCAGCGCCTGCAGGGCGGGACGCACGTCCACCAGGTAGACGGCGCTGGCCACGACGCCCAGCAGGCCGAACATCGAGGCGGCCCCGAGCAGGCCGACCACCACCGTGCCCACCGCGTTGACCAGGTTCCAGAATCGCTTGGTGTTCTTACCGGCCGCCGCGTAGTGCTCCGCGGGCCGCATCAGGGAGTCGATCAGCGCCCAGACCCCCATAACGAGGGAGATGAACTGGGCGGCCAACCAGCTCCACCTGACCGCCTCGGAGAGAAAGAATGACACAGCATAAAGGACGCTCACGCGCCCCAGGCTACCGGTCGCCGGTCACCGATCCCAGAGAGGCGGCCACGCCCAGCGAGAACAGTGGAGGCCTCACACGGCGGCCGACAGTCAGACGGTTGCCGGCCGCTGGCGCAGCCCCGACCATTCCGGGCAGACATCGGGCTCGGGTCCCAGAGCAGCAGTCCCGGGAGCGCCCGGGATCCGGTGCACGACCGGACGGCTCAGAGTCGCAGGCCCTTACGCAGCTCCGCACCGGGACGCTCGGCCGGACTGGCCTGAGCGCGCCCCTCGGGAGAGACCAGCACCTCCTGGGCGGCGTCGACCCTCCCGACCGGGATGGTCTCGCCGGTGGCCTCGTCGACCTCGGTGATCTCCACGGTCAGCTGCTCGCCCGCGGGCACGGCGCGGCGCAGCAGGGCCAGGGCGATGGGGCCGAGCTCGTGGTGGCGCGCCACGGAGGTCACGGCGCCCACGGCCCGCTCCCCCATGCGCACGCTCGCCCCCGGCTGGGGCAGGTCGCCGACGAGGCCGTCGAGCTGGAGCACGGTGAGGCGGCGCGGAGGGCGCCCCAGGTTGAGGGTGCGCGCGATCGTCTCCTGGCCCGGGTAGCAGCCCTTTGTCAGGTGCACGGCCGTGCGCAGCCAGTCCAGCTCATGGGGGATCGCGCGGGCGTCGGCCTCGCGGGCCCAGCGGGGGCGGCCGGCCTCCATGCGCAGGGCCTCCCAGGCCAGGGCGCCGGCCAGGCGCCGCCCCTCCCCGGCGGCGAGGAAGGTGCTCACCACAGCATTCATGCTCTGTACGGGCACGAGGACAAAACCGCCCCGGTAGGTCTCGCCGGGATGCGGCCGGTCCGCTCCGACGTCGTAGCTCGTGCCGCCTTCGACGACGCCCGGCCACGGGTCTCGCCACAGGCCGATGAGTGAGCCCTGAGACTCGGCGTCACCGGCCTCGGCCGGTGAATCGGAGGCGTCCGGCGCGGTGTCGCGCGCCGCCTGGACCAGGGCCTCGAGGCCCTCCCCCAGGGCGCCCAACGCCATGACGTCGGGGCGCTCAGTCACCTCGACGCGCAGCATGAAGCGCATGGAGTCCAGGAAGGTCGCCAGCGCCTCGCCGCTGCCGGCCTCCGTGACGAGCCAGAGCGTGCGGCCGTCGTCGAGGGCCGCGAGCGCGTGGGTGATGTGGCCCTGGGCGTCGAGGAGCAGCGTCTCCGCGCCGCCGTCACCGGGCTTCAGGCCGGTGAGCACCTGGCTGGACAGCGTGGTCAGCCAGCTCAGACGGTCCGGCCCGGCGACGGTGACGACATCGCGCGCCAGGGCGCAGATCGCGCGCCCCTCGGCCAGGGCGGCCTGCTCGCGGCCGGGGTCGCCGAGGTGGGCGGGAACGGCCTGGTCGGGGTCCTCCGGCGCGGAGGCGACGGCGCCGGGGCGGTTCAGCAGCGGGGAGGGGCGCATCAGGCGGTCGGCTCGGCGTCGTCGGAGGCGGGAGAGGAGGAGGTGGAGGACTCGCCCTCCGGCTCAGCCGGGTCGAGGGCGGAGCCGGGCTGGGCGGCGGGGTCATCTAAGTCGTCGACGCGGCCGAGGCGGCCCGAGGCGTAGGTGCTCACCTCGCTCTGGCCGAAGGCGGCCATGTCCTGGGTCCACATGAGGTCGCCGCCCACGAGCCCGAACATGCGGGTCATCTCCTCCACGGGGACGGCGGTGCGGGCCCGGCCCACGGCCTGGGTGCCGACCTGGGCGCGCGGCCCCTGGATCCAGCCCTCCCAGACGGCGACGTGGCCGGCGGGGTCGGCCGAGACGAGCTCGAGCTGGGTGACGGGGACGAGCGGACCGCCAGAGCCCTTGCTGTCGGCGGCGTCCTCGGCGGGCTCAGTGGTCTCGGCGCCGTCGGGTTGCTCCTGGCCGACGGGCCGCCAGTAGGTGGTCTCGGTGGACCAGATCTGGGCGGGGGCCAGGAGGGAGGCGCCCTGGAGGCCGGGCATCTCGAAGTCGAGGTTCTTGGAGCGGGTGGCGTCCACCGTCCAGATGGTGGTGGTCTGGCGCAGGTAAGGGCCGCCGTCGTGGTCGAAGGTCATCTCCTGGTAGACGGCCTGTTCAGGCACGGTCTCGCCATAGGTGAGGATGCCGTAGCCGCGCCAGGTGCCGGCCAGCCAGGACAGCGGGTAGAGCTCGGGAGCCAGGTCGTCAGGAAGCGTGAATGCCATGCCCGCAGCCTACGACGTCACCCCAGCCCGCATCACGCGCGCCACCCGCTCGGGCCGCGCGGATCCGCCGGCGCCCTGAGCCTCCGGCGCGCTCTGGAGCCGCAGATCCGGGCAGGATCGGCACCGCGGTGTCCACATTGGATACAAAGGCGGCGAGGAGCACTGAGTGCGCCAGATGAAACCGCATGATTCTGCGGTTCCTTCGCTTAACCGCAGGGCCTCGGAGTCTCTTTGTATCCGATTTGGACATCCGGCCGCCGTGACGCGGCGCCCTCGGGGTCTCGCGGGACCGGTCAGCTGCCTTCAGCCGGCGATGAAGCCGCCCAGGAGGCGGGCGATGGCGTAGACCGGCACGCCGACCGACAGGATCGGCACGAGCGCCGAGGCCACCGCCGCCCGCCCGCCGGGCACCCAGCGGTGGGTCCACAGGACGCGGTTGCCAGAGGCCATGAGGACCCCTGCCACGAAGCCGACGGCCACGCAGGCCACGGCGCTCTGCAGGGCCGCGGTCGCACTGATGTGGGACAGGCCGAAGAAGCCGGCCGAGGCCAGCACGTAGCCGGCAGCCCCGGCGAACAGGGCCGGCACCGTGACGGTGAGGGCCTCCAGCATCCGGGCACGCACGTTGAGGACGGTCAGGACGGCGCCGACGAACAGCGCCAGGCAGGTGGGCACGACGATGGCTGGGTCGGCCAGTCCCGGTTCCAGGGCGCACCAGGCCGAGCCGGAGACCGCCACGAGGCAGCCGGCCACCGTTGAGGACAGGTCCTCGACCAGGTTGTGCCGGCCGTCGCGGCGCAGCATCTGGCCGACGAAGGCCAGCAGGATCGAGAAGGCCATGACCAGGCCGGCCACCCCCATGTCGTCGAGGAGGTAGACGCTGACGGCGGCCGACAGTCCGCTGATCGTCATGACGATCGTGCCGCCCAGGTCGTGCCGGGCGCGCACGAGCGCGGGCCAGCCCTGTGCGGCGGCCGGCACCAGGACGGCCACGAGGGCCAGCCTCACCCAGCCGGGCAGCACTGAGCCGACCGCCAGCAGCAGCGGCACCACGCCCGCGAAGGCGAGCCGGGTCCAGGCCGGGTCCACCAGGCCCGGCTCCTTGGGGCGGTTGGAGGCGCGACGGGTGGCGTAGCCCAGGTCCTCGGCGAGGTCGGCAGTGTCACCTGAGTCGGCTGAGCGGGCCGCCTCTGGAGCGGCGGAGGAGTCGGCCGGCTCGCCGGAGGTATCCGAGCCGGCCGAGGCCGCGGCTGCCTCCGAACCGTCAGGCCCTGCCGAGGCGTGGGAGTCGCCCGGGCCGATGACGCTGGCCCAGTCCGACGCGCCACCGGCGGCCGTCGGAACGGCTGCGGCATGGGAGTCATGGCGCGAGCCGCGGGAGGCTCTGCGGGTGCGCGCGGCCGGTTGGGCTCGTCGGTGGTGGGTAGTCACAGCACGCATCGTCCCACACCCGGGCGGCCGCAGGGCCCACTGCGACCTCACTGCGGCCCCGCCCCACACTCCTCGCGGACGGTCACTATCCGGACAGTCGTTGCCCCAGGAGATTCCGCCTGCGACCAGGTGTGGTTGACTTATCCCAACAGTATCGCCGCTGCTCAGCTCGACTGCGCCGGCGGTTCCTGGTCGCGAGCCACGGAAGGAGCAGCCTTGCGGATCATCATGTTCACTCGTGAGAGTGACGCCACTGACGTCCTGCCGGCGACCGCCTTCCTCGACTCCCCGGTGGAGTGCCTCCCCCCGATGCCCTCCTCCTACGCGGAGGTGGACAGCGCCGACGTCGTCATGATCGACGCCCGCGGGGACCTGACCCGGGCCCGCGCCCTGTGCCAGCTCTTCACCGGCCCCATGGACTGCCCGCCCATCATCCTCATTGTGGAGGAGGGCGGCGCCGCCGCGGTGCAGATCGACTGGGGAGCCGCCGACTTCGTCATGGCCGGCGCCAAGCCCGCTGAGCTGTCGGCCCGGCTGCGGCTGCTGCGCGCCCACGTCCCGGTCGTGGACGAGGCCGACGACGACCGCATCGACGTGGGTGACCTCGTCATTGACGTCACCGCCTACACGGCCCGACTGCGCGGCACGATCCTGGACCTGACCTACAAGGAGTTCGAGCTGCTGAGGTTCCTGGCCGCCAACCAGGGGCGGGTCCTGACCCGTGACGCGCTCCTGCACGAGGTGTGGGGCGAGGACTACATCGGCGGCTCGCGCACGGTGGACGTGCACATCCGTCGCCTGCGCGCCAAGCTGGGCACCGAGCACGACAACCTCATCGGCACGGTGCGCAACGTCGGCTACCGCCTGGACGCCCCCGAGGACACCTGAGCTCGCCGGCCCCGGGGAGCCTGAGAAGGCCCGGGCCGGCCCAGCCAAGGGGCAAACGCCTGCCCGACCGCCGGGTGGATTCACTGGGTGGACACCGCCGCGGCCCGGAGCCCGGACCTGTAGACTCGTGGGCGGCGTCGGGCCGTGACGGGCCCCGGGCTCCAACTCAAGCCGCCGCGAGCGGCATTCGCGCCGACTGGCGCTCTCCGGCCCGACGTCCTCCCTCTCTCCCCAGCGGCCTGTCGCCCGCTTCCCCCTCGTGTCGCACCGCCGTGTCACGCACGGCGCCCAGAAGTGTCACTCCGGGCGACTTTTACCTGCGCAGCACCAGTTCCCGGATCAACGTGTCACGCGCTGACCTGCGCGAACGTGAATCAGGGGACGCTCGGACCGGCCTCACGCGACCTGAAAAGTCGCCATTCGTGACACGTGGCCCCTCGATCCTCAGCCGAAGCGGCCCGAGATGTAGTCCTCGGTGGCCTGCTGGCTGGGGGCGGAGAAGATCTTGTCGGTGGAGTCGTACTCGACGAGGTGGCCCGGCTTACCGGTGGCCTCCAGGTTGAAGAATCCGGTCATGTCGCTCACGCGCGAGGCCTGCTGCATGTTGTGGGTGACGATGACGATCGTGTAGTCCGTCTTGAGCTCGGAGATGAGGTCCTCGATGGCGAGCGTGGAGATGGGGTCCAGGGCGGAGCAGGGCTCGTCCATGAGCAGGACGGCGGGCTTGACCGCGATGGCACGGGCGATGCACAGGCGCTGCTGCTGGCCGCCGGACAGTCCCAGGCCCGGCCGGTCCAGACGGTCCTTGACCTCGTCCCACAGGTTGGCCCCGCGCAGGGAGGCCTCCACCAGGTCGTCCGCATCGGACTTCTTGATGCGCCGGTTGTTGAGGCGCACGCCGGCCAGGACGTTCTCGGCGATGGACATCGTGGGGAAGGGGTTGGGCCGCTGGAAGACCATGCCGATGGCGCGGCGCACCTGGACGGCATCGACGCCGGGACCGTAGAGGTTGACGCCATCGACGATGACCTGGCCCTCGACGCGGGCGCCGGGGATGGTCTCGTGCATGCGGTTGAGGGTGCGCAGGAAGGTGGACTTCCCGCAGCCGGAGGGGCCGATGAGGGCGGTGACGGACTTGGGCTCGATGACGACGTTGACGTCCTTCACGGCCAGGAAGTCGCCGTAGTAGATGTTCTCGCCGATGACGTCGATGCGCTTGGACACGTCGGTTCCTTTACCTGAGGTGGACTGCTGAGGGCTCTGGGGTCGCTGGGGTCGCTGCGGGCATAGTGGTCCCGGTGGCTCCGGCCGGGCTAGCGCCGGCCGCCCTTGGGGCTGAAGTACTTGGAGATGAGGCGGGCCGCGAGGTTGAGCAGCATGACCAGGATGATGAGGGTCAGCGCCCCGGCCCAGGCCCGCTCCATGGCGGCGGCCTCCCCGCGGGAGTACTGGTCGTAGACGAGCACCGGCAGGGTGGACATGGAGCCGTCCAGCGGGTTGGTGTTGGTGCGGATCGTCAGGCCCACGGTGATGAGCAGTGGGGCGGTCTCGCCGATGACGCGGGCGATGGCGATCATGACGGAGGTGGTGATGCCGGCGACCGCGGTGCGCAGCACGACCTTGACGATGGTGAGCCACTTGGGCACGCCCAGCGCGTAGGAGGCCTCGCGCAGGTGGGAGGGGACGAGCTTGAGCATCTCCTCCACGCCACGGATGACCACCGGCGTCATGAGGACGCTCAGGGCCACGGCCCCGATGATGCCGGCCTGGTAGCGGGGTCCGGCCGCGATGAGGAAGATCGAATAGGCGAACAGCCCGGCCACGATCGAGGGGATGCCGGTCATGACGTCGACGAGGAAGGTGATGACCCGGGCGATCCAGCCGCCGTTGTACTCCACGAGGAAGACGGCGGTGAACAGCCCCAGGGGCACCGAGATGAGGGTGGCGATCCCGGTGATCTGGAGGGTGCCGACGATGCCGTGATAGAAGCCGCCGTTGGAGGCGTCGGCGCCGCGCATGTTCGTGGTCAGGAAGTCGTAGCCGAAGCGGGCCGAGCCACCCGACAGGACCATCCACACCAGGGAGACCAGCGGCACCATGACGACGGCGAAGGACAGGTAGATGAGGAGCGTCACCAGGGTGTTGCGGCCCCAGCGCTCGCCCTCGCGCACCCAGGAGACGGCGGTGGCGCCCACCACCCACACCAGGGCGGTCAGGGCGACGACGGCGGCGATGCTCCACCCGGCCAGCAGGCCGATCCCGCCGACGACGACGAAGGCGGCTCCCAGCGCCGCCCAGATGAACCAGTCGGGCAGGCGGTAGGAGGTCAGGGGCACGCCCTCGATGGTGGGCGGGTCGGCCAGCGGGTCGACGGGGGCGGCCGGGGCCTCGGCGGCCGCGAGCGCGGCCTTGAGGGACTTGGGCGCGGGGGCGCCCTCCGTGGCCGAATCGGACCTGCGGCCGGACGGGGGCTCGGGGGTGTTCGTGGGCGTCATGTCAGCTGGCTCCTGAGAACTCGGAGCGGCGCGCGATGATCCACCGCGCCAGGGAGTTGACCGCGAAGGTGATGATGAACAGGACCAGGCCGGTGGCGATGAGCACGTTGACGCTCAATCCGTAGGCCTCGCGGAACTGCGAGGCGATGTTGGCGGCGATGGTCTGATGCTGGCCGGCCTGGAGGATACGGAGGTTCAGCCCCATGCCGGGCGAGAGGATCATGAGGACGGCCATGGTCTCACCCAGGGCGCGCCCGAGCCCCAGCATGGAGGCGGAGATGATGCCGGAGCGGCCGAAGGGCAGGACGGCCTGGCGGATCATCTCGTAGCGGGTGGCGCCCAGGGCCAGGGAGGCCTCCTCCTGGAGGGTGGGCGTCTGGAGGAAGATCTCGCGGATGGTGGCGGTGATGATCGGCAGGATCATGACGGCCAGGACCAGGGAGGCGGTGGTGATGTTCTTGGCCGGTGCCGTGTAGTCGGCGAACAGCGGGATGAATCCGAGGTGCTCGCTCAGCCAGGTGTTGAGGGGGTCGAGCAGCGGCACCAGCCACAGGAATCCCCACAGGCCGAAGACCACGGAGGGGATCGCGGCCAGCAGGTCCACCATGTAGCCCAGGGCCTGGGCCAGGCGGCGCGGGGCGAAGTGGGAGATGAACAGGGCCACCCCGATGCTCAGCGGCACCGCGACGCCCAGGGCGATGGTCGAGGACAGCAGCGTGCCGAAGACGAGCGGGGCCACATAGCCCCACAGGCTGCGGTCGCGCATGAAGGAGACCGACTCCAGGGTCTCGCTCGAGGCCGTCAGGGCCGGCAGCGCCTCCCGGATGAGGAAGGCGGCCACGAGGGCGAGCACCACCATGATGAAGGTGCCGGCGCCGAAGGACAGGCCGGTGAAGATCCGGTTGCCGGTCTGCCCGGCGGCCTTGCCGGGCTGGATGATGGCGTCGTCGGCGCTGCTGGGGGCGGTCGCGGTGCCCACTGGGGGCGGCGACGACGGCGGTGCGGTGGTGCTGGCCACGGCTGACCCTCCTCGGGGTGTGTGGGGCGGCGGCTGGGCGGGTGGGTGCTGGCTGGTCATGTGGTTCGGTGCGGCGTCGGGCCGGCCGGGCGGCCTCAGGCGGCGATCTTGTCGATGGCGGCGTTGATCTTCTCGCGCATCTGGCGGGTGATGGGGGCGCAGCCGGTGGCCTTGGTGGAGGCGTCCTGCCCCCTGGTGGAGGCGGCGAAGCGCAGGTATGCCTTGACGACGGCGGCGATCTGGGCGTCGTCGTAGCGCAGGCGGGCGGCGAGGTAGGAGACCAGGACGATGGGGTAGGCGCCCTCGGCGTCGTGGCTGGGCTGGTAGAGCAGCCGGGTCTCGTCGGCCTCGGAGCCCAGGGTGGCGGTGTCGAGGGCGGCGGCCGCGGCCTTGGCGGAGACGGGCACGTAGGCCCCGTTGGAGCCGACGGCGACGGTGCCCAGGGTGGCGGGGACCTTGGAGGCGTCGGCGTAGCCGATGGTGCCGGTGGCCGCGGAGACGGTCTGGATCATGCCGGCGGTGCCGTCGCCGGACTGGCCGCCGCGCAGTGGCCAGGTCTCCTCGGGCTCGTGGGGCCAGGCCTTGGGGGCGACGGTGGCCAGGTAGGTGGTCAGGGCCTTGGTGGTGCCGGAGTCGTCGGAGCGGCCCACGACGATGATTCGCAGGTCGGGCAGGGCGGCGCCGGGGTTGAGGGCGGCCAGGGCGGGGTCGTTCCAGCGGGTGATGGCCCCGGAGAGGACCTTGGCGAGGACCTCGCCGGTCATGTTGACGTGGGACTCGCCGGTGAAGCCGGGCAGGTTGTAGGCCACGGCGATGGGCGAGATGTAGAGGGGCAGCTCGACGGCGCCGCCGATCCGGCTGATCTCGTCGGCGGTCATGGGGGTGTCGGTGCCGGCGAAGTCGACGGCACCCTCGACGAGCTTGGTGCGCCCGGCCCCGGAGCCGCCGCCGGCGTAGTCGACGGTGGCGCGCAGGTTGGCGCCCATGAAGGTGTTCATCCAGGCGTCCTGCGCGTCGGACTGGGAGGTGGCGCCCGCACCGCGGATCTCCCCCACCAGGCCGCTGGAGGCGTTGGGGTCGGCGGCGCCGGCGTCGCGCCCGCAGGCGGTCAGCGCAGTCAGGGTGGCCACGCTCAGGGCGCCCAGGGCGCCGCGACGGGTCAGGAGCACAGGCTCTCCTCGCTCAGTCAGAGGGGGTCGGGGGTCCAGTCGGATACCGGGTGATTGTCAGGCAGCGGTCACGATAGGCGCCCCGGATGAAGGTTCCGGGTGACCGGGGTAAACGGTTGGTAAACGATCCCTATGAGGACCGTCACTGTGAGGCACCGTGCGCAGGGCAGTGGTCCGGTCAGCGGCCTTCGGACAGGACGGGGCGCTGCTTCTCGATGGCGACGGCGCGGATCTTGCCGCGGGGGCGGCGGGCCATGTGGACCACGAGGATCTCGCCGGTCTTGAGCCAGGGGTCCCGGTCGGGCACGGAGCGCAGGAGTCGGCCGGGGGCGTACTGGGAGACGACCTCCATGACGGTGGGCAGGACGGGGCGGTGGGTGCACAGCGCCGTCGGCTCCTCGCGCACGCGCAGGACCTTCTTGACCACGGAGCGCACCCCCTTGGGGCTCTCCGCGTGGGCCATCTCGGTGAGCGCCCCGGCCGTCTCCAGGTCCAGGCCCGCGGCCGCGGCGTAGGGGGCGACCGTGTCCACGCAGCGCTTCCAGGGGCTGGTGAGGACGCGCCCCACCCCGTAGGCGGCGAGGATCGGGACGAGGGCGCGGGCCCGGGTCTCGCCCTGGTCGTGGGTCAGGGGGCGGGTGGCCTCGTCGGTCTCCTTGTCCCGCTCCTTGGGTCGGTTCCACACGGAGCGCTTGACGGCGCGGCCGTGGCGCACGAGGACCAGGGTCCAGGTGTCGAGCTTGCCGTCTTCCCACAGGTCGACGAGCTCGCCGAGCAGGTCGCGGTCGTAGGAGTAGGTCAGGCGCTTGCGGGCCTGTCCCACGCGCAGCCACTCGACGGCGTCGATCTCCTTGGTCGAGGCGGGCTTGACGGCGCAGCGGGCGGCGACGGCGGCCGAGGCCTCGGGGGCGACGCGGGCGGCCCAGTAGTGGACCTCCTTGCGGGAGCCGTCGGCGAGCTTGTAGTGCACGCGGCTGAGGGGCTGGCCCAGGATGACCTGGACGCCAGTCTCCTCGGCGACCTCGCGCACGGCGCAGGTGCGCACCGACTCGCAGGGCTCGACCTTGCCCTTGGGGATGGACCAGTCGTCGTAGCGGGGGCGGTGGACCAGGAGCACCTCGAGGTGCTTGCCGTTCTCACGCCACACCAGGGCGCCGGCGGCCTTCACGGTCTCGCGCGACCGGTTCTTCTTGCTGGACGGGCTCATGGCACGGCCGTCTCAGTGCCGGCCCTTGACGCGCGAGCGCGCCCGGGCCATGAGGCTGTCCTGGATGTCCTCGAGGCGGTTGCCCTCGGCGTCGAGGAGGCGACGCTCCCAGGATCCGTCGGGCTGGAGGTGCCAGGAGGCGACGTCGTCGGAGGCGCAGTGGGTGACCAGCCACTCGAGGTCCTCGACCATGGCGGGGTCGGTGATGCGCACCAGGGCCTCGACGCGGCGGTCGAGGTTGCGGTGCATGAGGTCGGCCGAGCCGATGAACAGCTCGGTCTGCCCGCCGCCGGCGAAGGCGTAGATGCGCGAGTGCTCCAGGAAGCGCCCCAGGATCGAGCGGACGCGGATGTTCTCGCTGAGGCCCTCGACGCCGGCGCGCAGGCCGCAGATGCCGCGCACGACGATGTCGACCGGCACCCCGGCGCGCGAGGCGCGGTAGAGGGCGTCGATGACGGTCTCATCGACGATGGAGTTGACCTTGATGCGGATCCAGGCGGGCAGGCCGGCCTTGTGGTTGGCGATCTCCTGCTCGATGTGCTCCACGAGCCCGTCGCGCAGGCCCCGGGGGGCCACGAGCAGGCGGCGGAAGCGGGCGCGCGGGGCGTAGCCGGAGAGCTGGTTGAACAGGGTGGTCAGGTCCTGGGCGACGTCGCGGTCGCAGGTCAGCAGCCCCAGGTCCTCGTAGCCGCGGGCGGTCTTGGGGTGGTAGTTGCCGGTGCCGACGTGGCAGTAGCGGCGCAGGCCGTCGGACTCCTGGCGCACGACCAGCAGCAGCTTGCAGTGCGTCTTGAGGCCGACCATGCCGTAGACGACGTGGACGCCGGCGCGCTCGAGCTTGCGGGCCCAGGAGATGTTGGCCTCCTCGTCGAAGCGGGCCTTGATCTCGACGATGGCGACGACCTGCTTGCCGGCCTCGGCGGCCTCGATGAGGGCGTCCACGATCGGGGAGTCGCCGGAGGTGCGGTAGAGGGTCTGCTTGATGGCCAGGACCTTGGGGTCGGCGGCGGCCTGGGCCACGAACTCCTGGACGGAGGTGGAGAAGGAGTCGTAGGGGTGGTGCAGCAGGACGTCGTGCTCGCGCATGGCGGCGAAGACGTCCGGCGCGGAGGAGGACTCGTAGGCGGCCAGGCCCGCGGCCGTCACCGGCACGAAGCGCGGGTACTTCAGGTCGGGGATGTCCAGGTCGTGGAGCTGGTTGAGGCAGGTCAGGTCCAGGGGCGCGGGGAGCTCGAAGACGTCGTCGCCCTTGAGGCCCAGGGCGCGCACCAGGTAGCGGCGGATGAAGGAGGAGATGGTGTCCTCCACCTCCAGGCGCACGCAGTCGCCGAAGCGGCGCCGCTCGAGCTCCTTCTCCATGGCCTTGAGGAGGTTCTCGGCGTCGTCCTCCTCGACCTCGAGGTCCTCGTTGCGGGTGACCCGGAAGAGGTGGTGCTCCAGGATGTCCATACCCGGGAAGAGGTGGTCGAGGTGCTGACCGATGACGATCTCGATGGGGATGACGGCGCAGCCGGCGGCCTTGTCCGCGGCGTCGAGCTCGCGGCCGGGGACCTGGATGAGGCGCGGCAGGGAGTCGGGCACCTTGATGCGGGCGAAGTGCTCCTTGCCGCTGCGCGGATTGCGCAGGATGACGGCGAGGTTGAGGGACAGGCCCGAGATATAGGGGAAGGGGTGGGAGGGGTCGACCGCCAGCGGGGTGAGGACCGGGTAGATCTGGTGGCGGAAGTAGCGGGTCAGACGCTCCTGCTGGTCGGAGTTGAGCTCGTCCCAGCCCAGGATCTTCACGTTTCGCTCGGCCAGGGCCGGGCGGATGTCCTCCTGGAAGAGGGCGGCCTGGCGGGCGGTGAGCTCCTTGGTGCGGCTGGTGACCTGGGCCAGGACCTGGTGGGCGTCCAGGCCGGAGGCGCGCACCGGGGTGATGCCGGCCTTGATGCGGCGCATGAGCCCGGCGACGCGCACCATGTAGAACTCGTCCAGGTTGGAGGAGAAGATCGACAGGAACCAGGCGCGCTCCAGCAGGGGCAGGGTGTGGTCCTCGGCCTGCTCCAGGACGCGCTCGTTGAAGTCCAGCCAGGTCAGCTCGCGGTCGATGAAGCGGTTCTTAAAGGACTTCAGGGGCGGCAGGAGATCCTCGGGGTCCACCTGGGCGGTGTCGGCGGAGGCGGCCGAGGCCGCGGCGTCGGCGGCGCCGGCACCGGCCGCGCCGGCCGTGCTCAGTGAGGAGGGCGCGGAGGGGGCGCTGGCGGAGCCGGCGGCGGGGCCCGCGCTGGGGGCGCTGCCGGGAGCGGGCAGACCCGGGTCCCTCGGCGCCGTGGCGGCCGGCGCCGCCTGGGCCTCGGCGGCAGACGGGGCCGAGTGCGAGCTGGTGGAGGTGATGGAGGAGGGGGCGATGGCGGGGGTCGCGATGCCGATGGGGCCGGGGGCGGGGGCCGCCTCGCCGTCGACGATGTCGTCGAAGTCCTCATCCTCGTACTGAGGGCCGGAGTCGTCGGCGAAGTCGCGCGGGTCGGCGACCTCGATGACGTGCTCCTCCTCGACCGCCTCCTCAGCGCCCTCGGAGTCGTCGGGGTTGGTGGAGTCGGCCGGGTCGTCGGCGCGCTCGGAGTCGTGCGAGTCGGCCGGGTTGGGGGATTCTCCCGGGGCGTCGGCGCGTTCAGGGACCTCCTGCCCCACGGGGGTCTCACCACTGGTGGAGGAGTCGCCGGGGGCGGTCGGGGTGGCGTCGGGCTCGCCCTGGGCGTCGGGACCGGGGACCTCGGCGGAGACGGCCGGTCCGTCGGTGCTCGCAGCCTCGGGCGAGACTGCCGACTCAGCGGCCTCCGTGGCTTCCGCGGCTTCAACAGTCTCGGCAGCCTCAGTCGCCTCGGTCGCCTCGGCGTCGTCGGGCACCTGCTCGGGCTCCTGGGGGCTGGGGTGACGCATCCACCCGCCCAGGAAGCGGGAGAGCGGGGTGGGGGCGGAGTGGGGCGCGTCGTTGGTCATGGCCACATAGTCCCACGTCCGGGCGGCCTTGTGGGGCGGGGGTCCGCCCGAGTTCAGCGATGATGCGAGGCGCTGCGGCTCACGCCCATTCTTCGGGACTCGCGGCCGATAGGCGACCCCGCCACCTGAGACCGCGCCCCCGCTGCGCGCTCCCCCACGTCTCGTCCAACGAAGCGCGCATGATTTCGCCAATCGTGTCCAAATCGGAGACAAAGGAGCTTGCGCACTCTTCACGGCTTCAACAGATCCGCGGAATCATGCGGTTCTGATCTACCTTCACACACTCACTTCGGGCCTTTGTATCCGATTTGGACATCTCGCGCCCGGATCGCCCCTGCGCAAGGCCCTCTCAGTCGAGGAGGCCGGCGGCGGCGCGGCGGGCGGCGTCGGTGAGCTCGTCGGCGGTGGCCAGGAGGGCGGAGTCGCGGCGGGTGACGCGGTCGGCGAGCTCGTCGGTGTCGTCCTCGATCCACACGGGGTTAGAGCCGGCCGCCAGGGCGCGCAGGAATCCGGCGGTGGCGCTCAGCAGTGGGGCGATCTCGGTCACCGAGCCCTCAACGCTGCCGGCCAGAACGGCGTCGAGGTGCTCGCGCAGGTCGGTCGGGGAGGGCACGGGGCGCGCCTCGCCGAGGGCGGACTCGAGGCGGGCGTTGGTGGTGTCGTCGGCCTCGGTGAGGTCGATGAGGGTGGCGTAGCGGCGGGCGACGAGCTCGGGGTCGCGGCGGATCCACTCGCGCACGAGGAAGAGGCGCCACAGGGTACCGGGCAGGGTGGTGGCCGGGGAGTCGGCCCACAGCTCGGCGATGTCGTCGATGCCGTTGGCGGCGACCGCGGCGACGACGCCGGAGCGGGTGATGGGGTCGTCCTCGGTCTCGGTGCCGGGGAATCCGCCGATGAGGGCCTGGGCAGCGCGGTGGGCGAGCTCGGAGGCGACGGCGGTGTCGGTGCTGCCCTCGATCTGTTCGGCGGCCTCGGGGTCGAGTCGGGCGGGGCGGTGGAACTGGCGGGCCATGGGGACTCCTCACGCGGTGCGGGCGCGCCGGCGACGACGCGCAGCCCCATTGTCTCGCGGGAGCGTGGACGCTCCCCCATGGGTTCACTTCCGGCCAACGGTGGAGGCAGGCCGCAGGCTCAACGGTTGGCGGAGGCAGGTTCAGCGGCGGCGCGGCGAGTTCGACACGGCGGTCGGTTGTCCGGTTATGCTGGTCCCTGCCGATGGCGTCTGGACTCTGCTTCCGGCCGTCGGTGCGCCCCCTTAGCTCAGTTGGTCAGAGCTGCGGACTTTTAATCCGAAGGTCGTGGGTTCGAGCCCCACAGGGGGTACCGAGCCGACCTCGGCCCCGGAAGGGACCGGGGCCTTCTTCATGTCCGGGACGCAGGCAGCTGCGCCAGCCCGCTGCCCTGTCAGCACATGGTTTCGGGATGCGTGATGGCTGCTGGAATCCGGTGAGCTCAGGTGGCGCCGATCCACGTGGGGTGGACACTCCGGCCGACGAGGAAGGTAGAGGCCGCGCGCGTTGAGCCAGGCTCAATCGGCGCCAGCCCAGATGGCCGGATGCGAGTACGGATTACGCAGCCACAGCGACAACCCAGCCCGGGGCCCGCACCGCGCGGATCGCGGACTGCTCCGGAGACTCACCATCCAGCCTCCGCGGCAGCTCAGTCATTTTCCGCTTGCGGCGGCGTCGAGCACGCGCCCGACGTAGCTGCCGAACTTCTCGGTGATGCTGCCGTGGTCATCGTCGGGCCATTCGCTCCAGGTGTGGCCGAAGCCCGCCGAGCGGTAGTAGGCCAGGCTGTTGCGGGCGTGCCCGCTGCCGTCAAATCCGTCGAGGCTGTTGGCAGGCACGTCGCGCGTCCCGGTGACCCAGTTCAGCCAGAGCCGTTCCTTGGTGCCTGAGGAGAAGGCCATCTTCCCCTCGGGCGCGTCGCCGCCCCCGAAGAGCAGGAAGCCCCCGCCCGCCATGCGCTCGGCGTAGGCCGGGAAGAACCACTGGCTGATGAATTCCGAGCCGCCGGAGTAGCCCACGAGCCAGACCCGATCCGTGGTGGCGCCGCACTCGGCGACCACGTAGTCGAGCGCCTGCTCCAGGTAGTGGACCTTGCCGTCCTGATCCTCCAGCCACCAGGTTCCGTCGTCTCCGGGAGCGCGCACCGAGACAACGTCGTACCCGCGAGCGCTCGCCGCCTCGACAACTCCCCCGGCACCGGCCAGGCCACCGCGGGACCTCTCGTCCTGGTCCTGGTTCCCCTGACTGTGGAAGGACTGCCCGTCACCGTCGAGGTAGACGACCAGTCCGACCGGCGCTCCCGCGGTCGCGTAGAAGATGCAGTCGGAGGTCTCGTCCTCATCATCGGTGTAGGAGAACGCGGCGGGAACCGACAGGTCGCCCGACGTCGGCCGCAGGCTTGGCGCAGCGCCGGCCCCGCGCGAGCGCAGGTACGGCGGCGGAGTCGAGTGCGTTGCCGCTCGCTGCGGACCCCGAGAAGCGCAGCCGGCCAGGATGAGACCCGCCATCGCGCCGGTCAGGGCTCGCCGCGAAAGGTGCGCCACCACGCTCTCCACCCACCTTCCCGATCGCCGTCAGCCACTCGACGGTAGCACCGGCATCCCGGTTCCGCTCGGCCGGAGCTGGGACTGGACCGCCGCACCACCGGCGCCGCTCACCAAGGCGGGTAGGGGCTCAGTGCGGGAGCGCGGCGTCGGACACGACCCAGTTGCGTCCGACCTTCTTGCCGGGCAGGCGCCCGGAGGTAATGCGGTCGCGCACCGCCTGCGGAGTGATCCCGAGTCGGACGGCGGCCTCGGACACGCCCACGAACTCGACGTCGTCGATCTTCAGGCCCTCGCGGCGGTCCCACATTCTGGTGGGGATGACCTCGATCCCCACCAGGTCGCCGACCTGGGCGGCCAGGGCGGTGGCTGTGGCCACGGCCTGGGTCAGCGTGTGGGCGGGCAGGGTGATGACTGCATTGAGAGCCCCGGGGCATGAGGGTGCGTCCCCGACGGCGGGGTGGTAGGCGGCGAAGGCCTCCATGACGTCGTCGATGTCGTCGTTCTCAGTGGCGGGCTTGTTCGCGTGAATCGTGAGCGTGGCGTTGTAGTCCACAGATCCCCCTAGGCGCTTTGCTTACACCAAGATCATTTCACCCGAACTTGGTTTACCGCAAGCCTTCAGGCAGGACTGCCCTGACCGCCCTTGGCCCCGCGACCGCGGCCTCCACGTCCACGGGAGCCACCGCTGCGGCCACCCCGACCGGAGGACTACCCGGTGGCCTGCTCGCCGCTTTCGCCGCGTCGCTTCGCACTGCGCCCGCCTTTCCCCGCGCTCCCGCTGCGCCCACCGCGCACTCCCCCGCTGCGACCTCCCCGGCCGCCCTGACCACCCTTGGCCCCACGACCGGACCGACCGCGCCCCGCTTCGCCGTGACCGTGGCCCGGCCGCCCGGTGGAGGCCCGCCCACTGGGGCTTCCGCCCTTGATGGCCACGCCCTCGGGCATGTCCTCCAGCGCGACAGCCTCAGCGACCTGCCCCACGAGGGAGGCCACGGCGTCGTCGTCGGGCCGGATGCGCTCGATGTCGGCACGGATCCGTGCCTTCTTGAGCAGGACCTGCACATCGTGCTTCTGCTCGGGCAGGACCAGGGTGATGACGCTCCCGGCGGCCCCGGCGCGCGCGGTGCGGCCCGAGCGGTGCAGGTAGGCCTTGTGCTCGGCGGGCGGGTCGACGTGGACCACGAGCTCAACGCCGGAGACGTCGATGCCCCGGGCGGCGATGTCGGTGGCGACCATGACGTGCACCTGCCCGGTGGAGAAGGCCCGCATGGCGCGCTCGCGCGCGTTCTGACTCATGTTGCCCTGCAGCTCGACGGCCGGAATCCCGGCCTGGACGAGCTTGCGGGCCAGGCGCCGGGCGAGGTGCTTGGTCCGGGTGAACAGGATGCGCTGCCCCTGTCCGGAGGCCAGGCGCCGCACGATGCCGTCCTTGGCGGTCTTGTCCGCGACCATCCACACGCGGTGGGTCATGGCGTCCACGGGCGAGGTCGAGGGGTCCACGGAGTGCTGCAGCGGGTCGTGGAGGAACTCCTTGACCAGGGTGTCCACGCCGTTGTCCAGGGTGGCGGAGAACAGCAGGCGCTGGCCGCGCTGCGGGGTGGCGCGCAGGATACGGCGAACATTGGGCAGAAAGCCGAGGTCGGCCATGTGGTCGGCCTCGTCCAGGACGGTGATCTCGACCTCGTCGAGGCTGACGAGCCCCTGCCCCATGAGGTCCAGGAGCCGGCCGGGGCAGGCGACGACGACGTCGACCCCCGCCTTGAGGGCCTTCTCCTGGGGCTTGGCGGAGACTCCGCCGAAGATGGTGGTCACGTCCATATCGACGACGCGAGCCAGGGGCTCGATGACTTCGGCGATCTGGAGGGCGAGTTCACGGGTGGGGGCCAGGACCAGGCCGATGGGGTGGCCGGGGCGGGCCTTGTCCTGCTGCGCCAGACGCTGGACCAGCGGCAGGCTGAAGGCCAGGGTCTTTCCCGAGCCGGTGCGGCCGCGGCCGAGCACGTCGCGCCCGGCGAGGGTGTCGGGCAGGGTGGCGGCCTGGATGGGGAAGGGCGCGGTGAAGCCGCGGGCGTCGAGGTCGGCGGCGAGGTCTGAGTCCACGCCGAGATCGGCGAAGGTGGCCTCATCCGCGGCCGGGGTCTTCCCGGAGGCGAAGCGGCGTGAGGCGGAGGTGCGGTGTGCGGTCACGAGGATCCTGTCGTTTGGGACCGCGAGCACGCCGGCGCGTGTCGCTGGCAGCGTGCGCGTCGGTGCGTGAGGTGCCGGCGTACGCGGCTCGACGGCGCGGGGCGTCAGGTGAGTCGACGCGCGCCGGGACCGGGGCACCAGCCAGGTCGGGCAGCGCCCGGACCAGAGAGCCATCCTGCCGGAGATCCCACAATGTGTCACTACGGGCGACTATTCACTGCGCAGGCACTCGATGCGGCGGCCCACGAAACGCTGTGACCAGCGGTTTTACGGCACGCCCCGGAAACGACGGCCGCAGAACCGAAGGAATAGTCGCCATTCGTGACACCTGAGACCCCAGATCCACCCCCGACGGCCACACATTGAAGCCGGCTACCTGCCCAGGCGGCGTTCCCGGCTGGCGAAGTCGCGCAGCGCCCGCAGGAAGTCCACGCGCCGGAAGGCCGGCCAGTTGACCTCGCAGAAGTAGTACTCGGAGTGCACCGACTGCCACAGCAGGAACCCGGAGAGCCGCTGCTCGCCCGAGGTGCGGATGACCAGGTCGGGGTCGGGCTGCCCCTTGGTGTAGAGGTGCTCGGTGATGTCCTCCTCGCTGAGTGAGGCGGCCACCTCCTCCAGGCTCGCCCCGGCGGCGGCCCGCTCGCGCAGCAGCTCACGCACGGCATCGGCGATCTCCTGACGACCCCCGTAGCCGACGGCGATGTTGACCTGCATGCGCCGGTCCTCGGCCTCAGCGGTCTCGACGGCCCCGTCCGCCGACCCGCCTGCCCCAGAGGCCTCCGCGCTCGACGGCCGGGAGCGGACGACGGCGGCGCGCAGGCGCTCAGCCAGCGGCTCGGGCAAGAGGTCGACGGCACCCACGAGGCGCAGGCTCCAGCGGCCGGTCTCGGCGAGCTCGTCAACGGCGTGGGCGATGATGTCCAGCAGGGGCGAGAGCTCGGCCGGGTCGCGGGAGAGGTTGTCGGTGCTCAGCAGCCACAGGGTGACGACCTGGACCCCCATCTGTTCGGCCCACCCGAGGAACTCCTCGATCTTGTCCGCGCCGCGCTTGTGGCCCTGCGCGGCCCCGAAGCCCATGGACTTGGCCCAGCGGCGGTTGCCGTCGAGGATGACACCCACGTGGTGGGGCACCGTGGCCGGGTCGATGCGCGCAGCCAGCCGGCGCTCGTAGATGTCGTAGAGGAGGTTGTCGCCTGCCATGCCGTATTCCTCGGGGCTCCTCGGTGGGGTTGCTGGGGGACGGGGCCCGACGGCTCGGGGCCGCCTCCAACGCTATCGCGCAAGGCCCCTCCTGCGCTGGACGAGCCGGTTAACAGCCGGGTCAAATCCGGCCATCAGGTTCGCCCAGGGTTGCCGGGGCACAAAGGAGGCGTGCCAGGCGGCCGGGCCGCACCGGCTCTGGCGACGGCGGCCCCGGAACCTCCCGACGCACCCCACCATGCCTGCCGTGTCACATCGCCACCCGGACTCCTACCACCGAAACCTACGCTCACGTAACCTACGGAGTCGTAAGGTTCAGCATCGACCCGTTCCCACCCCACACCACCCAGAAGGACACTCACGCCCATGTCACCGACATCGCCCTCGACGTCGCAGGCCCCGCGCCGCTCCACGTCCATGAGCGCCAAGGGCGTCATCGCCTCCGTCAAGCCCAGGCTGCGCGGATGGATCCACGCCGGTACCGCACCGCTGGCCCTGGCGGCCTGCATCGTACTGACGGTGCTGGCGCCGGGAGCGGGCCTGAAGTGGGCCTGCGCCGTCTACCTGACGTGCTCGCTGCTGCTGTTCGCCAACTCCGGCGTCTACCACATCGGCACCGGGCACTGGCCCACGAAGGTCGCGGCCACGCTGCGGCGGATCGACCACGCGAACATCTACCTGCTCATCGCCGGCACCTACACGCCCCTGTCGGCGGCTCTGCTGCCGACGCGCACGGCCGCCCTGGTCCTGGGCATCGTGTGGGCGGGCGCCGCGATCGGCACGGCCACGAACCTGCTGTGGATGCACGCCCCGCGCTGGTTCACCACCGCCCTCTACATCATTCTGGGCTGGGTGGCGATCTGGTTCCTGCCGCAGTTCTGGCGGGCGGGCGGCCCAGCGATCGTGTGGCTGCTGGTGGCCGGCGGCGTGACCTACACGCTGGGCGCCGTCGTCTACGCCCGCAAGACTCCCGACCCCTCGCCGCGCTGGTTCGGCTTCCACGAGATCTTCCACGTGTGCACCGTGGCCGCGTGGGCCTGCCAGTGCGTGGCCTGCTTCCTGGCGGTTCTGCGCTAGCGGGGACGGACGGCCGGCCGGGACGGCCGAGAGGCGGCCACGGAGGCTGCTGGGCCCGGTGGGCGGCCCGCCACGCCGTCGAGCCGACTGCTATGTCCACCCCCTCCCCCAACCCCTGCGACGACGTCGATCAGGCGGACCGGCACGGATTCGCCCACCCCGCCGCCCAACCCCAGCCCCGGAGTATTCCAGTATCTTTCGCCAACCGCACAGCATTCCCTCAGGCTGCGGCGTAGACTCGCGCTTCAAACCCGGTCGGCCCCGCGAGGAGCCGCCGGGTGTCGTCGTCGCAAGGTGGCCCGACCGGCTGCCGAGCGACCATCACCAGTCATCCAAGGAGGACCCATGTCCGAGCAGTCACAGGGCACCTGGCTCACCCAGGAGGCCTACGACCGGCTGGCCGCCGAGCTTGAGCACCGCAAGACGACCGAGCGCAAGGAGATCGCCCAGCGCGTGGAGGCGGCCCGCCAGGAGGGTGACCTGCGGGAGAACGCCGGCTACCACGCCGCCCGCGAGGAGGCGGGGCTCAACGAGGCGCGCATCATCCAGCTCGAGGAGACCCTGGAGAACGCCCAGATCGGCGAGGCGGCCGACGACGGCTCGGTCTCGGCCGGCACCATCGTCACGGCGAAGGTGGCCGGCAAGGAGCAGGTCTTCGCCCTGGGCGGCCAGGAGATCACCGAGGACGTGCCCGACGGCGTCAAGGTCTTCTCCCCCGACGCCCCGCTGGGGCAGGCCCTCATGGGGCACCGCGCGGGCGACACCGTCTCCTATGAGGCCCCCAACGGCCGGAAGATCCAGGCCGAGATCGTCAAGGTCGAGCGGGTCTGACCCTCTTTTCCGCCCACCCCTTTCCACCGAGCCGGGCATTCTTCGCGCAGCCCCACCGAATTTCCGTTGGGCGCCGCGAGAAGTGCCCGGCTCAGATTCTATGGACACCCAAGAAAACAACCAACCCTCGAGATGACGCAAGGAGAGTTCTGTGGGTTATGCAATGTATTTCTACAGATTCAGCGACGGACGCAGCATCGGGGGCGACAAGCGGGGGTTGTCGGACTTTCTTGAGCGCCGAGGACTAAGCCTTCAGCGCAGCACACACTCCAGCGACACCACACACCTGACGAACGCAGACGGTTCGGTACTGTTATTCGACGACGGCTACCCACGAGATCTCATCCTCTCCGACCCCTCCATTCACGACTCGGAGCTGAGCGCTTTCATTGCACACGCCCATCTCAGCGATGACGAGTGCGAACTGCTCTACGACTTGTGCGTCTCAACGAACTTCCTCCTCGTTCACGTGGACGTCCCCCTACTATTCGTCATCCCGGGCGGGAATCACCGGATCGACCAACTGCCGCAAGAGGTGAGGGATGATGCAGACCGAGGTGAGATTGAGATTGTTGTGGCCAACAGTTGGCAGGAAATGCAAGCCGCATTAAAGTACGAGTATACGCGTATCCCGCAGATACGAGGAATCCAACCACGGACGGGACGTATCCACCCATGGGCTTCTCTCTTTATCTGTACAAGATCGACGGAGACCGACTCGTCGATCCGGATCGCGACGGCGTGCAGGAGTTCTTGCAACGGCGTCGAATGCACATGAAGGTCTTCCCGCCCTCCAGCGCAGACCGGTCATCATCCGCAACGCTGCTCAACGAGGACGGCTCCGACATCAATGTCGATGGGCTCCAGGACTTCCACTTCTCCAATGTGCTCGAGGAGGATGAGGCGATGACGGCCGGGACCGGGCATGCCCACCTCACCTCCGGTGAGTGCGACTTCATCTTTGATCTGTGCATCTCGGCGGGCTTCATGATCGTCAACCCTCAAGGATGCCCCAGTTTCGTCGTCCCGCGTGGGAACCACACGGCCGAGAATCTGCGAGTCATCACGCAAGACATGAGCGCGGAGGATCAGGAGCAGGACATCATCGGCGTCAACAGCGGCGAGGAGCTTCAGGCGCTGCTCACCGGTGGGTTCCAGAGCTTCCTCAACTGGCGCGAGAGGGCCTTCACCCAGCTCGAGCTGAACAGCTCCGGGTCGGAGCCCTCACCGAGCACCTGACCGACACCCGCACCTGTCCCTCCGCCCAGACCGTTCCTCGCGGTCAGTGAAGCGCGGGCGGGAATAGGGGTCGGCCGCAGTACGGTGTCCTCATGTTCAACGCCCTTCGTCACTCGCTCAGCGGATCGGCGCCGGCCGGCCGCGAGACGCCGGTCCTGCCCACCCCCGGAGACCACCCGGTGCTGGAGACGCCCCTGGACGGGCCGTGGCCCGAGGGCAGTCGGGTCATCTACCTGGCGGCCGGCTGCTTCTGGGGGGTGGAGCGGATCCTGTGGCGCCAGGACGGCGTCGTCTCGACGTCGGTTGGCTACATGGGCGGTCAGACACCCAATCCCACGTACCAGGAGGTGTGCACCGGGGCGACCGGTCACGCTGAGACGGTGCGCGTCGTCTACAACCCAACGGTCTGCGGCGAGGGCGGGGAGACCCTGCTGCGGACTTTCTGGGAGAACCACGACTCCACGCACCTGAACCGCCACGGCAACGACGTCGGCACCCAGTACCGCTCGGCGGTGTGGACGACGACGCCGGCCCAGCGCGAGGCGGCTGTGCGGATACGTGAGGCCTTCCAGGGCGAGCTGACCCGCCTGGGCCTGGGAACCTGCGTCACCACCATCGAAGAGGCCGTGGACGCGCCGGCTCAGTTCGGCGGCCCCTACTACCTGGCTGAGGACTATCACCAGGCCTACCTGCACAAAAACCCCAGCGGCTACTGCAACCACGGCCCCAACGGGGTGACCTGCCCGGTCGGCATCACGGACCTGCCCGCCCAGACCGACATCCTGGCCCCCGACGACGCCCCGGCCTGAGGACATCACCCCAGCCATTGACGGGTCAATCACCAGCGTTCTCACACGTTGTCTTGAGATGCTGTCCCCCGGCCGCCGGCCAGCACTCCCAGCTGCGAGCGCCCGCGACTTCCTGACCTGTTTCCCTGCGCACCACAGGAGGCTCAACCCCTATGAGCAGCCAGCAGACTCGCACCCCGTCGGACCGGTCTCCGGCGGGGGCGGAGCCGGAGACCCACTGGTCTGAGGACACAGACTTCCAGTGGCGCGCCGCGACCGAGCTGCTCATCGCCATGGGGGTCCCGCGCTCCACCGCCCGCCTCACCGGCGACCTGCGCACCTCCGTCGCGCACTTGGAGGAGGTCGACGCGCACCTGCCCCGCGACGGCAAGCCCCTGCCGGAAGCTGACCGTCTCACTCGCAACAACGCCGTCGACGACGTTGCCCGCGCCATCCTGCCGCTGGCGCACGCCACCCTGGAACGGATCCGGGCCGAGGAGCTGCGCACCGAGGTCGTCGGCGTCGACTACGACGCCCTGTGCGACGCCGTCGAGCAGCTCGAGGCCACCTACCGCGCCGGCTGGTGGCGCGCGGCTGAGAGAGAGGGCGCCGACTTCTTCCTGCGCGAGGTCGAGGCCCTCAACCGTCTCAACGTTCCGGCGGTGCGTGCCAACTGGCGTGACGCCGGCAAGATCGCGGGCATCCTGCGCAAGATGCCAGTCTCCACGCTGCGGCGCGTGGCTCGCACGAGCAATCCCATGGCGCTGCGGCTCATGGTGCTGTTCAATCTCCAGGCCGGCTACCGCGACGGCAGCTTCGACAAGACCATCTCCATCCCCCGTCTCATCCACACCCGCACCAGCGAGTACCGCGCCGAGTACCGAGCCGGCTCAGCCGCTTAGCGCGAACCGCGCAGCCGCACAGCCCCCACCAGCCCCCGCCGACCCACTCACTTCGACCGAATCTTCAGAATCGACGCGGCTCCGGGTCGATTCTGAAGATTCGGTCGAAGTGAGTGAGGGAGTAGGGAGGAGGGGGCTCACCAGCGTCGGCCAGTGGGCCTGACCCCGGCAGCGGCCAGCCGCCGCAGCATCTGCGCCCCGGCATCGCCCCAGGCCTGCGCCCATGTCCAGCGGGCCACCGTCAGGCCCGAGGCCCGCAGCGCGTCCTCCCGGAGCTTCTCACGCCACACGACATCCTCCGGGTCCTGCCCGAAGGAGGCCGACCGGTACTTGACCCGACCGTCGAACTCCCCGGCCACCCCATGATCCGGCCAGTAGAAGTCCAGGATGTAGAGCTCCGACCCGACCCGCACACTCACCTGCAGCTCCGGCTGGGGAAGCCGGTGCTCCCACATGCGCACGCGGGAGATCGACTCGCCCGGCGACTCGGAGCGGCCGTCGGCCAGGCGCACAGCCTGCCGAGCACGAGGGCCGCCACCTGCCGTCTCGGGCAGACGCTCCAGCGCCTCTTGCAGTCCCTCCGCAGAGCACAACCCGTTGTTCAGGGCCGCATCCATGGCGGCGACTCCCGCCATGAGGCCGTTCCACCGAGCCAGGTCAATAAGCGCGTCCGGCAGCGCGACCGCGAGATGCCCGCCCACTCTGACGACCTCAGTGCCGGGGCGCCGGACATGGCGCCTCAGCAAGGAGGTCCGCACCCGGCCGGGGTGCCCGTCCACGACCTCCACCCGGCGCAGGACCGTCCCCACCAGTGGCAGCCCGTAGGCGGCGACGGCGGAGGCGCCCGCCAGCACCAGCTCGTCACCGTACTTCCGGTGCGCCGCCTCGAGCAGCAGCTCGTAGCGCTCCATCCATGCAGCCTCCTGCCAGGCCGCGCGGGGCGCGTAGACGCCGGCGGCGACGCGCAGCCAGTCGTGGCTGAGGTCCGGGCGTGCGCACGCGGCGCAGTCGAGACCGATCTCGTTCCACATCAGCGGGCGCAGGGCCCCGCCGTCGGACAGGGGCGGGGAGGAGATTGCGGTAGTCATCCCCCCATGCTGCCCGCAACGCCCCGGCTCTCACTCAGCGCGCTCACCGTCCTGTGGAAACGGGGCGCCGACGACGCCGTTGTGGAGACCGGGATCGCCGATCACTTCGACCGAATCTTCATAAACGACGCGGCTCCGGGTCGATTTTGAAGTTTTGGTCGAAGTGTGCGCGGAGGGAGGCCAGCTCGAGCTTGCGGTAGCGGCTGACGGCCGCGGCGACGTCGACCATGCGGGGGCGCACGAGGAAGGCGGGCCGCTCGCGCTCGTCGGTCAGGGCGTCTAGGCCCTCCTCATCGAGCAGGGCCTCCAGGTCGTCCAGGCACTCGCGCAGCGGGGAGACCCCGTCGAAGCGCTGCTCCAGCAGGGCGCGCAGCGCGTAGGCGATGGCCTCGGCCTGCCCCGGATCGGTGACGCCGCCGACGTCGGAGATGTCGATGTCCTCCCGGTCAAGGACCAGGGTGGAGGTGCCGTGGGCGCGGGTGCGCACCGGCCCCCGGCGGGTGCGCGGCGGGGCGGGCTCGGGGACGCGCTGCCGGGGCGCGGCGAAGTCCTCCAGGCCGGTCAGGGGCCGGGGCTGGTCGGCCACGACCCGGCGGGCCTGCTCGGTGACGTCGCGCAGGTGGTAGGCGTCCATGAGCAGGACCCGGTCGGCCACGTCCAGGTAGTCCCCGGAGCCGCCCATGACCATGACCGTGGAGACGCCCCTCCTGCGGAACAGCGCGGTGATGCGGTCCACCAGGGGCGTGATGGGCTCGCGCTCGGCGGCCACCAGCTCGCGCATGCGCGAGTCGCGGATGAGCAGGTTCGTGGCGGAGGTGTCCTCGTCCAGCAGCAGCGTCGTGGCGCCGGCCTCGACGGCCTCGATGATGGAGGCGGCCTGGGAGGTGGATCCCGAGGCGTTGCGGGTGGTGAAGGAGGCGGTGTCGCGCCCGGCCGGCAGGTGGGAGATGAAGGGGGTCAGGTCGACGCCGGTCACGGCGCGCCCGTCGGCGGCCCGCACCTTGACGGCGTCGGGGACCGTGGCGACGAGCTCGCGCCCGTCCCCGGGCACGTGCGGGTAGACACCGCGCTCGATGGCGCTCAACAGCGTGGACTTGCCGTGGTAGCCACCTCCGACGATGACATTGACGCCCGCCTCGACGACAGTGCCGCGCACTGTCCCGGCGTGCGGGAGCTCCACCGTGGCGGCCATGGACTCGGGAGCCTGGAGGGGAACACCGCCGTCCAGGGGATCGTCACTCACCCCGGAGCGGCGCGGCAGGACGGAGCCGTCGGCGAGGAAGGCCACCCAGCCGTTGCGGGCCACCGTCGCGGTCAGGGCCCGGTGGTCCTCAAGGGTGGCGACGTGGCGCACGAGCCGGTCGCCCCGCTCGCCGGTGAGGTCCATGGCCTCCTCCAGCTCGCGCACGAGGTCGCGCCCCACGATCCGGGAGGCCTCGTGGCCCTGGATGGAGCGGCCCTGGGCGGGCAGGGCCAGGCGGGCGCGGACCTCCAGCACCCAACCGGTCCCCTCCTTCTTCTCCTCGGGGCGCAGGATGATGCTGGAGCGCTGGAGGATCTCCTGTCCCGGGGAGGCGATGGACAGCGCCGTGCCGCGGAAGCCCGCGTGCAGCTCGCGGGTGAGGAAGTCGCCCACGGCCAGGCGCCGGTCTGCGTCGGCCAGCAGGTCGGCCTCGTCGAGCAGCTCCAGGCCGTGCAGGTCGGTGGGCACATCCACGTGTATGCGCGTGGGCGGGGCGTAGGGGTCGGACTGGACGCGGTCAATGTGCAGGAACCAGCCGGCGGGCGCCCGGTAGCGTCCGACGATCGCCTTGTAGGCGGCGTAGGAGCGTCCGTCGAGGGCGTGGAGGTGGCCGACGAGGTCGGCCAGGAGGCCGTCTCGGGGCTCGTCGTCGTAGACGCGGCGCGAGCGGCCGCGCTCGCCATCCCGGTAGCCACGGTCACCGCCACGGCCGCCTCCCGAGCCTCCTCGGTAACCCGAGCCGCTCCGATAGCCACGGTCACCTCGATAGCCGCGGTCGCCACCAGAGCCTCCTCGGTCACCGCGCTCGCCGTATCCGCCCCTGTCGTCCCGGCGGGAACCGCCTCGCTCGCTGCGCTCAGTCATGGGGAAACCCTACCCACCCGCCATACCGCTCCCACCAGCCCCGGCACGAACGACGTCGCCGCCGGAGCACCCGCAGGTACCGCCGACGGCGACGTGATGGACTGGTGTCCTCCGGCTCAGCCGAACGACCGAGCTCGACGTCCTCAGCGCAGGGAGGCCAGGGCGTCGGAGTGGGCGACGACGTCGCGCACCATGGCCGGCACCTCGGCGTCGTGGAAGGCGGCCGGCGAGAAGGCGCCGTCGGCGAAGTCGGTGTTGAGCGACAGGAACACGTTGGAGGCCACAACGGTGGCGCCCATGCCCTGGAGAATCTGCTGGAGGTGGCTGACGGCGCGGATGCCGACGCTGTAGGAGTAGCCGACCACGCCCACGCCCTTGTTGGCCACAGCGCCGGGCTGGAGGAAGTCGATGGCGTTCTTCAGCGCGCCGGGGATGGAGAAGTTGTACTCGGGGGTGACGAAGATCAGCGCATCGAAGGACTTCAGGGCCTCATCGAAGGCGGCGCCGGCCGGGTCGCTGGGGACGGCCATGCGCGGGGGGATCTCCTCGGCGAACAGGGGCAGGTTGAAGGAGGCGATGTCGACGATCTCAGCCTCAACGCCCTCGATCTTGTTGGCCTGGTCGACCACCCACTGAGCGATGGAGCCACCCACGCGGTTGGGGCGAACGGAACCGACGACGACGGCAAGACGGGTCATGCTTTTTCTCCTGGTCGGGATGAGCCGGGTCGGGTTCGGCGTCAGGCGAAGACTCCTTTGGCGCACCCGGCCGCGACAATTGATTTAGCAATAACCTTATGGGAGTTCCAACAGAAAGAGCGACCCCTTATTGCATGATGCCTGCCACAACGCACGCACACTCGCCCCCGCCTTTCCGGTTAGGACGCCGGGAGCCGCGAATTTGTCCCGGATTATCGCGCCAGGAAGAAACGGAAGGCGGGGTCGGCGGTCTCCTCGTTGTAGGAGTAGCCGAGGCGGTCCATGTGCTCGGTCAGCTCGACGTCGTCGGGCCCGGCCGCGAAGGCGCACAGGATGCGGCCGTAGTCGGCGCCGTCGGTGCGGTAGTGGAACAGGGTGATGTTCCAGCGGGTCCCCAGGACCTCCAGGAAGTGGGCCAGCGCCCCGGGCGACTCGGGGAAGAGGAAGGAGAAGAGGCGCTCGGGCACTCCCAGGGTGGCGCGCCCGCCGATCATGGAGCGCACGTGGACCTTGGCGAGCTCGTCGTCAGTGAGGTCGATGACGTCGTAGCCGGCCTCCTCCAGGTCCGCCACGATCTCGGCGCGCTCCTGGCGCCGGGCGATACGCACGCCCACGAAGATGCGGGCGGGGTCGGTCTCGGTGCGGGCCGCGGAGAGGCGGTAGTTGAACTCGGTGACCGAGCGGGCCCCCAGGACCGAGGCGAAGCGCAGGAAGGAGCCCTGCTCCTCGGGGATGGTGACCCCGAGGATGGCCTCGCGCTGCTCACCGATCTCGCTGCGCTCGGAGATGTAGCGCAGCTGGTGGAAGTTGAGGTTGGCGCCGGACAGGATGAAGGCGAGGCGCTCGCCGGACAGGTGGTGCTCGGCGACGTAGCGCTTGAGCCCCGCCAGGGCCAGGGCGCCGGAGGGCTCGGAGATGGCGCGCACGTCGTCGAAGATGTCACGCACGGCGGCGGAGGTCTCGTCGGAGGAGACGGTGACGACGTCGTCAAGCAGGGCCCGGCACATGCGGAAGGTCTCCTCGCCGATGCGGCGCACGGCCACCCCTTCAGCGAACAGGCCCACGTGGTGCAGGGTGATGGGCTCCCCGCCCAGCAGGGCGGCCTTGAGGCAGGCCGACTCCTCGTGCTCGACGCCGATGACCTTGATCCCGGGCATGAGCTGCTTGATGAGGACGGCGACACCGGCCGCCAGCCCGCCGCCGCCCACGGGCACGAAGACGCGGTCGAGATGGGCGTCCTGCTGGATGAGCTCCAGACCGATGGTGCCCTGACCGGCAATGACGCGGGGGTCGTCGAAGGGGGCGATGTAGGACAGGCCCTCGGCCTCGGCCAGGCGGGTGGCCTCAGCCTTGGCCGCGTCGAAGTTGTCCCCGTGGAGGCGGACCTCGCCGCCCAGGGCGCGAACGGCGTCAACCTTGATCTGAGGGGTGACGGTGGGCATGACGATGATGGCGCTCATCCCCAGCAGGGCGGCGGAGCGAGCCACGCCCTGGGCGTGGTTGCCGGCCGAGGCGGTGACGACGCCGCGCTCGCGCTCGGCCGGGCTCAGGGAGCGCATGGCGTTGTAGGCGCCGCGGATCTTGAAAGAGTGGACGGTCTGGAGGTCCTCGCGCTTGACCTCGACGGTGTTGCCCAGGCGGGCCGACAGGGCCGGCATCTCCTGCAGGGGCGTGTGCTCGGCCGCCTCGTAGACGGGGGCCTTGAGGATCTCCCGCAGGTAGCGGGCGCTGTCCCAGGCCGGAGTTCCGTTGCTGCTGACGCTGTCGAGCTCATTCACGAGTGACAGCGTAACGGGCCAGGCGCCGATCACGATGAAGGGCTCCGAATGTCCAAAACGGATACAAAGGAGCCTGCGGCTCGATCAGGTGGCTGATAGAACCTTGGAATCATGCGGTTCTTGTCTGACGCCTTGGCCCTGTTTCGGGTCTTTGTTTCCGTTTTGGACATTTTCAGGCTGATCGTCTCACGATCCGGCTCGGCGAAGCCGTGAGGCCAGCTTGCTCAGCACGCCGGCGCACCCGAGGTGCCAAGACTCCGCCGATGCACAACTGGACGCAGGGCCGGAAGGAGGCTTTCACCAGCACAGGCGGCCAACACCTCCCATACCTGCCTATAGCTGGAAACATTCATACCTATGTGAGTCCGCAGAGCGAGCAGGTCATCAGTGCACCGGAGCCGGCGGGAATAATTCGGCTGGACCGCAAGGTTGGTATGCACACCCTACGGAAAGGAGCCGCCATGTCGCTCCAGCTCTTCGAGCTCGTCCCCACCACCCCGTCGCGCGAGGCCGCCGAGGCCCTCATCGCGCAGGTCTCCCAGGCCGTTGAGGCCGCCGGCGCCTCCGTCCTGGAGTCGCAGGTCACCGCCAGTCACGAGCGCATCTTCACCATCGTCGAGCTCGGCTCCGACGACGTCGCCGGCCTGACCCAGGCCGTCCGGTCCGCTGCGGCCGACGCCGAGGTCACCGGCCCCGACGAGGTCCGCCTCGTGGGCGCCGAGCTGGAGGACGTGCGCGCCCTGGCCCGCAAGGCCGACTACCTCGTGGAGTGGGACATCCCCGAGGAGATCTCCATGGAGACCTACCTGGCCCGCAAGAAGGCCAACTCCCCCAAGTACGCCCAGGTGCCGGAGGTGAGCTTCCTGCGCACCTACGTACGTGAGGACACGGTCAAGTGCCTGTGCTTCTACGACGCCCCCGATGAGGAGGCCGTGGTGCGCGCCCGCGAGGCCGTCTCCACCCCGATCGACCGCCTCCACGCCCTGGAGGGCTGAGGTTCCGGTCCGCTGATGAGGCGGGCGCCAACCCATCGCGCGGTTGGCGCCCGCCTTGTTGTCTGTGCCCGACGGCGTAGCTCCTCGCGCCCGGCCTGGGCCCGGCCGGAGCCGGGCCGCTGCCACAAGACCTCAGCGGCCCCAGCGGTCTCCGCGGTCTCAGCGTCGCATGCTGCGGGAGGCGGCGACGGACGTGATCGACAGGACCACGAGGGCGGCGGCGGGCGTGGCCACGGCCCAGGGGGCCCGTTCGATGTAGGGCAGCGCGTCGGACAGGACCAGCCCCCACTCCGGTGCGGGGCTCTGGGCGCCCAGGCCGAGGAATCCCAGGGCGGCCAGAGCCAGGGCCTTGCCGGGCAGTCTCAGGGCCGCGTGGCGCGCCAGGGGGCCGACGACGGCGGGCAGGACCCGGGTCAGGGTGATCCGCACACGCCCCTCCCCCAGGACCGGAGCGAGCAGGACGTCGGGGCGCTGCCGGTTCTCGGCGATGAGCCCGGCGGCGTGGGAGGCCAGGGGTGCCCAGCCGACGCCGGCCACGGCGATGGCGGCTCCCGTGGCGCTGGGCCCGGAGACGCCGGCGACGATGAGGCCGGCCAGGATCGGCGGGGCGGCGTTGGCCACCTCGATGAACCCCGTGGCCGCCCGCGGCGCCAGCCCCACCAGGATGGCGATGACGAAGCAGACCACCGTGACGATGACAGCTCCGCTCACCGTGGACACAGCCCCGTGAGCCACCCGTGCCAGCACGTCGCGCCCGAGCGAGTCGGCGCCCAGTGGGAGGGCGGCACTGGGCTGTGCGAGCTTGTCCGCGACGACGGCGTAGGGGTCGCGCCGAATCCCGACGGCCATCATGAGGGCCAGCAGGGCGGCACCGCTGACGGCGATGACGCGGGCAGCCCGCCCCGAGTGCTCCACCGGGGGCGGTGCCGTGAGTCCGCCCGCCCCAGCGGCCCGCCCCATGAGGAGGCGTCGGACCGCTCCGGCGATAACACCGGCGGCCAGCGCCAGGGCGAGCAGCAGCAGGATCTGGGCCTGGAGCGCCGGCACGTCCTGGGCGGAGGCGGCGTCCAGGAGCTCGCGCCCCAGCCCGGGGATGGCGAAGATCTTCTCCACGGCAACCGCGCCGCCGGTCAGGGCGACGACGACGAGCGCCACCTGCCCGGTCAGTGGCGCCAGGGCCCGCCGCAGGACGGCTCCGGCCAGGGTCCGGCCGCGGATGCCGGCGGTGGACCAGGTGGCCACCCAGCGTTCGGAGAAGGTGGCGGTGACGGCGTCGGAGACGAGTCCGCCGAGGTAGCCGCCGGTGGGCAGGCCCAGGCTGAGGGCCGGCATGATGACCTTCTCGGGGCTGCCCCACCCGAAGGGCGGCAGGATCCTGAGGTAGACGGCCAGGACGAGCATGAGGATCGGGGCCAGGAGGTACTCGGGCAGGGAGATGAGGACCGCGGAGGCGGCGCCGCCGCGAGGCCGGGGGCGCCCTCGCAGCCCGTCGCGCAGGGCGGGCAGGACCAGCGCGGCGGCCACGACGACCCCGACGCCGAGCGCGGCGGCCATGAGGCTCAGGGAGACCCCGAAGGCGTCCACGGCGTCCGGGCCGACGTCGGCTCCCGAGACCCAGGAGCGGCCCAGGTCGCCGCGGGCCACTCCGGCCAGCCAGTGCCCGATGACGTGGAGGGGGCCGCCGTCGATCCCGATGCTCTTGCGGATGGAGTCCAGGATCTCCGGTGTGGGCTCCCGGTCGGAGGAGGTGGCACGCAGGATCGTCAGGGCCGGGTCCTTGCCCGAGAGCCAGGGCAGCATGCCCACCAGGCCCACGAGGCAGGCCAGGGCGAGCAGGCGCGAGATGCCGGTGACAAGGTCACCCGTGCGCAAGCGCCCGGCGAGCCGAGAGAGCACGCCGCTCACTTCTTCACGGTCGTGGCCGAGGTGATGAGGGCGCGCTCGCCCGGGTCGCGCTGGGCGCCGGTGACCCCGGCGGCCTCGCCCTGGATGACGCGCTCGTGGGCCAGCGGGATGGCGGCGCCGGAGGCGAGGATGGCCTGCTCGGCGGCCATGATGGCCTTGTGGCGCTCGTCGCCGGGCTGCGTGGCGGCGGCCTTGGAGATGGCGGCGTCGACCTTCTCGTCGTGCAGGCCGCTCATGGAGTAGGAGCCGGAGGAGGAGAAGTCGGCGGTCATGTAGGCGACGGCGTCGCCGGAATCCAGGACGGTGGAGCGCGACACAAGGACGGCGTGGAACTTGCCGGCCAGGGCCTCGGACTCGATCTGGTTGTACTCGCGCACGTCCTGGGTGACCTTGAAGCCGGCGGCCTCGAGCTGCTGGGCCAGGAGGGGGACCATCTCTCCGAGCTCGGGGCGGTCGGTGTAGGAGGCCAGGGTGATGGCGGTGCCGGCGGGGACGGTCCCCGCGGCGGTGGCGCCGGGGACCTTGCCGGTGGCGGCCGCGCCCGAGGCTCCGGGGTAGGTCTCCTTCTTCCAGGCGCGCAGCTCGGCGGCCCACGGCACGGCCGGTCCCAGGAGCCCGACAGGAGAGTCGGCGTGACCCTCGAAGACGGTCTTGATGAGGGCGGCGGGGTCGACGGCATTGCGGGCGGCGGCGCGCAGGGCGGGGTCGGCGAAGGGGCCGGAGCGGGTGTTGAGGTAGAGGGTGGAGGTGCGCGGGGTGGCTACCTCGTGGAGAAGGTTCTTGTCGATGTTGCCGACCTGGGCGACGGGGACGGCTTCGACGATGTCAGCGGTGTCGGTGCGCAGGGCGTTGGCGCGGGCGGCGCCGTCGGGAACGTAGGTGACGTCGATGCCGGGGGCGGTGGCCTTCGTGCCCCAGTACTTGTCGTTGCGTTCCAGGGTGGCGCCGGAGGAGCCGTTGGCCTGCTTGAGGATGAAGGCGCCGGTGCCGTGGCCAACGGGGTCGATGGCGCCGTCGGCGGAGCCGGGGTAGGCGGCCGGGGACAGGATGACGAGCTGGGGGCTGGACAGGCGCTGCGGCATGAGGGGGTCGGGCGCCGCGGTGGTCAGGAGGAGGTCCTTGCCGTCGGCCTTCGCGGTGAGCTTGACTCCGTCCAGGACGCGTGGCGGCTTGGCGGCGGTGGCGGCGAAGGTGAGGGCGGCGGCCGCGTTCTCGGCACTCAGGGCGGCGCCGTCGTGGAAGGTGACGCCCTCGCGCAGGGTGAGGCGCCAGGTGGTCTCGCCCTCGCGCTTCCAGGAGGTGGCGAGCAGCTCCTGGGCGTCGCCGTCGGCGTTGAGCGTGGTGAGGCTCTCGGCGCAGGACCAGCGGACGAGCTTGGAGCCGTCGTTGGTGAGCGGGTTGAGCTTGCTCTCAGGGGCGTGGAACATGGCCAGGCGGATACGGCCGTCACCCGAGGAGCTGCGCGAGCAGGAGGCGATGGCGGCGGCGCCGGCTCCGACGCCGAGGGCGGCGAGGACCTGGCGGCGGGTGACGGCGGGGGTGGGCATGGACATGGATGCTCCTTCGGGCCTGTGTCGGGGTGTCAGCGGTCGGGGTGTCAGCGGTCGGGAGTTCGTCAGTCGGTGGCGGTCGGCAGGGTGGGCACGGCGTCGCGCAGGGCGCGGGTGGCCGTGTGCGTGGGCTTAGTGAGGAGGCGGCGCATGGGGGCGTCCTCGACGATGGAGCCCTCGTCCATGACCAGGGCCCGCTGGCAGACGCGGGCGACGGCGGCCAGGTCGTGCGACACCACCAGCAGGGCTGGGGCGGGCACGGCGCCGGAACCAGCTGGGGCGGGCTCCGGCTCGCCACTCGCGCCGGACTTGGCGGGGGGCTCCTGCTCATCGCTGGTGGCGGCGTCGGGGTCGGCCTCGATGGCGGCGAGCAGGTCGAGGGTCTGGCGGCGCAGGGCGGGGTCGAGCCCGGAGACCGGCTCGTCGAGCAGGAGGTAGCGCGGGGACAGGGCCAGGGCCCGGGCGATGGAGACCCGCTGCGCCTGGCCGCCGGAGATCTCGTGGGGCCGGCTCTCCCATATCTTGCGGCGAATCTCGAGGCTCTCCAGCACCCGCCGGGCCCGACTGGTGGCCTCCTCACGGTCGCGCACCACCCCCAGGGTGCGCAGCGGGGTGGCCACCTGCGCCAGCACTGAGCGGCGCGGGTGGAGGGTGGCGGCGGCGTCCTGGGGGACGTACTGCACCGCCCGCCGGAAGGCCCGCAGCGCTCGGACTCCACCTCGGCGCACGGGGCGGCCGTCAAGCAGGATCTCGCCGGCGTCCTCAGGGCCCGGGGAGTCGAGCAGCAGCAGGGCACGCAGCAGCGTCGTCTTGCCGCATCCTGAGCGTCCGATGAGGGCCACGTTCTCCCCCGGCTCCAGGCTCAGGTCCACGCCGCGCAGCACCTCTCGCCGCTCGCCGCCCGCCCCCGGGTGGGAGCGCCTCAGTCCACGGGTCTCAAGCCCGCTCATGCCGCGGCTCCCGCTGCGGCCAGGGCCCCGTCGATGGTCTCCTCGGCGCCGGCCTCGCACATGGCGGCCGTGACCGGGTGCTCGGGGCGGGTCAGGACGGAGCGGGTCTGCCCCGATTCGATGATGACGCCGTCATGGAGGACGGCGATGTTCTCGCAGATGGCGGCGGCGGGCAGGTCGTGGGTGATGAGGAGCAGGGCGGGAGCCTGGGGCAGGCTGGTCAGAGAACTCAGGAGCCCGAGGATCTCGGCGCGGGCGACGACGTCGAGGGCGGTGGTGGGCTCGTCGGCAATGATGAGGGCGGGTTCGGCGGCCAGGGCCAGGGCCAGGCTGACGCGCTGGCGCTGGCCTCCGGAGAGGCGCCCGGGGACGCGGTCGGCGAAGGACTCGTCGAGCCCGACGGCGTAGAGGTAGTCGGTGGCGCGCTGGCGGGCCTCGTCCCGGCTGCGTCCGGCGGCCTGGGAGGCCAGCGCGATTTGGCGGCCGACCGCGATGAGCGGGTGCAGGGCGGTGGAGTGGTCCTGTGGGACCAGGGCGATGCGGCTGCCCCGGGGGCGGCGGGCGGCGGGCAGCCCGAGCAGGTTGACGCCGCCGGCCTCGCCTCCCGCTGGGGAGCTCACGCTCGGGTCGCTGCCTGTGTCGGCGTCGTCGGGCTCAACGGTCAGGGAGCCGGCGACCTCCAGGGAGGCCGGGAGGGTACCCGCGAGCGCGGCGCAGGTGAGGGACTTGCCCGCCCCGGAGGCGCCGACCAGGGCGGTCCGGCTGGCGGGCTCCAGGCGGAGGGCGACGCCGTTGACCAGCGTCGTGCTGCCGGATCGCACCACCAACGATCTGAGAACGATTGTCACACGCAAACCCTAGGTGCAAGTGACAACGATTTTCAAATATGCAGTTGGTCAACCCTGGCCGCCCCTGACGGCCCCTGCGGGCTATTTGATCCCGAGGCGCTTGAGGTCGCGCACGGCGCCCAGGTCGGCACTGGTGGCGAGCATCGCGTAGGCGCGCAGCGCTGCAGAGACCTTACGGGGGCGGTCCACGTGCGGGGTCCAGGCGGCCTCACCGCGGGCCTCCTCCTCGGCGCGGCGGCGCTCGATCTCCTCCTCGCTCAGGCGCACGGAGATGGCGCGGCGCGGGATGTCGATGTCGATGATGTCGCCGCTGCGCACCAGGCCGATGAGTCCGCCGGCCGCGGCCTCCGGGGAGACGTGGCCGATGCTCAGCCCGGAGGTGCCCCCGGAGAAGCGCCCGTCGGTGAGCAGGGCGCACTCCTTGCCCAGGTGCATGGACTTGATGTAGGTGGTCGGGTAGAGCATCTCCTGCATGCCGGGGCCGCCGCGCGGCCCCTCGTGGCTGATGATGACGACGTCGCCGGAGGTCACCTGCTTGCCGAGGATCCCGGCGACGGCGTCCTCCTGGGACTCGAAGACGACGGCGGGCCCGGAGAAGGTCAGGATCGACTCGTCCACGCCGGCGGTCTTGACGATGCAGCCCTTCTCGGCGATGTTGCCGAAGAGGACGGCCAGGCCGCCGTCGGCGGAGTAGGCGTGCTCGATGTCGCGGATGCAGCCGGCGGCGCGGTCGGTGTCGAGGGACTCCCAGCGGGAGGCCTGGGAGAACATCTCGGTGGTGCGCACGCCGGCGGGGGCGGCGAGGTAACCGGTGCGGATCTCCTCGCTGACCTGGGAGCCGGGAACGCCGTCGGGGCCGGGGCGGGCGATGTCGTAGGCGGCGAGCTCCTCACCCAGGGTGGTGCCCAGGACGTTGGGGGTGGTGGTCTCCAGCAGTCCGCCGCGGTCAAGCTCGCCGAGGATGCCGATGATGCCGCCGGCGCGGTGGACGTCCTCGATGTGGTAGAGGTTCGTCGAGGGCGCGACCTTGGCCAGGTGGGGGACCTTGCGTGAGAGGCGGTCGATGTCGGCCATGGTGAAGTCGACCTCGGCCTCCTGGGCGGCGGCCAGCAGGTGCAGGACGGTGTTGGTGGAGCCGCCCATGGCGATGTCCAGGCTCATGGCGTTCTCGAAGGCGGCCTTGGTGGCGATGGAGCGTGGCAGGACGGAGGCGTCGTCGTGCTCGTAGTAGGCCCGGGTGATCTCGACGATCTGGTGGCCGACGCGCTTGAAGAGCTCGCCGCGGTCGGCGTGGGTGGCCAGCAGGGTGCCGTTCATGGGCAGGGCCAGGCCGAGGGCCTCGGTGAGGCAGTTCATGGAGTTGGCGGTGAACATGCCCGAGCAGGAGCCGCAGGTGGGGCAGGCCAGGCGCTCGATGGCGCTGATGGTCTCGTCGGTCACGGTGGGGTCGGCGGCGTCCATCATGGCGTCGATGAGGTCGAGCTTGCGGGTGGTGCCGTCGGCCGCGGTCATCTTGCCCGACTCCATGGGGCCGCCAGAGATGAAGATGGCCGGGATGTTGAGGCGCATGGCCGCCATGAGCATGCCCGGGGTGATCTTGTCGCAGTTGGAGATGCACACGAGGGCGTCGGCGCAGTGGGCGCTGACCATGTACTCCACGGAGTCGGCGATGAGGTCGCGGCTGGGCAGGGAGTAGAGCATGCCGTCGTGGCCCATGGCGATGCCGTCGTCGACGGCGATCGTGTTGAACTCCTTGGCCAGGCCCCCGGCGGCCTCGATCTCGGTGGCCACGAGGCGCCCGACGTCGCGCAGGCCCACGTGCCCGGGGACGAACTGGGTGAAGGAGTTCGCGATGGCGATGATCGGTTTGCCGAAGTCGGAGTCCTTGACGCCGGTGGCGCGCCACAGTGCACGGGCGCCCGCCATGTTGCGGCCGTGGGTGGAGGTGGCGCTGCGGTACTGCGGCATGAGCGATTCCTTCTCGGGCAGACGGACTGGAACGGCGTCGCAAGGAGCCGGCCTCAGGGGGTGGCCAGCGCTTCACGACGCCGTGTTGCCATAGCGTAGCCCTCGTTGGCTTCGGGCGCCGCTTCGCTTCCTGTCCCTGAGACGCGCTGAGACGCTCCAAGGCCGCCCAGGCGCGGTCGCGGGCCGTCGTCCCGCTCCCCCAGGGGGCCGCCCTCACCGCCGCGATTTGCGGAACGCCGGGCTTGCGTCACCGGCCGCGGTGACGGCGCTTGGCCCGCTGACGACGGCGCGCCCAGTCCTCGTCCGCCTTCTGGCGACGGCGCCTGCTCCGGTCACGGCAGGCACGGGTCGCGGTCTCCTCACGGGCAGCGGCCAGGGCGGCCTGCGCAGCGGTGGACGGACGCACCCGGGCAGCCTCCTTGGCGGCCTGCCGGGCGGCGCGCTTGGGGTTGGGGCGAGAGGCCGACGACGAGTCCACCGGCCTGGACGCCGGTACCGGAGGACAAGCAGCGGCTCGGTCGATGAGCGCCCCGCCGTGAGTCAGGAGGAAGTCGTAGAGCTCGACGTCGCTGGGCTCGGCCCCGAAGACGTGCCGCACCGCCCGCACCGTGCCGCCTTGGTCATTCGCCTCGGCCCCACGACGACGTTCGTGGAGCTCAAGAGCACCGACCCAGAAGCGGCCGTCGAAGAAGAGGGTGAACTGGGCTGAGATGTTGGCGGGGACGTCGGTCTGGTTGTCTGAGGCGGGCGTGTTCGGCATGGAGGCTCCTGCGGGTGCGAGTGATCGCACCCGGTGCAGCAGGAGTCCCCGTGACGGCCGATGACCGGCCCCCGAGGTGACGAACGCCTGGTTGTCGCTCGCCCATGCCAAGATCGGCGGGGCGGATCCGGGGTCTGCGGCCCCGTCGGCGTCATCCGGACTTCCTCCGGACCGTGCAGTTCGTGCTACCGGGTGTGGCGCGAGCGCGCCGCCCTCAGGCTAGCGCAGTGAACGCCGCCCCGGGGGCACCGTATGCAGACGCGCGTTCGCACGGCAGGGCTCCAGATCGTAGCTTGGGGTGCTGTGCTGGCTCCTCACTTGTGAGACAACGAGTGTCATGACTTCTGAGACACTCGCTCGGACAAGATTCCCGGATGGTGCTGGTCGTCCTGGAGGCGACGATAAGCCGAGGGAAGAGGCCTGACGGCTTGCCGGTGTCCATGGTGCTGACATTAACCCCGCACCGGCGCTGCATGCCGGAGAGAAACCGCAGGATTCCAACGATCCCCGCTGGGCGCACTGACGCCGGGCCCGCTAATGTCAGCACTGTGGACACCGGGCCGCGCAGGAGTAAGTCCGGGGTTCTTACAGCAGAGCCCGGCGCCTCCCTCACAGGTCCGGCCACACCGACCCCGCGTCGCCTGCCGTATCCAGCACCCGCCACCCGGGTCCCATCACACGTCACCAAACCAACGTCATGACCTCAAACATCAAACTCTAGCTGGCACCCACGCGAAGGCCCACAGGCCATGGTTCGACGTCGGCCCCGCCCGCACCGAGCCGGATCCGCCCCGCTCCTGCCCCAAGTCGGCCTACTCCACGAGGGTCGGGATCCACTGGCCGAGGGTTGTGCGTACTGCACGAGGTCCCCACCTACGTGGAGTACGCACAACCCTCCTCCAGTAGAACCCCTCGCTCGTGCAGTGCGCCCAGACGACACCGGCAGCCACCACAGTGACCGGGTCAGCCCCCGCCGACAAGGCGAGCAACAACTCTCACGCCTCGGAAACCCGCCGCACCGGCGTCTTGAGATGCCAAGACATCCGAGACTCCCAGAAGTCATGAGACAACACAGGGGTTAAGGGTACGAACCGGAGACCTACCGTGCGAACGCGCGGTCAGTGGCTCAGTGGGCCTGACTCACATGACGCCGAGGATCTCCGTGACGAAGACGAGGGTGTCGCCGCCGCGGATGCCGGCCTGCGGGACGCCGCGGTCGCCGTAGCCGAGCTCGGAGGGGATGGACAGCAGCAGGCGCGAGCCGACGCGCTGGCCCACGAGGCCGTCGTCCCAGCCGCGGATGACCATGCCGACGCCGACCTGGAAGTTCAGCGGCTGGCCGCGGTCGTAGGAGTTGTCGAAGACGTCACCGCCCCAGATCTGGCCCAGGTAGTTGGCCACGATCGTGTCGCCGGCCTCCACCACCTGGCCGTCACCGGCGTCGAGCACCTGGACCTGGAGCCCCTCGGGGGCCTCGGTCCCGGGGAAGGTGAGCGTGGGCTTCGTGCCCTTGGCGCCCTCGACGGAGGGCATGTTGGTGTTAATCATGCGGTGAGCCTACGTGAGGCCCTCGGTTCGATACCGCAGCGGGCCTCGGCCCAGCGCGAACCCGGCAAGCGGGGCGGCACCGCTGGGCCGGCAAGCACGCAGCTGGGGCCGGGACGCATCAGCTGCGTCCCGGCCCCAGCCGAGGTGGCGGTGTCAGGTCGGACCGGACGAACCGGGCCCGACCCCTCGCCGCGCGCTCAGTCGCGGAAGTAGCTCAGCAGGCGGAGGAACTCCACGTAGAGCCACACGAGGGTGACGACCAGACCGAAGGCCCCCGCCCAGGCGTAGCGCTGGGGCAGCCCGTTGCGGACCCCGTTCTCGATGGACTCGAAGTCGATCGCCAGGAAGAAGGAGGCCAGGATGACCGCCAGGATTCCCAGCGGGACTCCCAGCGGGATCCCCATGATGGTCAGGGAGCGCAGCCCCCAGGCGCCGGTGGTCGCACCGGTCATCATGAGGGCGAAGTTGATGAGGCAGAAGATCATGTAGCCGAAGGTGGCCACGACCACCACCCGACGGAACCTGCCCTGAACCCGGAAGCCGCCGAAGGAGTAGGCCGCGAGCATGGCACCGAAGGTGGCCAGCGTCGCGAGCACGGCCTGGACGACGATGCCCTCGTAGCGGGCCTCCATGACGCCGGAGAAGCCACCCAGCAGCAGTCCCTCGAAGGCCGCGTAGGCCAGGATGAGGGCCGGGGAGGGCTCCCGCTTGAAGCTGTTGACCAGGCCCAGGACGAAGGCACCGATGGCACCGGCGAACACCGCCATGGCGCCCAGGCTGAAAGTCGCCTCATCGGAGCTGGTCACCAGGCTCCAGGACAGGGCGCCCGTGGCCAGGATGACGGCGAACATGCCGGCGGTGCGGATGATGACGTCGTCGTAGGTCATGCGGCGCATGTCCGCGTTGGTGGCCGACGGCGCCTGGTACTGGGCCTCCAGACCGGCCATCTGCTCGGGACTCACCTGGCCGTAGCCGGCAGCCTGCTGACCGTACTGGTTGGCGGTCTGACCGTACTGTCCGTACTGCTGGCCGTAGCCGGCGGCCTGCTGACCGTACTGGCCGGCCTGGTAGCCGGGCATCGTGGGGTAGCCGTTGGGCGTCTGAGCCGGGGCGGCCCCGGGCGCATGGCCGCCTTCCTTGAAGGCGGTGCTTCGGCTGAAGAAGGGGTTGGACATGTTCCTCTCATCCTCTCTGAGGGGGCTGGGACCGTCGGCCCGGGGAGGCCGCCGCTCGCAGTCCGGTCCGGCCGTCGGCGACCGGCACCCGAAACTGCGCATATTATGCGCAGCCCCCGCACGGTCAGGGGAACCCTTTTCTCTCACAACGTAGCCATCTGGGGAGATATCCCCACTGCGCGTCGGACGCCGTCGACTCCTCAGTGGCCTCCGGCGGCTCGCATCGACCGATCGGTTCTCATCCTCCAGGAGGACCCCCTCCCCCTGACGGACCCGCCCCGGCCGGCCGCGGGTTCCTCACCTCGGCCGATTCGCCGACGACGGCGCACTCCTAGGCTGGAGCCATCCGGTTGCTCCGTGGGAGCAGCCCCTTGGAAGAACCACGGCGAACCGCCCACCCACCCCTGGCCAGAGGCCCACGTCGAAGAGAGAACATCATGATCGAGGCAGTCAATCTCACCAAGCGTTATGGCAAGAAGACGGCGGTGGACAACATCTCCTTCACCGTCGAGCCCGGCACCGTCACCGGCTTCCTGGGCCCCAACGGGGCGGGCAAGTCCACCACGATGCGCATGATCATGGGCCTGGACAAGCCCACCAGCGGCAAGGTCACGATCAACGGGCGCCCCTACCGGCAGCTGTCGGCCCCCCTGTGCGAGGTCGGTGCCCTGCTGGACGCCAAGGGCCTGCACGGCTCGCGCAGCGCCCGCAGCCACCTGCGCCAGCTGGCCGCCTCCAACGGCATCCCCGCCAAGCGGGTCGACGAGGTCCTGGAGATCACCGGCCTGACCTCGGTGGCCAAGAAGCGCGTCAAGGGCTTCTCCCTGGGCATGGGCCAGCGCCTGGGCATCGCAGCGGCCCTGCTGGGCGACCCCGGTGTGCTCCTGTTCGACGAGCCCGTCAACGGCCTGGACCCCGAGGGCGTCAAGTGGGTGCGTGAGACCTGCCGCCGTCTGGCCGGCGAGGGCCGCACCGTATTCATCTCCTCCCACCTCATGAGCGAGATGGCCCAGACCGCCGACCACCTCCTGGTCATCGGCCGCGGCCGGATCCTGACAGCCGGCCCGGTCAACGACGTCATCGCCTCGGCCACCACCGATCGGGTGCGCGTGGCCTCCCCCCAGGCCACCCAGCTCGCCGAGCTCATGGCCTCCCGCAACCTGGCCACCCGGCCCGTGGCCCCCAACGTCCTGGAGACCACCGCGACCACCGCCGCCACCATCGGCGAGCTGGCCGCCCAGGGCGGCATCGTCCTGCACGAGCTCACCACCATCCGCGCCAGCCTCGAAGAGGCCTACATGACTCTGACCAGCGACTCCGTGGAGTACCGCACCGACCCCGCCTCCCAGGCCCAGATGCAGCAGGCCCCGGTGCGCCAGGTCGTGCCGCAGGGCTCCACCCGGGGCTGAGGCCCGCACCCCAGCGCGCCACGCCCGCTACCAGAAGCTCCATCCGTCTCACTCAAGAAGGTCCAGCCATGAGTACCCACATTCCAGCACACGCCTCCGCCGCTCCCGCAGGCCCCGCCCCGGCGCGCACCGCCGTCGGGACCGCCCCTGCAGGTCCAGCCCCGCGCCCAGCCCACCCACACATTCAGGGCCGCCAGACTCTCCTGCGTTCCGTGCGCGCGGAGTGGATCAAGTTCTGGTCCCTGCGCTCGTCCTGGATCACCTCCTTCATCACCATCACCCTGACCGTTCTGTTCGGCGCTGGCCTCACCGCCGCCTTCGGACGCTCCGAGCAGTACCAGGACGTGGCCAAGGACTTCATTACCTCCGGTCTGACGTTCGGGCAGGTCGTGGTCGCGGTCCTGGGAGCCCTCATCATCACCGGGGAGTACTCCTCCGGTCAGATCCGCTCCTCCCTGGCCGCCGTCCCCAGGCGCGGGCAGCTCCTGCTGGCCAAGGCAGTGGTGTTGGCCGTCGTCTCCTTCCTCCTGGGAAGCCTGTCCGTGTTCCTGTCCTGGGCGATCTCCAAGCCCTTCATCGGCGAGCACGCCGGCTCCCTCACCGACTCGCACTACGCCGGTCACATCTGGGGCTCGGGCCTGGTCTTCGCCGTCATCGCCCTCATGGCTCTGGGGCTCGGCCTCCTGCTGCGCTCCACCGCCGGCACTGTCACCGTGATCGTCTCCCTCCTGTTCATCATCACCGCTCCCCTCCAGCTCGCGGCCAGCAAGTGGGATTGGGTCTTCAAGATCATCGGCTGCCTGCCCAGCACCGTCGCCGAGGCCGTCTCCGACCCGTTCCAGCGCACCACCGAGTGGGGCGGGCAGGGTGCTCAGTTCCTCACCCACGGCCAGGCCATCGCGGTCTTCGCCGCCTGGGCGCTCATCCCGCTCATCGCGGCCTGGTTAGTCTTCTCCCGGCGCGACGCCTGAGCCTGCCGGCCCCCGCCTCCGACAGGCACGGGAAGAATCCCATCGTCGGAGGCGGGTGCCTCAGCCGCACAGGTCGACGTCGATCACGACCCCCTGGAATGACACACTGAGCCCTATGTCCAGCCAGCTGCCAGCCCCTCAGCCCGGCCGTCCAGCCACCGACACGCCCACCGAGGACGACGTCGAGCTCCCGCCCGAGCCGCGGGGCCTGCTGCGCACACTCAGCCGGTGGTACCACCGCCATCCGACGATCATCGACATCTCGATCGCTGCCGGCGTCGGCACCTACAGCCTCGTCGTGGCTATCCCGATTCTCCTGCGCCCAAGCAGCCCGGCGAGAACCTATCCCATCCTGCCTCTGGCGTTGATCGTGATCGCACTGATGGGGGTCGCGCTATCACTTCGCAGGCGCTTCCCCCTGTGGTGCTGGGCCGCCATCCTCCTGATCCCGGAGACGTATCAGTTCGCGGTGCTGCACGCCTTCCACCTCACCACGGAGCAGTTGCTGTACGCGGCCATCGGCGTCAGCGGCATGGAGCTGATATCAGTTCCCTTCGCCCTGGGCGCCATCGCCTCGCACCGCAGGCCGGCCGCCGCATGGACCGCGGGGGGCATCTCCCTGGTGGTTCTCATGGTGGACCTCAGCCTAACAACTCCTGGTTTGTCGATTGGGGAGCTCCTGCGCACCACCGTCATCCTCGTTCTCCTCATCCTGGTCGGCATCCTGCTCGGTTTCAACGCCCGCTCCGCCCGGCTGCGGCTCAAGGCCATGGAGCTGCGCTCGGCCCGGATGGCTCTGGCCAGCGAGCAGGCGGTGCTGCTGGCGGCCGCCGAGGAGCGCAGCCGCATCGCCCGGGAGATGCACGACGTCGTCGCCCACTCCCTGGCCGTCATGATTACGATGGCCGACGGCGCCGCCGCCATCGTGGAGCGCGATCCAGCCACGGCCAAGCAGGCCATCGAGACCCTGGCCGAGGCCGGACGCAGCGCCCTGGCCGACACTCGCCGCCTGGTGGGGGTCCTGCGGGAGGACCCCTCGGTGGCAGCAGAACAGGCCCCGCAGTCCCCGGAGCCGCCTGCACCCTCGGGAGAATCGCCGTCGTCGGCCCGCCAGCACGAGGTCCGCGACCTGCCGGTGCCTGAGTTCGCCCCCCTGGGGACGGTGACGCCGGTCGAGCCCAGCGTCCCCATCGCCAACCTGCGCCAGCAGGCCACCGACGGCGCGGGCGACCGCTCCCGCGGAGACCTGCCCCTGGCCCCCTCCCCCGAGCAGGCTGACATCACCGAGCTCGTCAAACGCTTCGTGGCTGCGGGGGTGCCGGTCACCTACCGGTGGGTGGGGGCGGCGCTCCCGGAGGACAAGGCCCTCCAGCTCACCGTGTTCCGCATCGCCCAGGAGGCCCTGACCAACGTGCTGCGTTATGCCCCGACGACGCCGGCCGTCAGCGTCGACGTCGAGCGGCACATCGGCACCGTGGTCCTCACCGTTGACAACGAGGCCGCCCCGGGCACGCGCCCGATGCACGGATCCGGTAAGGGGCTGATCGGCATGCGGGAACGAGCTTCGGTCTATGGTGGGACCGTACAGGCCGGCCCGACGCCCACGGGTTGGCGAGTCCGCGCGGTCCTGCGCTGGGACGAGCATGACGAAGGGACTTTCTCATGGCAGACGCCCCTGTGAGCGGCGGCGACCCCCTCCAGCCCGACGAGTCTGAGCGCCCCGGCGAGGTCCGCGGCCCGGTCAGCGTCGTGCTCGCCGACGACCAGGCGCTCATGCGCATGGGCTTCCGCATGGTGCTGGAGGCCGAGGAGGACATCACCGTTGTCGGCGAGGCCTCCGACGGCACCTCCGCCCTGGCCCAGGCCAAAGCCCTGCACCCCGACGTCATCCTCATGGACGTGCGCATGCCGGGTATGAACGGCATCGAGGCCACCGAGCGCATCGCCCAGGAGTGCCCGAGCACGCGCGTGCTCATCCTGACCACCTTCGACCTGGACGAGTACGCCTTCGCCGGGCTGCGCGCCGGGGCCTCCGGCTTCCTGCTCAAGGACACCCGGCCCACCGAGCTCGCCGAGGCGATCCGTACCGTGGCCTCCGGGGAGGCGGTCGTCTCGCCGCGCATCACCCAGCGGATGCTGGAGATGTTCGCCGGCTCGCTGCCGAGCTCGCAGGCGCCGGCCCAGTCCTCCTCGGATCCGCGGATCGACTCACTGACCCCGCGCGAGAAGGAGATCCTCGTGCTCATGAGTCAGGGCATGTCGAACGCGGAGATCGCCGCGCACCTGGTCGTCTCGGCCACCACCGTCAAGACCCACGTGGGCAACGTGCTCGCCAAGCTCGACGTGCGAGACCGGGTCCAGGCCGTCGTCGTCGCCTACGAGACCGGCCTCATGGCCTGAGCCCAGCAGCATCGCTGAGCCGGTTCGCGGTGAGGCGGACGGGACAGGCGCTCTTGGCAACCATCCGCACCGCTCGTTCCTCACGGTGCTCCCGCCAGGCCCGTCCACGCCTTCGAGCACCTGCCCCACCCGCCCAGATCGGGCGACCGCACGTCAGCGGGGGGCGTGGAGGCGCTGCTGGGCGTCGTCGAAGCCGACCGTGACGACTTGTTCGACGGCGTCGGCGGCCTGCTCCAGGGTGACGCCGAGGTCGGCGCGCTCACGGCCGGGGAAGTCGGACAGGACGAAGTCGGAGGGGTCCTGGCGGCCCGGCGGGCGGCCGATGCCTACGCGCAGGCGCGCGTAGTCCTTGGTGGAGACGGACTTGCTGATGGAGCGCAGGCCGTTGTGACCGCCTTCGCCGCCGCCGCGCTTGAGGCGCAGCTCGTGGGCGGGCAGGTCGAGCTCGTCGTGGATGACGAGCAGGCGGCTGGCGGGGTCGATCCCGTAGTAGGAGACAAGCCCGGCCACAGGGCCGCCGGAGAGGTTCATGAGCACTGAGGGCTCGGCCAGGATGACGCGGGGGCCGGGGGCTCCGCCGGGCATCATGCCCAGCCTGCCCTCGGCCACACGGGCGCGGGCCTTCTTGTGCTGGGTGAACCGAGACCCGGTGCGCTCGGCCAGGACGTCGAGCACCATGTAGCCGACGTTGTGGCGGTTGCGGGCGTACCGGGTCCCGGGGTTCCCCAGCCCGACGACGAGCCAGGCCTCACTCATGCGCCCCGCCCCGGGGTGAGCCCGGCGCGGGCGGCACGGGTGGTGCGGGAGGCGCCTGCCGGCGCGTCGTCATGGCTGGACACGTCAGTCACGCGCGATTCACTCGGCCTCGGCCTCGGCGTCGCCCTCAGCGGGGACGACCTCGGGGACCTCGGAGGCGACGGCGTGCTCGTTGGCCACGTTGACCACAGCGGTCTCGGCGTCGGCGACGGCCTCGACACCCTTGGGCAGGGCGATGTCGGCAAGGGTCAGGACGGTGCCGGCGGCGACGCCGGTGACATCGACCTCGATGGCCTCGGGCACGGAGACGGCCGGGGCGGAGACCATGACGGTGGCGGCCTCGATCATGTGGATGGTGCCGGGGGCGGCCTCACCGATGACGGTGACCGGGACCTCGACGTCGACGCGCTCGTTGCGGTCCACCAGGAGGAAGTCGACGTGCTGCACGCCGGGGCGGATGGGGTGGCGCTGCACGTCCTTGGCCAGGGCCAGGAGGGTCTCGCCGCCGGCGATGTCCAGCTCGACCAGGGCGTTGTCGTTGCTGCGCAGGGCCAGGCGGGTGGCGTGCTCCTCGAGCAGGAGGTGGCGGGGCTCGGTGCCGTGGCCGTAGACGACGGCGGGGACCTGGCCGGCGCGGCGGGCCTGGCGGGCCGAGCCCTTGCCGAACTCGGTGCGGTCCTGGGCCTTGAGGGTGATGGCGTTGTTGGCCATGTGGCTCTCCTTGCGGATGAGGCGGGGCCCGGTGCCCCGCGGCTGATGGTGGTCCGGCTGGGCGCGACGACGCGCAGTACCGCCAGGTACCACCACGTCGATCACGGATGCGCGCCGTGCTGGCGCGTCCCTCGCCGGGGCGACGTGGGCAAGACTACGGCATGGGCGAGGCGCGCGAACAGCCGCGCAGCCGGTGAGGCGCCCCACCTGGCGGGGCCGGTGGGTTGGCAGGCCGGCAGGGCCAGGCACAGGCAATGAGCCCCGCAAGGCCGGCCGGCTCGCGCGGTCGATCCTTAGGTCGCGTGGTCGAGGGTTGAAGGCACGACCTCGCGACCTACCCTACGATGGCGCGGGCCGCAGGTTTGCAGCAGCTCAGCCGCGTCACGTATGCCATTCCCTCGCGATGAGGATCAGGAGGTTGGCGTCAGCGCAGATGGCAACCTGCTCGGTATCAAAGTAGGACGACTCAAAACGACTCGGGTCATCCTGCATCGCGTGCTCGATGTCGAGAATCCCATCAGCCTTCTCCTTCGGGACCGTGGTGAAGACCTTGTCCTCGGGGACGTACTGGCGCAGGTCGGGGTAGATGCCGGGGAGCGGATTGGCCTTTCCGGTTGAGGCCTCGGCGAGGGCCCGGCTGCCGGCGGGATCGAGGGTCATCACCCCGTGTATCCATATCGGGCGGTCCTGCGGGGGCAGGATCTCGCGTTTCTCCTGCCAGTACTGCAAGACCCAGTGGGCCGAGGAGATGGTGACGCCCGGCATGCGTCTGTCGAGGCGCCCCAGGTCGGTCCGGATCTCCAGCGTCACGGGGACGTACTCGGCGAAGCTCGCGAAACGACCATCTGACGTCGGCGTCGCACTCGACCGCGACCGGCCGGCCTGCGCTGGGGCGCATCCACCCAGCGCCAGTGCCGCCCCGCCGGCGAGGCCCATGCCGACGACGTCGCGCCGCCCGTACTCGGACATGCCCGCCCTCCTTCGCTCCCGCCTGCGATCAGGCCCGTCGCAAGACACCGCGGGTGCAGCGAAGACTACTCGCGCCGTGCAGCCGGAGGCCCGTGCTCGCGGCGGCCGGCGGCGGGCACTTGTCCCCATATCCCGGCCACGGGGCACTCAACGTCGGCGGAGCTGAGATCATTCGGAGGACAACGGCCCCGAGCCCGCCAGCGCCTCACAACGCCGGCAGCACTCCCGCACCCGACTACCAGAGAGCAGACCATGAGGTACTTCGCCGAGTACATCGTCGGCAGGAACGGTCCCATCGACGTCTTCCTGCAGCCCCAGACCCCGCAGCTCATCGCCGATGAGGTCGCCCGCAAACTCACTTCACCCGCCTACCTGGACGGCGCAAGGCACTTCGCCGTCGTGGTGTGGGCACTGCCCGAGGGAACGTCGCACATCGACGAGGTTCCGGAGTCCTCCCCGGCGCGAGCCACCTTCATCCAGTGCGGCGGCTCGGCGGCCGCCATGAGCGTTGAGATCCGCGTGACCCACGAGGACGACTCCTACGAGCACTACGCCGTGGCCCGCGAGCCCGTCGCCGACCCCGGAGCGTGGACCACGATCACCTGGGACAACGGGGGTCCCGAGCCCTTCTCCCTGCGTCTGCACCCCGAGGAGGTCTTCACCGGCGAGCAGGCAGCCCCCGTCTTCCGCGCCTACATCGAGGACGGGGCCCTTCCACCCGCAGAGCTCCTGCGCAGGCTCGACGTCTAACTCGCGCCGGCTCCGCGCGTTCGTACCGTAGGTGCCGGGATCGTACCCTTACCCCTCGACAGCGCGACCTACCCTACGACCGCGCGGGCACGGACATCGATCAGACCCGCAGCAGCTCCAGGCAGCGGCGCACGTCCTGGATCAACATCTGGCCGGGTGCGGAGGCCTGGGCCTGCCCCCGCTCGTCGGGGACGACGGCGAAGGTCAGCGCCGACCCGAAGGCCGGCGCCACGCGGCTGACCGCCCCGAGCGCCCCCATGGACATGGCCGCCACGGGCACCCCCAGGCCGGCGCCCTCCCCCGCGTCCGCCGTGGCCCGCGCGCACACGCCCAGAAGTCGGGCGACATCGTCGGCACCGGTGGGCCACACGGCGATCTTGGCCAGGTCCGCGCCCTCGCGGGCCATGCGGGCCAGGACCTCCTCGAGGACCTCATCGGCCGGGGTGGCTTCGAAGTCGTGGAAGGAGGCGACGACGTCGATACCCAGTCCGCGGGCCTGTGTGCAGACCTGAGGCAGGCAGCCGCGCTGGACCTCGACGTCGATGGCGACCGGGCGGCGCTCGGGCGCCCAGTCGGCGAGCCCGTCGAGGACGGAGCACAGAAGGGCGACATAGGAGGCGTCGTCCAGACGGGCCCGGCCCCCCTCGGCGGCGGTGCGGCAGGTGAGCAGCACCGGGGCGGCGGCATCGGCGTCAACACCGTCGGCGGCAATGGCCTCCCCCAGCCCCCGCAGGCACTCCAGGATCCGGGCGGCAGCCGCGGCAGCATCCAGCGGGTCGGGGGCGGCCAGGGCGCCAGCCTCCTCCAGCAGGTCCACGCGCAGCTCGAGGACGTCGGCGCCGGCGTCGACGGCGCTGCGGGCCTGGGTCCGCGCCTGGGCGAGGCTCGGCCCGGTCAGGGAGACAGCCACCGCGGGCAGGACGCCGGGGCCGGGAATGCTGCGCCCGCCCCAGGTCAGCGACGTCGCGCTCACGCCGGCGCCCCTTCAGCCGGCCCCGACTCGGGCACGAGCGACAGGGCGATGCCGTCGAGGATGTCGTAGAGGCTGGTGGTGACCCGCGCCAGCGGGCGCCCGGCGGCGGCGGTCCGCTCCACGACGCGGGTGACGACCTCGCTCCACACGAGGGCGCCCGCGGCGATGACGTCGCGGCGGCCGGGGGCCAGGTAGCCCCAGGAGGCGCGCTGCTCGGGCGTGGAGTGGATGATCGCCTCGCAGGAGGCCAGGACCGCCTGCGGGCTCAGCTCAGCACCGTTCAGGGCCTGCGGGTCGAAGGCCTGAAGATCCAGGGCGTGGGCGGTGACGGTGGTGATGGTGCCTGCCAGGCCGACCAGCCGCCCCGGGGCGGACAGGTCGACGACCCGTTCGGCCTCATCGAGCAGGCCGCGCACCTCGGCCCGGGCGGCGGCCTCGGCCTCGGGGGTGACGCCGCCCGCGAGGAAGCGCTCGGTGATACGCACGCTGCCGGTGTCCAGGCTGATGGCGGTGCTGGGCTGATCCACGCCCAGGACCAGCTCGGTGGAGCCGCCCCCGAGGTCGACGACGAGCCGCGGCGCGGGCGCGTGCTCCCCCGGCCCTGACGCCCCCTCATCTTCACCGGCGCCCAGGAGCGAGCCGGTGAAGGACAGGCGGGCCTCCTCCTGGCCGCTGACGACCTCGGGCTCAATGCCCAGCAGGCGCCTGACCCCGGCCACGAAGTCCTCGCGGTTGCGGGCGTCGCGGGTGGCGGAGGTGGCCACGAAGCGCCGCACGTCGCCCCCGGGGGCGACACCCAGCTCGGCGCAGTCGGCGGCGTAGGAGGCCACGGCCGCCAGGGTGCGCTCCAGGGCCTCGGGGTCGAGCAGGCCGGTGCGGTCCACTCCCTGACCTAGGCGCACGATCTCGTTGCGGCGGCGCAGCACCTCCAGGCGGGGGCGCCCGGAGTCGTCACGGTGGGCCTCGGCGACGAGGAGGCGGATGGTGTTGGTGCCGCAGTCGATTGCGGCGACGCGGGTCATGGTGGCGGCCTCCTGGGAAGGGGAATGACGGCGGAAGCGGGCACGGCCCGAACGGGCGGTGCGGACAGTGCGGACGCGGGGCGGTTGGATCGGAACGGGGGCTCAGGCCCGATGCGGGCCGAGGCCGATTGGGCGGTCAGCAGGAGCAGCGCTCAGGATCCCACAGTCCGCGCTCGCGCAGGGCCTCCAGCGTGCGGTCACCGATGGGGTTGACGCCGGCTCCGGCGGCCAGGGTGTGCCCGAGCAGGGCATGGAGGCACTTGACGCGCGTGGGCATGCCGCCGGCGGAGACCCCCTCGATCTCAGAAACCTGCCCGAGCTCGGCACGACGGGCCAGGTAGTCGTCGTGGGCGGAGGCGTAGGCGGTGGCCAGCTCGGCGTCGTCGGCCAGCTCGGCGTTGAAGGTCTCCATGAGGTGCTCGGCCTCCAGGGTGGAGCAGCCCTTCACGGCGGCCGGGTGGGTGAGGTAGTAGCTGGTCGGGAAGGGGGTGCCGTCGTCGAGGCGCGGGGCGGTGCGCACCACGGTGGGGCGCCCGCACACGCAGCGGGCCGCGATGGCGACGACTCCGCGCGGCACCCTCCCCAGCTGCTCGGCCAGGGCCTCGAGGTCGGCCGACGACACCGGCTCCTGCGTCTGGGGCGTGGGGCTCACGGGGTCTCCTTCGTCTGCGGGGTGACGGCCGGTTTCGGCGTGGTCTTGGGCGGATCCGACGGCGCCTGGTTGGGCTCCCCGGTCGGCAGCTCCTTCTGGGCGGGGTTGAGGGTCTTGCCGTCCGTCCCACCCTTCGATCCTGCCGGGGCGGTGCCGCCTGCCTGGCCGGCGGCCCGCGAGGAGTCCCGGAGCTCCTCGTACCAGGGTGCGTCCGGGGAGCCCGGGGTGGCCCCTCCGCCGGCCTCGTTCTCCTTCATGGAGTCGGCGCCGACGACGACGTAGCTGGTGTCGCCGGGCATGACGTAGCCGAGGCGCTCACGGACCTGGGAGCGCACGTAGGTGTCGTCCTTCCACTGGGCCAGCTCGTTCTCCAGGGTGGTGGAGGTGTCGGAGGCCTCCTTGATCCTGTCGACGACGGCGTCGTACTGGGCCTGCTGTGACAGGTAGGCGCGCAGGGAGGTGAAGATGACGACGAAGGCCAGCAGGCACACGACCGCCAGGATGACGACCCGGGGCGGCAGGGTCCGCTCGGGCACCGCCATCGGCAGGCCCCGCTGCCGGGAGCCGGACGAGCCGGAGCCCGACCCGACCGCGGAGGCCGCCCTCTCGGCCGGTACCTGGCGGGGCCGGGCGCCGCCGGCGACGCGGCGCGTCCCGGACTGGCTGGAGGAGGGGCGGCGTGGAGTCATACCGGCATCCTGCCTCACCAGGGCACAGGAGACAGCGCACCCCACCGGGCGCGTTGCTCACGCTTCGGTCATGGCCCGCCCCTGCCGGGCGCACATACAGGACTGCCATAGACGACGCTTCGGGGCAGGCGGGAGAACCCGTCTGCCCCGAAGCGGTGGGGTGCGTCGTCGTCGAGTCGCGGCTGAGGTATCGCGTCAGTCAGCGGCTCGACGTCGGCTGGCCGCCGTCAGGCTCAGGCCTGGAAGCGGGGGAAGGCGCCGGCGCCGGCGTAGACCGCGGCGTCGCCGAGGGCCTCCTCGATGCGCAGGAGCTGGTTGTACTTGTTGACGCGCTCGCCGCGGGCGGGGGCGCCGGTCTTGATCTGACCGGAGTTGGTGGCCACGGCCAGGTCAGCGATGGTGACGTCCTCGGTCTCACCGGAGCGGTGGGAGGTCATGGACTTGTAGCCGGCGCGGTGGGCCATCTCCACGGCCTCGAGGGTCTCGGTCAGGGAGCCGATCTGGTTGACCTTGACCAGCAGGGCGTTGGCGGCGCCGAGCTTGATGCCCTTGGCGAGGCGCTCGGGGTTGGTGACGAAGAAGTCGTCGCCGACGAGCTGGACCCGGTCGCCGATCTTGTCGGTCAGGGCCTTCCAGTCGTCCCACTCGTCCTCGGAGAGCGGGTCCTCGATGGAGACGATCGGGAAGTCGGTGATGAGCTTCTCGTAGTAGTCGACCATGAAGGCGTTGTCGCGGGCCTCGCCCTCGAACTGGTAGGTCTTGGTCTTCTCGTCGAAGAACTCCGAGGAGGCGACGTCCATGGCCAGGGCCACGTCCTTGCCGGGCTTGTAGCCGGCCTTCTCGATGGCCTCGACGATGAGCTCAAGGGCCTCGCGGTTGGAGTCGAGGTTGGGGGCGAAGCCACCCTCGTCGCCCAGGCCGGTGGACAGGCCGCGGTCCTTCACGACCGCCTTGAGGGCGTGGTAGACCTCGGCGCCCATGCGCAGGGCCTCACGGAAGGTGGGGGCGCCGATGGGGGCGATCATGAACTCCTGGATGTCCACGTTGGAGTCGGCGTGGGAGCCACCGTTGAGGATGTTCATCATGGGCACGGGCAGGACGTGGGCGTTGGGGCCGCCGACGTACTGGAACAGGTCCAGACCGGCGGACTCGGCGGAGGCCTGGGCGGCGGCCAGGGAGACGCCGAGGATGGCGTTGGCGCCGAGCTTGCCCTTGTTGGGGGTGCCGTCGAGCTCGATCATGAGCTGGTCGAGGCCGCGCTGGTCGGCGGCGTCGAAGCCGATGATCTCGGGGGCGATGATGTCGTTGACGTTGTCGACGGCCTTCTCCACGCCCTTGCCGCCGTAGCGGCCCTTGTCGCCGTCGCGCAGCTCAACGGCCTCGAAGGCACCGGTGGAGGCGCCCGAGGGGACGGCGGCGCGAGCGGAAGCACCGTCCTCCAGAAGGATCTCGACCTCGAGGGTCGGGTTGCCACGGGAGTCGAGGATCTCGCGGGCGTGAACGTTCTCGATGAGGGCCACTTGGTGCTCCTTGCTGAGGGGATCGTGATGCGGTCGTCGGCGTCGGGCACGCTCGCGCGCGACTGCCGAATGCAGGATCAGCCTAGCGGGCCGACTCCCCCACCACGAGGGCCATGGTCCTGAGGATTGCACAGTGTTCACGCCCGGCGAGAAACACTGGACGACGGCGGTCTCTCGCTTCCGCCGTCGTCCTGGGGGCTCTGTGCGGCCCTACTGGCCGCTGGTCTCGGAGTGCTCGGTGCCCTGGCCGGCCTCGCCCGCGGCGCCGTCGGCCTGACCGGTCTGGCCCTGCCCGTCGGTCTGGCCGGAGTCGGCGGGCTGCTGTCCGCCCTGCTGAGGAGCCTGTTGCTGAGGCTGCTGCTGGCCACCACCCTGCTGCTGCGGGGCCTGCTGTTGGCCACCTTCCTGCGGGGCTTGCTGTTGGGGGGCCTGCTGCTGTTGCTGGGGCGCCTGCTGCAGGCCACCGCCGAAGGGGTTGTTGCCGGCTTCCAGGCGGGGATCGGTTCGGGTCAGCCAGGTCTGAGCCTTATTCGAGTAGCGCGGGGAGATGTCACCGTCGAGCGTGCCGCGAACCTTGTCCAGGTCGGCGAGCGCGACCTTCCCCTGCTGCCCAGCCTGCTCCGGGTGCTGAGAAAGCTGCTGGTACTGGCCATTCAACAAACTCGCCCGCAGGTAGGTGAGCGTTTCCGGCTTGCGGGGCTCGAAGCCCAGCCGCTCCTTGACCAGCTGCACGATCTGCGCGTCAGTGACAGTCAGACCATGGGCCTGGCCGACCTCAACCAGGACAGGGGCCTGAAGGAGGCCGTTCACGATCTCAGACCGATTCACGCCCTGACGTACCAGGTTCTCCCAACCGAGTGCGGAGTCCAGCTCCTTGACCACGACGTCGACGTCCTTCTCACTGACGACCACGGAGTGGCGGGCCCCGTCCAGGCCGGTGTAGTGCATGTCGGCCACCTGACCGGGGTGGTCGGAGCAGCCGGCGAGCGCCCCGACGGCAAGGAGGAGTGCAGCGCTGGCGGCGAGGACGCGCGTGCGTGCGGCAAGGCTTCGGGTCACGGTTTGCTCCTGGAAGGGGACGACGCCGGAGGGCGACATGGTGTCACAACATTTCTGCCCCGACCCTACCGTTCCGCCTGCGACGACGCACGCAGCCGGTCCGCCGCCGCCCACCGTCAGCGGCGTTTGCGGTAGGTGGTGGCCTCGGTCTCGTAGGCAGTGTCGCCCTGGACGACGGCGCGCAGGAGCACCTCGGCCCACCGCACGACCTCCTCACCGGACAGGGCCGCCCCGCCCATGCGGTTGGTGCCCGGGGCGGGCACCACGATGGTGCGCGTGGCCGGCTTCAGCACGGTCCCCGGGTAGAGGCGGGTGACCTTCATGCGCGCCGACTCGGGCAGGTCCACCGGGGCGAAACGCACCGACTTGCCCTGGGCGACGATCTCGCGCACCCCCAGCTCGGCGGCCAGGGCCCGCAGGCGCGCCAGCGCCGCCAGGCGGGCGGTCGCCTCGGGCACGGGCCCGTAGCGGTCGGCCAGCTCCTCCAGGACGTCGTCGACCTGCTCCCCCGAGCGTGCCGCCGCAAACTTCGTGTAGGCCTCCAGACGCAGGCGCTCGTGGGGGATGTAGTCCTCGGGGACGGTGGCGTCCACGGGCAGCTCGATGCGCAGCTCGACGTCCTCCTCGTCGCCCTCCTCGAAGCCGATCGCCTCGGCGCCGGCCTTCCCGGAGCGGGCCAGGGCCTTCTTGTAGGCGGCCACGGCCTCGGAGACCATGCGCACGTACAAATCGAAGCCGACCCCGGCGATGTGCCCGGACTGCTCGCCGCCGAGCAGGTTGCCCGAGCCGCGGATCTCCAGGTCCTTCATGGCCACCTGCATCCCGGCCCCCAGATCCGTGTTGGTGGCGATGGTGCGCAGGCGCTCCAGGGCCGTCTCGGTCAGGGGCTTGTCCGAGGGGTAGAGGAAGTAGGCGTAGGCCCGCTCCCGGCCGCGCCCCACGCGCCCGCGCAGCTGGTGGAGCTGGGACAGGCCCATGCGGTCGGCACGGTCCACGATGAGGGTGTTGGCGTTGGACACGTCCAGCCCGGTCTCCACGATCGTGGTGCACACGAGCACGTCGGTCTCCTTACGCCAGAAGGAGTCGATGACGGCCTCGAGCTGGTGCTCGTTCATCTGCCCGTGGGCGGTGGCCACGCGCGCCTCGGGCACCAGCTCGGCCAGGCGCGCGGCGGTGGCGTCAATGTCCTCGACCCGGTTGTGGACGAAGAACACCTGCCCCTCGCGCAGCAGCTCACGGCGGATCGCGGCGGAGACCTGCTTGGTCTCGTAGGCGCCCACGTAGGTCAGGATCGGGTGGCGGTCCTCGGGCGGGGTCGCCAGGGTGGACATCTCGCGCAGGCCGGTGACCGCCATCTCCAGGGTCCGTGGGATCGGGGTGGCGGACATGGACAGGACGTCCACGTTGGTGCGCAGCGCCTTGAGGGTCTCCTTGTGCTCCACCCCGAAGCGCTGCTCCTCATCGATGATGACCAGGCCCAGGTCCTTGAACTTCACCTGACCGGTGATGAGTCGGTGAGTGCCGACGACGACGTCCACGCTCCCCTTCTCCAACCCCTCGAGCACCTTGGCGGATTCGGCGGCGTCCTGGAAGCGGGACAGGGCCGCCACGGTCACCGGGAAGCCGGCGTAGCGCTCGGTGAAGGTCTCGGCGTGCTGGCTCACCAGGAGCGTCGTGGGCACCAGGACCGCGACCTGCTTGCCGTCCTGGACGGCCTTGAAGGCGGCGCGCACGGCGATCTCGGTCTTGCCGTAGCCGACGTCGCCGCACACGAGCCGGTCCATCGGCTGGGCCTTCTCCATGTCGGCCTTGACCTCGTCGATGGTGGAGAGCTGGTCGGGGGTCTCGGTGTAGGGGAAGGCCTCCTCCAGCTCGGCCTGCCAGGGGGTGTCGGGGCTGAAGGCGTGGCCGGTGGTGGCGGCGCGGGCGGCGTAGAGGCGCACGAGCTCGCCGGCGATCTCGCGCACGGCCTTGCGGGCCTTGGACTTGGTCTTGGCCCAGTCGGCGCCGCCCATCTTGCTCAGGGCGGGGCTGTCGCCGCCGACGTACTTGGTGACCTGGTCCAGGGCGTCGGTGGGTACCAGGAGGCGGTCGCCGGGCTGGCCGCGCTTGGAGGGGGCGTACTCGATGACGAGGTACTCGCGGGTGGCCGAGGAGCGGGCCCCGCCCACGGTGCGCCGGCTCAGCTCGATGAAGCGCCCCACCCCGTGCTGGGCATGGACCACGAGGTCCCCGGCGTGCAGGGACAGGGGGTCCACGGAGCGGCGGGCGCGGCGGGCCGGCAGGCTGCGGCGCTCGCGGGGGCCTGCCGAGGCCCGCCCGGTGAGGTCGGACTCGGCGATGAGGGCCAGGCGCAGGCCCTCGGCGAGGAAGCCGTGGCCGGCGCTGGCCTGGGTGACGCGCACGACGCCATCGCCGGGGCCCGCCGTCGGGGCACCGGCCGAGCCGTCGGCGTCATCAGAAACAGCGGCCGGGTCGGGGGCCCAGTCGCCATCGCGGCCGAGCTCGCCGGCCTCGGAGAGCTGGTCGACGATGCGGGCGGGGACGTCGCCGTCGCCCAGGAGCTGGGCCATGCGCCGGCCGGGTCCGGGCCCGTCGGTGGCCACGACGACGGTCCAGCCCTGGCGGGCCATCCGTCCCAGGTCGGCCACGGCCCGCTCGAGCTCGCCGCGGTAGGTGTGGGGGTCGCTGAGGTCCAGGCGGGTGGTCTCGGGGCCGGCGGCCAGGGCGGTGAAGGACCACCAGCCGCGGTTGGAGGACAGGGCCAGGGCCCGGGCCTCGGCCAGGTGGGCGAAGGCGGCGGCGGACAGGTCGACGGGGACTGTGCCGCCGGAGGCCGCCGAGGTCCAGGCGGCGGCGAGGAACTCGGTGGTGGTGGCGGTCAGGTCCTCGGCGCGCTTGCGCACCCGCTCGGGCTCCAGCAGCACCGTGAGCCGGTCACCGACGAGGTCCAGCAGCGGGACCATCTTCTCAACCAGCACCGGGGCGAGGGACTCCATGCCCTCCACGGCGATGCCCTGGCTGATCTTCTCCAGCATGTCGGCGGCGCCGGGGACGGCGTCGGCCAGGGCGGCGGCGCGCTCGCGCACCGCGTCGGTGAGGACCAGCTCGCGGCAGGCGATGGCGGTGACAGCGCCCAGCGTCTCGATGGTGCGCTGGTCGGCGACGGCGAAGGAGGAGACCTCGTCGATCTCGTCGCCGAAGAAGTCCACGCGCACCGGCCGGGGCTCGGAGGGCGGGAAGACGTCGAGGATGCCGCCGCGCACGGCGTACTCGCCGCGGGACTCAACCATGTCGACGCGCGTGTAGGCGGCGGCCTCCAGGCGGCGGGCGGTCTCCTCCAGACCGACGGTCAGACCGGGGGCCAGCTGGACGGGCTCGAGCTCGCCGAGCCCGGCGATGACGGGGGCCAGCAGGGCGCGCACGGGGACGATGAGGACACGGATCGCCCCGCCCTCCTCGGGGTGGGCCAGGCGGCGCAGGACGGACAGACGCTGGGCGACGGTGTCGGCGCGCGGCGAGAGGCGCTCGTGGGGCAGGGTCTCCCAGGCGGGCATGACGGCGACGTTCTCCGCCGGCAGGTAGCTGCGCAGCGCCAGGGCCGTCTCCTCGGCCTCGCGGCCGGTGGCGGTAACGACCAGCAGGGGCGTGCCGGAGGCCTCGGCGGAGCCGGCCGCCGGCGCGTCACCGCCGGCGACCCGTTGGACGCCCTCCTCGCCCAGGGCCATGGCGGCCAGGACAGCGGGTCGGGCGCCCGGCGCCACCACGAGGCTGCGGTCGGTGCGCGAGCGGGAGGAGGCGGCGCGAACGGTGCGGGCGATGTCGGCGTCGGCGAGCAGCGGAGGCAGGAGCGCAGTCAGGAGCACGGCCGCGAGTCTAGTGACTCCCCGCCCCGGAACCACCGGCGGGCCGGACCGGTCGGCCGGTGAAGGCCCGGCGGACCCAGTCCCCGCTGCGGACCTGGTTCCAGGGGTTGGCGTGCCCGGCGACGACGCCGACGCCCCCGCCCGTGGTCTTGTTGCGGCTCTCCAGCAGGACGGAGACCTGCGCCGAGGCGGCCATGCCGGCGATGAGCCACACGACGGTGCCGATCTGGGTGATGAAGGCGACCGTGCCGTAGGCCGGGATGAGGCTGAGCAGCGCGATCTGCGCGGGGTTGGAGCGCTGGACGACGGCCCTGGCGGCGTAGACCAGCAGCCCCACCATGACGAGCACCACGGGGATCCACCCGAAGCGCAACGCGGTCAGGAGCAGGTGGTTGTCAATGGAGCTGTAGCCGCCCCAGGCCACCGAGTCCCCTACCTTCTGATAAGAAGAGGACAGTCCCAGCGGCTTGAGCTGGCGCACCAGGACGAGGATGTCGCCGCGGTAGCCGGCCGAGTCCTCCTGCTCGCGGCCGGCCGAGTCGAAGACGCCCAGGACGTAGGGCAGCAGCACGCTGCCCACACCGACCAGCACCATGAGGAAGCTCATCCTCCACAGGGCGGGGATGTTGATGTGCACCTGCATGAGGCTGAGGATGACGGCGATGACGGCGCAGGCGATCGCCGAGCGGGAGAAGGTCGGGATGGTCGCCCCCAGGACGAGGGCACCGGCCGCGATCCGGTAGCCGGGCCTCCACCGCGCGGCCAGGATGAGCGGAATCCCGGCAGCCAGGCACACCCCCAGAGCGATGGGGTGACCGAAGGCCCCCTCGACACGGGTGAAGCTGCCCCGGGCCAGGGGCGGGGCCCACTCCTCGTAGAGGTTGTTCTCAATGGCGATGTAGCTGAAGGGGTTGATGGTCGTGACAGCCTCGAACAGCGCCAGCACGGCCACCACGATCCACACGATGGCCAGGACCTCCGCCACTCGCCGCAGCCCGAGCCGCTCCACGAGCAGCCGTCCGGCGAGGTAGGCGGGCAGGGCGCCGAAGACGACGTCGGACAGGACATAGTTGAGCGGCGAGCCCGCGGCGACGGACAGGCCCACCAGGCACCAGGCGGTGGCGACCATGAAGTCACCGCTGGTCAGCCGCCACGAGAAGCCGGGCAGGAGGGAGAGAACCACCAGGAAGCAGGCCAAGGTGGCCGGAGGCACATTGGGCTCGAAGGGGATCATCACCCACACCGGCACGAAACCGATGGCGCCCATGACCAGTGCGGCCCCGGCTATGGGGCGGCGGTGGATGCGGTCAGCCACAAAGATGAGGACCGCCAGGGCGACGCCCACCATAGGGAGGACGATGAACAGGGTCCTGGCGAAGGACATCGTTCCTCCCTTGTTGTGTCATGACCGCCGTGATGTCACGGCGGTCGAGTCGGTGGTCGGTCGGTGGTTTGTCGGCGGCCGGCCGGCGGGGCGGCAAGCCGCGACAGGACCGCTGTGAGAAATGCCCGGGAAGATGCTGGGAGGGCCTCGGCGGCCCTGACCAAGGTCAGGACCGACCGGAAGAAATCCGTCGACGTCGTCCCGACTGGGCCGACCCCGACGCCTTCTTCACTGTGGGGACGGGGGTCCTCAGGACCCTCACCCATCACACGATTCCAGTGAAAGACTCACCACATCGCCCGCTCCCCCACGTCTGAGGATTCCAGGCGTGGCCGGGGGCGCAGCGAAGGCTACTACAGTCGCCGAGACCTGAGCGTGATCTTACAGTTAGGGTTGGGCCGTAGCCTTTCAGCATCCGCCGGGCCACACGGCCCACGGTGCCCGACGGGCCGCCGGTATCGACCAGATCCAGATCTTCCCCAGACCAGATGAGGAGCAGCGTGCAGCCGTCGCAGATCCTTCACGCCATCCGCAGGAACCTAGTCGCCTGCCTCGTCATCCTGCTCGTATGCATCCTGGCCGGGCTGGGAGTGGCCCTGTCGACGAAGCCGGTGGCCATGGCCACCACGACTCTGGGCATCCAGCCCAAGTCCAAGGAGACCCCCTCCTTCTCCACCCAGGCCAAGGACCTCATGCCGACCCTCGTGGAGCTCTCCACGAGCCCGAAGGTCCTCGAGCCGGCGGCAGCCGACCTGAACATGGAGACCACCGACCTGTCGGACGCGCTGACGGTCACCAACCCGCCCGAGACCCTGGTCCTGTCCATCACCGCCAAGGCCGGCAGCAAGCAGAAGGCCGTCGACATGGCCCAGGCGACGGCCGACTCGCTCAACAAGGAGCTCACCTCCGGCGAGCTGCTGGGCAAGCAGGCCCTGGGCATGACGACGAGCACCACCTCGCCCGCCACGACGGCCAACACCACCATGGAGCGCCCCGGCGCCCGGGCCGCGGCGATCTCCGGACTGCTGCTGGGGCTTCTGGCCTCCGTGTCCTACGCGATGTTCCGTCACCGGCGCGACAGCGGCCACGGCGCCGACAGGGGCGCAGAGATCCGCCCCGGGCGCACCGCGACCACGCTGAGCGCCCTGAGGCAGAAGACCTCGGACCTGCTGCGACCGAGCCAGCCGCCCGCGCAGCCTCAGGTGCAGGCGCAGCCGCCCTACCAGTATCAGCAGCTCCCGGCCCAGTCTCCGGTCCCGGCCTCCCCCGAGGCCTCCGTCATCCCGGCCCCCGGCGCCATGGCCCCGCAGGCGGCCCCCGCCTCGATGCCGTCCCCCGCTTCCGCGCCCATGCTGCCGGGCTCGACGTCGGCCCCAGTACCGGCCTCTCAGCCGACGGCCTCATCAGCACCGGCCCCGTCTTTCTCGGCCCCCCAGTCGCCCCAGTCGCCCCAGCAGACGACCGCGATGCCTGCGATCTCCGACTCCGCGAATCCGGCCGCCCAGCCGGTGCCCTCCGCCCAGGAGCCGGCCCACGCCCCGGCGCCGATGCCGTCGCCGGCCTCCCCGGTGCCGATGTCCCCCGCCTCGCAGAGCCCCGTCTACATGAGCGCGGCGCCGCTGTCGTCGCCCTCGGCGGCCTCCGTCTCCGCTCAGTCCTCAGCACAGCCGTCCGTCCAGTCCTCCACCCCGGACCCGGCGCACAGCTTCACCTCCGGCATCACCTCCGCTATGCAGCGCCAGCAGGCCGACCTGTCGGCGCCAAGCGCCTCGGCCGAGACCATCTCGGCCGGGACCGTCTCGTCCCAGTCGGCCTCCGAGGCCAGTGCCCCTTACAGGCACGCGCCGTTGCCCCCTCCGCTTCCCACCCCCGCCGACCTGACGGTGCCGGCCTCCCCGTCGATCGCGGTGCAGCCTTACACGGCCGCCCCGACTTCCGGGAGCCACCGTTTCCCGGGCGCACCCGACGGCCCCACCCGGCGCAGCACCGCCCTGCCCACCGGGCAGACCGTCTCGGCCTCCTCGGGCTCCTCAGCCTCCCCGGCCTCCTCCGCCCCCTCGGCGGGGCCCTCCTTCCAGTACCCGCCGGCACCGACGTCGGCCCCGGCACCGATCACCTCGTCCGCCGGCTCCCCCGCCTCCGCCACGCCGGCCACCGGGCGCCGGCGTGTCTCGGGACCGACGTCGAGCTCCGCGCCGAGCACGCCCGTCCGACGGCGCATCACCTCGCCCTCAGCGGACCGCTCGGTGACATCGGCCGGCTGGCAGGATGCCTCCGCCCTGCCGACGACGACGGGCCGACGCCGGACCCAGCCGACCTCCTCGGCCCCGGAGCCCCCGGCCGCCGCCGGGGTCTCGCGCGTGGCGGCGCGCACGCAGGACTCAGCCTCCGAGACCGACTCCCCCTCCCCTTCGACGTCGATGCGTCAGCAGGCGCCCTCACGCCGGCAGACCCTGGCTCGACGCCGGCGGATGTCCAAGCCGAGGCTGACTCTCGTGACGCCACTGTCCGAGGAGTCCTCCATCGAGCAGACCCGCCACCTCACGCCGGTGTCGGCGTCAGCGGGTGGACGCCACCGCAGTCCTGATCGGCCGGACGCCCCGCCCCCGCCTCCGCCGCCGTCGATCCAGCCCGGCCAGCAGATGGCCTCGGCGTCGTCGGCCTCCTCGGCCCGGCACACAGCCTCCGCCTCGGCTGCCTCTGCGGCCTCGGCCGGTCGCCGCAGGCAACCGACGCGCCGCTCCTGGTGAGCCGGCTGCCGGCACCAGCGTCAAGGGCGGGTCCGATGCTTCGAGCATCGGACCCGCCCTTCATGTCTGCACCGGTCCAGGCGTTCCAGGCCAGGACCCGCCTGGCCGGAGCGCTCAGTTGTCGTCCTCCTCATCAACGTCCTGGTCCTCGTCGGCGGCCTGCTGGTTGCCGTCCTGGTCCGCGTTGTTGGCAGCGTCCTTCGCCTCAGCGGCAGGCTTGGCCTTCTTGCCCTTCTCCTTGTTGTTCTGCGCCGTCTTGGGGACCGTGAGGCTCGGGATCTGGGCGGTGATGGTGTTGCCGCTGGGGTCGGAGACCACCAGGCGGTAGGTGTGATCGCCGGGCGAGCAGGTGGTGTCCTCCAGGCTGTGGCTCTTGAGGGCCCAGCGGGTGTCGCTGATCTTCTCGGTGGCCACCGGCGTGGTCTCGTCATCCCGGTAGAGGCTGTAGGTCAGGGTCGGGTCGTCGCGGTCCCAGGTGGCGTTGAACCCCACCCTCACTGAGCCCGAGGTCGTCACCTCCGCCTTGGCCGCCAGGGTCTCGGCCTTGCCCTCGGGGGGCAGCGTGGGCTGGCCCGCGCGCCTGGGGTAGCGCACGATCCCCTGCTGGACCTTGCCGTCGGCCTCGATGAACTCGCCCACCATAAGGATGTAGGAGTCGGTGACGTCGACCTTGAAGGCGGCCTGGGACGTCTTCGTGAACTTCCCCGCCTCCAGGTCCGGGTACCAGCCGATGATCGTGGGGCTCTTAAGACCCGAGGTCGACCAGTCCTGGTACCCGTCGACCACCCCCTGGTGGCGGATGGTGATATCGGGGCTGTTAGTGAAGGCCATGGCCCGCACGTACAGGGGGTGCTGACCGTCCTTGCGCACCTCGGGCATGTTGGGGAACCCGTAGATGGTCTCGCAGGAGTGGGCATGCCCCACCGTGTAGACGGTGTCCTTGGTGGGGGCGATCCCATAAGTGTCACCGTGGCAGGGCTCGAGCCAGACAAGGTTGCCGTTCCAGTCGGCCTTGAAGCTCCCTTCGAGGTTGGCCTCGTCGAGGCGCCCGACAGCGGAGTAGGCAGTGCCGTAGAAACCGTCCTCGTCGACGGCGATATCGAAGATGGCGGCCTTCTCACCGGCCGTGCGCACGGTGTCGTTGACCGGCATGGGCAGCACCTCACCGGTGGAGGCGCTCAGAAGCGCCATCCCGTATCCGGGCTTGCTCGAGCCGTTGACCGTGGAGAAGGAGCCACCGATGACGACCTTGGAATGGTCCGGGGAGACCTCGATCGCGTAGACCTGGGCGTTGGGGCCCTCGGCGGAGGCGGTCCAGTCCAGGAGCTCACCGGTGGAGGCCTTGAGGGCGGCCAGGCGGGTCCGCTGCTGGTTGTTCACCTTGGTGAAGTAGCCCCCGACGTAGAGGGTGTCGCCGGCCACCGCGATGTCCTTGACGGTGGTGCTGAACACGGGATGGAAGGAGGAGATGAGGGTGCCGTGCCCGTGGGAGATGTCGAAGGCGGCCAGACGGCTGTGCCACTCGTTGTTGACCTTGTCGAACTCCCCGGCGACATAGAGGGTCTTGCCGTCCTCGGAGAGGGCCAGGCTTCGTCCCGCGCCGTTGAGGGTGGGGGCGAAGTCCTCGATGAGCTTCCCGGTGTTGAGGTCGTAGGCCAGGATGTTGGAGCGCGGGACCTCCTGCTGTCCGGCACGGGCCCCAGCCGGGCGGGCGTTGTTGAAGTTGCCGACGACGTAGACCACGTCGCCGACGACGAGCTGCCCCCAGGCGACGCCGTCGATCTGCACCGTGGGCAGGGGCGCGGCCGTGTAGGCGGGCTCCCGGGAGGACTGGCCGGAGGGGTCAGTACCAGCGGCAGCGGCGGCCTCGTTGTCACCGACGTCGCCGGAGCCGTCGCCCGGGTCGTCTCCGTCGGCATCGGCCTCGGTCTCCTGAGCCGTGGCCACCGGGGCGGCGGGGGTCAGGACAACCATCGAGGCGAGCAGGAGCGGCAGGAGGGAGACGATGATGGCAAGACGGGGGATGGTGGAGAGACGACGCACAGGAACCTCCGGTACATATGGCGAGCAACGCGCAAGCGGATCACAGATCATCGCTGGTAGCGGGACGGATGAGGCCCACATGAGTCACCGGATGAATGTCTGCGATAACGATTAATGTAACTGGTAGCGCTTGTTAGTTCGGGGAGCGCATCCGACCATGCGGAACACGAAGAGGCAACGAAAGGAACACAATTCGATGACGGCGCCACGCTACGTGACCGCAAGGTCGGTTTGCAACGAAATCGTTATCTAAAGGTTACTGCACACTTCGAGCGCAACTCGCCGTCATGGGGAGCCCACCCCATGAAAAACGCCCTCGCCGGGCCCGGTGAGGGGCTCGGCGAGGGCGGGAGCGCGGCGGCCGGAGCCAGCGCGCGGTGGCTCATGGGGGTCCTGCGAGGAGCGGACCCGACTGTCTCAGTCGCCGGCGACGCCGACGGTGTCGAAGAGCTCCGCCACTGAGCCGTCGTCGAAGACGGCCTTGATGGCGCGCGCCAGCAGCGGCGCGATCGGCAGGACCGTCAACTGCTCGAAGCGCTTGCCGGCGGGGATCGGCAGGGTGTCGGTGACGATGACCTCGCGGGCCCCGCAGGTGGAGAGCCGGTCCACAGCCGGCCCGGAGAGCACCCCGTGGGTCGCGGCGACGATGACGTCCTTGGCCCCGGAGTCCAGGAGCACCTGGACGGCCTTGGCGATGGTGCCGCCGGTGTCGATCATGTCATCGACCAGGACGCAGGAGCGTCCCTCGACGTCGCCGACGACGCGGTTGGCCACCGACTCGTTGGGGCGGGTGACGTCGCGGGTCTTGTGGACGAAGGCCAGCGGGGTGCCGCCGAGCTGGTTGGCCCAGCGCTCGGCCACCCGGATGCGGCCGGCGTCGGGGGAGACGACGGCGGCGTTGGCCGGGTCGACGCGGGTGCGCACGTAGTCCACGAGCACCGGCTGGGCCCACAGGTGGTCCCAGGGTCCGTCGAAGAAGCCCTGCTCCTGGGAGGTGTGCAGGTCCACGCTCATGAGGCGGTCGGCGCCGGCGGTCTTGTAGAGGTCGGCCACGAGGCGGGCGCTGATGGGCTCACGCCCCAGGTGCTTCTTGTCCTGACGGGCGTAGGGGAAGAAGGGGGCGACCACGGTGATGCGCTTGGCGGAGGCGCGCTTGAGGGCGTCCACCATGATGAGCTGCTCCATGAGCCAGTCGTTGACGCGGTCGCCGTGGGACTGGACGACGAACACGTCGCAGCCGCGCACCGACTCGTTGAAGCGGACGTAGGTCTCCCCGTTGGCGAAGTCGTAGGCCGTGGAGGACAGCACCTCGGTGCCGAGCTCGCTGGCCACGTCCCGGGCGAGCTCGGGATGGGCGCGTCCGGAGACGACGACCAGCCGTTTCTCACCCTTGGTAATGATGCCCGTCATGACGTGGTTCCCTTCTCACGGCCGGTGCGGCCCTCGATGTGACTGTTGGAGACGGAGGTGAAGGTCAGTGATCGCCCCGGCCGGCACGCCCCGGACGGCCTCACTGGTCGGGGCCGAAGCTGCGCTGCGCTCATGCGTCAGGCCTGGGCGGCGTCGGCGTCGAGCTGACTGAAGGGGGCCACGACGCAGCCGGCCGGGATGACGGCGTCGGTGAGGATCGCGTAGGCGCCCACGCGGGCGCCCTGGCCGATCCGGGTGGTTCCGCGCACGAGGACGCCCTGCTCGAGGGTGACGTCCTGGGCGAGCTCGGCGGTGACGTCCACCCAGGTGGAGGCCGGGTCGACGACGCCGACGCCCTGGGCCATCCAGCCGGCCAGGACGCGGCGGTTGAGCTCGGCGCCGAGCTCGGCGAGCTGGGCGCGGTCGTTGCAGCCCTCGACGAGCCAGTGGTCGGTGGCGACCAGCGCGCTGGTGGACCGGCCGGCCCGGTGGGCGTGGGCGACGACGTCGGTGAGGTAGACCTCGCCCTGGTCGTTGTCCGTGCCCAGGGTCGCCAGGGCGGTGCGCAGGTGGGCGGCGTCGAAGACGTAGACGCCGGCGTTGATCTCGCGGATAGCGCGCTGGGCCTCGCTGGCGTCGCGTTGCTCGACGACGGCCGAGACGGTGCCGTCGGCCTCGCGCACGACTCGCCCGTAGCCGGTGGGGTCCTCGAGCTCGGTGGTCAGCAGGGTGACGGCATCCCCGCGCTCATGATGCTGAGCCAGGAGCTCCTTCAGGGTGGCGGTGTCCAGCAGCGGGACGTCGCCGCTGGTGACGACGACGGGCCCATCCAGATCCTCGGGCAGGGCGGCCAACCCGCAGGCGACGGCCCGCCCGGTGCCGGGGACCTCGTCCTGGTCGGCCGGGACGGCGTCGGGGGCGACCTCGGCGAGGTGGGCGATGACGGCGTCGCGCTCGTGACGCACAACGACGACGAGGTGCTGGGGCTCGAGCCCCCTGGCTGCAGTGACGGCGTGGTCCACGAGGCTGCGACCGCCGATCCGGTGCAGGACCTTGGGGGTGACCGATCGCATACGAGTTCCCTTGCCTGCGGCCATGACGATGACGGCGGCGGGTGCGGTTGACGTCACGTGTCCTCTTCTCACAGGTTCGCGCCCGGGCTCCCGACGTCTCCGGCCGCGACCGGGCGGAGGCCGGGGACGGACTCCAACGGTTTCTGAAATCAGGTACGGATGGACGGTTGGCGCGTATCCCACCGGCGACCGGGTGACCGCCGTCAGGCGTGAGAGCGAGGGAACCCCAACGCCGCTCATGCTACGCCGCTCCGCCCCCAGGATTCGAACCCGGGCCTCAAGGCTCCAAAGGCCTGCGTGCTGCCGCTACACCAGGGCGGAAGGACACATCCCGACCCGGGCCCGACGGCGAGGGGCGAGACGCCGGGACAGTCTCTCATGTCCCGGTCGCACTCGGCACCTTCGCGGCGGCTCAGCGCGCCCCGGTCGCGCCCGGTTGCGCCCCGGTCGCCTCCAGGACCGGACCTGGCACCGAGCCTCCCACCGGTGCGGGGCGCATGCCACACTCCTTGGGCTTCGCAGTCGGCTGGGAGGACAGGGCAGGATGGGGGCATGTCCAGTTCCCCCTCCGCTCCCCCTCCCTCCTCCGGCAAGCCGGCAGCGGTGCGACTCATCGAGCTCGACGGGCTGCGCGGGCTGGCCGCCGTCGTCGTGCTCATCCACCACGCCCTGGAGACCGTCCCCGCACTGGCGGAGGTCGGGGCGCGGCCCGGCACCGTGCCCACCGGCACCTTCAACCGGATCCTCACCCAGAGCCCCCTCCACCTGCTGTGGGCGGGCCATGAGGCCGTCCTCATCTTCTTCGTCCTGTCCGGTGTGGCCCTGACCTACCCGGTGGCCCGCCGCCACGCCCAGGGGCGGCGCTTCGACTGGGTCGACTACGCCCCGAGGCGCTTCGTGCGCCTGTGGCTGCCGGCGGCGGCCTCCACCACCTTCGCAGTCATCGCGATGCTGCTCGTGCCGCGCTCGGAGGATCCGGCGCTGGGGCACTGGATGACCGTCACTCACCCCGTGGGGCTCGGGGCGCGCCAGATGCTCATGGAGTACCTGCTCATCCCCAAGCACGCCTACCGCAATACCGTCCTGTGGTCCTTGCACGCCGAGGCGATCTTCTCCTTCGTGCTGCCCCTGATGATCCTCGGGGTGGCCCTGTGCGCCCGCTGGCGGATCTCCTGGCTGCCGGTGGTGGCGGCCCTGGCGGTGCCCATCATCACCGCCAGCCCCGGCTCGGGCAGCTACCTGCCGGTCTTCACCGTCGGCGCGGTCATGGGCTGGGCCTGGGGGCACAACCCCGCCCCGGTGCCGCAGCGCCCCCAGCCCTGGGCGACGGCGCAGGCCCTGGTGTGCCTGCTGCTCATCACCCTGGCCTGGTGGCCGGGGTTGGAGAGCCACACGGCTCAGCGCCTGGCCAACGCAGTCACCCTGGCGGCCGCGGCCTACCTGGTCCACCTCGTGGTGCGGGCCGGGGCGCTGCGCGGCCTGCTGCGCTCGCGCACCGTGCAGTACCTGGGGCTCATGTCCTTCTCCCTCTACCTGGTGCACGAGCCGGTCGTGGTCTCGCTGCGGCTGCTGACCCACTCGGTCTCGCCGTGGTGGGTGCTCAGCCTCCTCTCCCCGGTGGCACTGCTTGGTCTCCACCTGGCGGAAGGACTTGCCATCGTTCCACAGGGGCTGCTCGCGCAGCCGATGTCTCCGTGGTGGGTGCTCATCCTGGCGCCGTTGGTCTCGGCGCCGCTGACCTGGTTGTTCCAGCGCTACATCGAGGCCCCCAGCCACCGGCTGGCCCGCCGCACCGGGGCCCTGGCCTCGGCGCGCTTCGCCCAGTGGTCCGAGCGCCGTCGCCCCACCCGGCCGGCGGACCACAGCAAGAGGGGCTAGGGCCATGGCGGCCAAGCGCACCCGTATGAGCGCCAGCGAGCGGCGCGAGCAGCTCATCGCCGTGGCCCGCGGGCTGTTCGCCGAGCGCGGCTTCGACGCCACGAGTGTGGAGGAGGTGGCGGCCCGCGCCCAGGTGTCCAAACCGGTGGTCTACGAGCACTTCGGCGGCAAGGAGGGCCTGTACGCCGTCGTCGTCGACCGGGAGATCACCACGATCTCAACCGCAATCTCCTCGGCGATCGCGGACCCGGCCGCGGACGCCGCGGCGGTGCCGGAGGCCGGGCGGCGCGCAACGGAAGGGCCTGACGCCTCCGGATCGGCCTCACGGATCGCCGAGCGGGCCGCCCTGGCCCTGCTGACCTATATCGAGGACTCCCCCGACGGTTTCCGCATCCTCTCGGCCGGCTCGGACCGCGCCGCCGGCACCTACTCCACGCTGCTGGCCGACGTCGCCATCGAGGTCTCCGGGATCCTCGCCTCGCAGTTCGCCGCCCACGACCTCGACCCGCGCACGGCCCCGTTGTACGCCCAGATGCTGGTGGGTATCGTGGCCATGCCGGCTCAGTGGTGGTTGGAGAACCGCTCAATGAGCAAGGAGGAGGTGGCCGCCCACATGGTCAACCTCGCCTGGAACGGCCTGCGCGGAATGAAGGCCGAGCCCACGCTCCACTCCGGGCCTGCAGACAACTCACACGGCTCCGAGGGCGCCTCGGGGGCGGGGACCGACTCGCGCACCGAGGGCTCCGTCCACCGCCACAGCGCCACCAGCGCCACCGAGTCCCCCGACGCCCCCTGAGCGCTGCCGAGGAGTCACTCGCCCCGCATCGTCGTTGGTCCCACTGCGCCTGGCGGCGGCTCGTCGCATTGGTCACTACCCGACCGGTCGATCACCCTGCGAGTGCCAGCAATCCTCAAACCCCAACGACCCAACGAGTTCTGAGAAGTGCCCGGGAAGGAGGTGAGTCACTTCCCGTGCCCGGCTCTCGCCCCAAACGGCGCGCTATTCTGTTGCTCCCGCAATCACCGAAACGGAACCCATGGACCCGGAAACCCTCATCATCGCGCTGCGCAAGAACGCAGTCCTGGTGGTCATGCACGTTGTGCTGGGCACCATCATCGGCACTGTCTTCGGCCTGTTGACGCCGGCGCAGTACACCTCCACCGCCAATGCGAATCTGGGTGTGGAGAACAGTGAGGCCAACCTCCCCAACACCTTCAACTACCTGACCTCCATCATGCCGACGCTGGTGGAGATCGGGACCTCGGAGAGCACCTTCGCGGAGGTCTCCAAGGACACGGGGATCAGTCAGGACGAGCTGCGCAAGTCCGTCTCGGTGACCAGCAAGACCGGCACCACCCTGGTGGAGATCCGAGCCACCAGCACGGATCCCGAGCGCGCCCACAGGATCGCCGAGGCCGAGCTGACGGCCCTGGACTCGGTGGCCCGCGACCTGTCCAGCTCGGGGCAGGCGGGAAACACCACCGCGACCCTCAAGGTGGTCGACTCCCCCACGACCCCCTCCGCCCCCTCGAGCCTGTCGGCCATGTCGACCGCGCTGATCGGGACCGCCATCGGGCTGGCCGCCGGCGCCATCATGGCGATCCTGCTGTACTTCCTGAGTCAGAAGAACCCGCAGGACAAGGTCGAGGACCCGCTGCTCATCATCGGGCGTCGTCGCTCTCGGGAAGACGCCTGACCGGCCGTGGCCCAGACATGGTCGCAGGGCACCTCCCACCAGGACTCGCGGACGCCGTCGGACGCCGATCCTGAATCGAGCCGCGAACCGGGGACGACATGGCGGCGGCTGGAGATGGCGATCGCCGTCGTCCTGCTGGTCTGCGTGGGTGTGCGCCGCGAGCTGGCGGCAGCCCTGAGCGTCGGGGACTGTGTCGCACTCGCCTCGGTCCCCATCACCTGGACGGCCGTGCGCAAGGCGCGCCGCTTCTCGCTACTACTCGTGCTGTCCATCCTGGCGTCGGGCACGGCCTACATCATGTCCCTGCTGGCCGAGAGCAGCTTCGTCGTCGAGGCCTGGGCCCGCCGGGTCACCACCTTGAGCCTGCTGGCGGTTCCCTGTGCGGTGGCCGTCTTCGTGTGGGGGGCCCGCCGGCTGGGCGCGAGACGCGCGGCCCTGGCAGTCGGCTTCGGCATGTTCCTGGACGCGCTGCCCCTGCTGCAGACCAGCTCCAACCCGTGGAAGTTCGGGATCGGTGCGGCGGTGACGATCATGGTCCTCAGCCTGGTGGCCGACCAGCGCCGGCTGGTGCAGATCGTGGCCCTGCTGGTGCTCAGCGGCGTCTTCCTCGTCTCCGACTCGCGCTCCACCCTGGCCTTCCTGGCCATCATCCTGGGCACGGTCATCTGGCAGGCCCTGGCGTCCTGGGCCCGGTGGCACGTGCCTACTCCCCGGCGCCTGGCGATCTCCCAGATCCTCGTTCTGGCGGTCGTGGGGATCGTGGCGATGGTTGGGGTGGTCATGGCCTCGGAGTCCGGGACCCTGGGCGAGGACGCCCAGAACCGGACCATCGCCCAGTCCTCCAGCTCGGCGGGCCTGCTCCTGTCCGCCCGCCCCGAGCTGGGAGCCTCCTGGGCGCTGTTCCAGAACCGGCCCTGGGGGTACGGCGCCGGCGTCAAGCCCCGTTTCGAGGATCTGTGGGTGGCCAAGCAAGGCATGGCCGCCCTGGGCTACGACCCGGAGAACGGTTACGTCGAGAACTTCATGTTCGGCGGCCGCATCGAGCTGCACTCGGGTCTCATGGACATGTGGGCGGCGGCCTCGATCCCGGGCGGCCTGTTGCTGCTGCTCATCGCCGGGATGGCGCTAGCGGCGATGATGCGCGACCTGGGGCGCCTCAAGGCCACGCCCTGGCTGTTCTTCGCGGCTCTGACCGTGGTGCAGAACGTGTTCGTGGGGCCCTGGACGGTGCTGCCCGCCTACCTACCGATCGTGCTGGGGGCCGCCGTCCTGCAACCTCCCCTGCGCGAGGCCGCCCAGCTGGGCATCGACGACGAGCCGGCCGCCCCACCGCGGGATGAGCCCACCGACTCCGCTGTGGCGCCCGCCCAGCAGGCGTGATCCCGACCGCGAGCCCTCAGTGATCGTACTCGCGGTGGACGCAGCCACCGTGGCGCACATGTATGCCGCGCACAGTGAACGACGAGGTAGTCGCCACCCCTTCACGGGAGATTCGCTAGCTCGCCTATCGACGCCCGGGATTGATCCCACATCCGCACGGCTTTATTGTTCCAAGGAGGACACCTCAAGGATGCCGATGCGTCGGTCCGGAACATGCCGGACCTACCAAATTCTATCGCTGTATGGATGGACGGGCAGTACCAGGTGTTTGAATACGCAAGGAATTAGTCTCATGAGCGCACGAACCTTAGTACGCGGGCCGATTGTGCGGCTCGCCGCAGTGTCTCTGGGGTCGAACATCGTCGACGGGATCCGAGTCGCTGCCTTCGCCGTGCTGACCACCGCATATGCCGACTCGGCGCTGGAGGTCGCACTAGTTGCCACCGTAGCAACGTTACCTAAGGTGCTCCTCTCCATACCGATCGGCGTCATGCTCGATCGATGGAGCAAGTTGCGCACCCTGTACCTGGTCAACCTAGCCCGTGCACTCATTTTAGTGGGGCTCGCCGTGGCGCTCCACCTTGGCGCCGGGTCGATCCTGCTGCTTTGTGCGTTCGCCTTATTCTTCGGCATGTTAGAAGAATTATATGACGCGGCGTCAGTACTGGTCGTCCCCGATCTCACAGAACCTAACCAGTACCTGAAGTCGAATGCCACCATCCGATGGGCGCAAGAGCTTGGCAATGGTGCTATCGGGCCGTTTATTGGCGCTACCTTGGTAGGATGGTCCGTGACAACGCCATTCACTTTGAGTGCAGGGGTATTGCTCATCATTGCGCTCGCACTACACTCTCTTCAGCGCTCACACGTACTGACGCCTGACCAGTCGTCAGCCGAGAGACAATGCGATGAGGGCAGGCAGGGGGACGCACGGGACGAGTGCGCAGCGGAAGTTAACAGCCAACCGACGGCCACAACTATTGAGACTCGCACGCGCACTTTCATGAAGGAACTGTGGGACGGTCTTGTTGTGACTTGGCGAAATCCGTTCGCTCGCAACATTGTGGCGGTTTTCGGGATCTGGAACCTCTTCGGTTGGATGCCGGAGTCTATTCTCGTTGTTTACGTCATGGAGGCGCTGGAAGGTGGCGGCGACACCTACGGCCTTCTGTTAGCCATCACGTCCGTCGGCGCACTGGTCGGTGGACTTGCATTGCTAGTAACTCCCGACACAGTGAGCGTTCGTTGGGTGACCGTCCTGGCTCTTGGAGTCTACGCACTGACTCTTGCTGTTCCGGGAATCTGGCCCAGTTTCTGGGTCGCCGCGGTGGCCTTCTTCGTTCAAGGTCTCCCGCTGGTGCTGTTGAGCGGCGCGCTGTCAGCTCAGATACAGTTGACGATCGATCGACGCTTCCTCGGCAGGGTCTATGCGGTCATCGGTACGGTTGGCAGCCTCGGCACGACGGTGGGCCTGGCCCTGGGAGGCGTGGTCGCCGATCTTACTTCAACGCCTTTCGTTTTTGTGCTCGGCGGAGTTGGTATTGGCTTTGCAGCATTAATGTCCGGCTTGACCTTTTCCTCGACCACAGCAAGCATCAAAGACGATTAAGTCCGACGCCCAGCTTGTTGACAAGACTGGAGCCCCATACCGCCTGACGCCCGCCGTGCACATCCCGGCCGAAGTCGCCCAGGAGTTGGTGCTCGAAGGATGGCTGGAGCGGATCGTCCGGGAAACGGCGGTTAAGCTTTTGGTGCTGCCCGATGTGGGCCCTTCAGCCAGCACCGCGCTGAGCTCGGGCCCCGGCCTTCAGTGGTCGTACTCGCGGTGGACGCCGCCTCCGACGCTGGCCGCCAGGATGCCGCGGCCCCGGGCCAGCAGCCGAGCCCCCTTGGCCGCATGCTGAGGACTCCTGATGAGGGTTCCACCGGCGGTTCGCAGGCCGCCGATGACGATGCGCACCAGGCCACCGGCGGCGGCCCGGGCCCGGATGGCCGGCTGAGCCCCGCCACCGGCCAGGGCCAGCTCCACGCGCACCGAGGTCGCGGCGTGGGAGCGCTGTCGCCGCAGGATCCAGGGGCGAGTGAGGCGCGAGGCCGGCACGTGGTCGCGCACGCGCGCCTCATCGCACCAGCGGATGACGCCGCCGGCGGCGCTCAGCCGGCGGGTGAAGAGCGTGTCCTCTCCCCCGGTGGCGCCGAAGGCCTCGTCGAAGCGCAGCCCGGCCCGGCGCACGAAACCCAGGTCCAGCAGCAGGCAGTTGGAGGCCGCCACCGGGCGGACCGTGCCAGTGGGCCAGGTCCTGCGTACGAAGAACTCGCCCTGACGCACCCACGCCTCGGGCTCGACCTCGTAGACGGGGATGACGGGCCCGGCCACCGCCTGGCAGCCGGTCGAGGCCCACAGCCCGACGAGGGCGGCGAGCCAGCCGGGCTCGGGCTCCTCGTCGTCGTCGATGAAGACGAGCAGGTCGCGCCCGCCGGTCTCATCCAGGGCACGGTTGCGCACCGCCGCCACACCGGGCTTCTCCTCGACGACGTAGCGCAGGCCCACGGCCTCGGGCTCCTCCGGCGCCTCCGCTGAGGAAAGCACCGGTACCCCGGCGTCGGCCGCTGCGGCGAGGGCGGCCTCACGCCCAGTGCTCTGGGCGTCGTTGTCGATGACGAGGACCTCGACGTCGCTCACGCCCCTCCCGGTTCCCCCGTCCCCGTCGGCCGCACCCGCGGCATCGCCCTCGGGTTCCCAGGCCTCGACGCGCGAGCCACCGACCAGCTCCCCGGCCTGCTCCAGGACCCCACGGACGGCCCGCTTGAGATCCTGGGGACGGCGAAAGGTGGGGATGGCGATCGTCAGCCGGTTCATGCGTTCCTCCTGCCGGGGCGTGCTGTGCTCCTCCGGCGCCGGGGGCGTCCGTACTCGCGCACGTGGACGCCCAGAGCGCCCACGACCATGCCCAGTCCCCCGCGCGAGGAGACCTCGTAGCGGGCCTGGGCGGGCACGTCACCGCGGATGCGGGCCACACCGGCGCGCGCCCCGTCGATTCCGGCCTTGGCCAGTCCCTTGGCGCCATAGCCCAGGCGCAGCCTGAGGCGCGCGAGACTGCCGGAGGCACCGCCGTCGGCGGGCCCGGCCGTGTCGATGCGCACCCGGGCCCAGGACGAGCCCGAACGCAGGGAGCGCTCCAGCACCCAGGTGCGCCGGGCGCGGGCCGCGGGCACGCGCTTGGTGACCACCGCCCCGGCCGCGAAGCGGATGACGCCGCCGGCGCGGGTGAGCTGGCGGGTGAACAGGGAGTCCTCGCCGCCGGTGAGCCCGTAGCGCGGGTCGAAACGCAGCCCCAGGTTTTCGACGACGGCCAGGTCCAGGAGCAGGTTGCCGGTGTCGGCACTGCGGACCTGGGCGCCGTCGGCGGCCTCCCAGGAATCGAAGGCACCTGAAGCGACCACCCACGCTGAGGGGGCGACCTCGAAGGTCGGCGGGGTGGGGCCGGTGACGGCGGCGCAGCCCTGGGCGCGCCAGGTGCTCACGAGGGCCTTGAGCCAGCCCGGTGAGGGGATCTCGTCGTCGTCGATGAAGATGAGGGCGTCAGAGCCGTGGGCCTGGCTCAGGGCCCGGTTGCGGCCGGCCACGATGCCCGGCTCGGGCTCGTGAACGTAGACCAGCCGCGACGCCGCCACCGCGTCCGAGTCAGCTGACCCGGAGGGCCCTGCCTGCCCGGACGATTCCGCCGCCTCCAACTGCCCGCCGGCCAGCGCCGCCCGGGCGGCCTCGACGACGGCCCTCGCCCCGGCCTGCGGGTCGTTGTCCACAATGAGCACGCTCACCGTCGTCTGCGCGTCACAGACGTCGTCGGCCTGCGCCAGCAGCTCGGGGATCACCTGCGCGAGGTAGTCGTTGCGGCAGTAGGTGAGCATCGCGATGGTCAGGTGCACGTCCAGCCCCGTCCTTCCTCCCGCCTGCCGGCGGATCGCGGCGTGATATCAGGGTCTAACGGTACTATCACGAACCGGGTGCGCCCCTCGATGGGAGCACCCGAGCCACGACGTCGCCCCGCACCCGGAAGGCTCCTGCTCCGATGACCTCCACCCCAGACCCCGCCCAGGGCGCCGAGACCGCCGAGACCGCCGATCCGAGCGCCCCCGATGCCGGCGCCCCCGCCCAGGCTGTCGAGATCATCGAGGCCCCCGAGGCTCTCTCCGGCGGCGAGCTGCTCTCGCGCACGGCGGTCATCGTCGTCAGCTACGACTCGGCGGCGCTGCTGGAGCGCACGCTGGCGCGCGTCGCCGAGGACTCCCCAGAGGCCCGCATCATCGTCGTCGACAACTACTCCACGCCCGCCGCCCGCGAGGAGCTGGTGGCGCTGGCCTCCTCACGGGGCTGGGAGACGGTCCTGCCGGAGACGAACACCGGCTTCGGTGGCGGCATGAACCTGGGGGCAGCCAGGGCCCGCGAGCTCGGCGCCGACCTGTTGGTCCTGCTCAATCCCGACGCCGTCATCGCCCGGGCGGACCTCATCCGCCTGGCGGCCAGGGCGCACGCGGACCGGCTCGCCCTGGTGGCGCCGGTGCTCAAGGACTCCAGTGGCCGCATCGTCTCCGACGGGATCGTCGTGTGCCTGGCCGACGGCTCGATGCGCTCGCGCCGCTCACCGCGCCCGATTCCCCCCGGCGGCACCCAGCCGTGGCTCTCGGGGGCCTGCCTGGCGCTGTCGGCGGACCTGTTCAAGGCCGCCGGCGGCCTGGACGCGCGCTACTTCCTGTACTGGGAGGACGTGGACTTCTCGGCCCGGGTGCTGGCGGCCGGGGGCAGCCTGGCCCTGGTGCGCGACGCCGTGGCCGTCCACGATGAGGGCGGCACCCACTCCGAGGACGACCAGTCCGACCGTGCCAAGTCGGACATCTACTACTACTACAACGTGCGCAACCGGCTGCTGTACGCCGGGCTGCACCTGGATCGGGCGACGCAGCGCCGGTGGGTGGCCACGGCGGGCCGGGCCGCTCGCGAGATCGTGCTGCGCGGCGGCAGGCGCCAGCTGCTGAGCACTCGCCGCCCGCTCATCACGGCGGCGCAGGCCACCCGTGACGGGATGAGGCTCCTGCGTGCCGCGCGCCGCGGTGAGCTGCCCGACGTCGACGTCCCCCTCATCCGCGACTGACTCAGCCGGCGCTCCGACATGTCTTGCCTCCCTCACTGTTGAGACGCCGCTCGGGTGGGATGCCAGGGGCGGGCAAGGGAAGCGGTCTGGTGAGGCGCCGGTGTCCATGGCGCTGACATCAAGACTGCGCCGACGCCGCACCCCGCAGAAGAACCGCGGCATTCCAACGATCTTCACTGGGCGCTTCGACGGCGGAATCGTTAATGTCAGCGCTGTGGACACTGGGCTGCCGGCGACAGTCGATTCCGCGGGGTCTTGGCGGCAAGACCGGGCACCCTGACCTCGGGGCCGGCCTCTCCTTCCCCTGCCTTGTCCTGCCGGCTCCCGCGCAGGGGCCCGGAGGCCGTGGCTCGACGTTACCCCTGGCTCACGTCCCAGCCCGAGCCGGTCTACTCCACGAGGGTCGGGAGCCACTGGCCAGGGGTTGTGCGTACTGCACGAAGGCCCCACCTACCCGAAGTTCCCCCAACTCTCCCCCAGTCGCACCCCAGGCTCGTGCAGTGCGCACCAGGCACCTCCCAGGCAACGGGGAATGACCAGGCCCGGCCCGGGCCGTCCGCCCGCCTCACAGGTAGTGGGCGCGCAGCTCCTCAGGGCTCGTGGGAGACAGGTCGGCGAGCGTCACGTCGAAGACGGTGCGCGCACCGGTCTCACCGCGGGCAGCCAGCCTGGCCACCGCTCGCGCCGTGGCGACCAGGACCGAGCCGGTGAACTCCGGGTTGGAGTCGAGCTGGAGCTCGAAGCTCACGGTCTCGGCCACGCCCTCGGAGGTGTGCCCGCGGCGGATGACGGAGCCGCCGTGCGGGATCCCGGCGTGCTCGGCGGCCAGCTCCTCGGCGGTGATGAAGGTGACGGTGGTGTCGTAGTCGGCGAAGTAGTTGGGCATCTCCACGATCTCCCGCTCGATGCGGGCCCGGTCGGCACCCTCCTCGGCCACCACGTAGCAGTCTCGCGTGTGCATGGAACGGGTGGTCAGCTCGACGTCGTCGCCGGCCTTGACGGCGGCGATGGTGGCCTCCACCGGGCGGGTGTACTGCTTGGCGTCGACGACGCCCTCGATGCGGCGCAGGGCATCGGAGTGCCCCTGGGAGACGCCGGGCCCCCAGAAGGTGGTGGTGGCGCCGTCGGGCAGGACGGCCTCGCCCAGGACCCGCAGCATGGAGAACAGGCCCGGGTCCCAGCCGGCGGAGATCAGGGCGACGTGGCCCGAGGCCTTGGCGGCGGCGTCGACAGCGGCGAAGTGCTCGGGGATGCGGGCGTGGGTGTCGAAGGAGTCGACCGTGTTGAACAGGGTGGCGGCGGCCGGGGTCTGCTCGATCAGGTCGGTGGCCGAGCCTCCGCAGTTCAGGCAGACATCGACCTTGTCGGCCCAGGCGGCCATGTCGTCGACGTGGGCGACGGGCGCCCCCTGGGTGGTGACGGTGGCCGGGTCGCGCCGGGTGAAGACGACGGCGACCTCCATGTCCGCGTTCTTGGTGATGGCCTGCTCGACACCGCGGCCGAGGTTGCCGTATCCGTTGATCGCTACCCTGAGCATGGTTCCTCCTAGTGGGTTCTCACTACAAGTGATGATCCTAGGGACGCCCCGTGTTGCCTGCGTGTGACATGTCGGGGAGTGACCGTCTGACCGACAGGGCTACACGTGCCTGTCGGGGTCCATGCGTTGGTGGAGCACACGGATCACGTCAACGCCACCATCACTGATGACGTAGAAGACGACATGGCTTCCGACGGCGCGGCTTCGGTAGCCGGGACGTACCTCGTCTCTGGGATGCCCTCGACGAGGATCGTCTGCGAGTCTTTCCAGACACGTCTGAAGATCACGCAGATAGACCTCGGCCTGCTGCAGCCCCCAGCGCTCTTCGCTGTAGTCCCAGATACGTGACAGATCGCGGCGCGCAGCCGGGGTCAGACGGTAGGTGCTCACGACGTCCTTGCCGCCTTGGCGGCGATGAAGGCGTCGAAGTCGAAGGGCTCCGCCTGTCCGCTCGCCTCACCGGATGCGAGTGCCTCGCGCAGCGCCGACATCTCTGTCTCCTGGTCCTCCAGAAGGCGCAGGCCGGCGCGGATGACCTCGCTCGCGGACCGGTAACGTCCGGACCCGACTTGGCTCGCGATGAATCCGACGAAGTGGTCATCGAGGCTGACGGAGGTGTTCACTGACATGCCCTTAACCTACCAGTTTTTGGTATGACACGAGCGGTATCGCACCTCGGCGACACCCCCTCGCGGCACGCGAGCAGAACGGGGCGGGCCGGGAAGATCAGCTCTTCCCGGCCCGCCCCGTATGCGCGCTGCGCTCGACGGCGTCAGTGCTGCTTGATGGTGACCTTGTCGACTGACAGGGTGACGGTCTCCGGTCCGGCCGAACCGGACATGTAGGTGGTCAGCCCGACGGTTCCGGCCTCGTTGAGGGTCTTGTCGTTGTCGACGGCCTCGATCCCCCACTCGGCGGGCTCGGCGTCTCCGGCCCAGAGCTTGGTCTGGATGTTGGTCGACTCCGCGCCGTCAACCACCATGCGCAGGTGGAGCGGCTGACCGGCCGTGTAGGGCTGCTTCATCACGTAGGAGCCCAGGGAGGTCTCCTTGCCCTTGACCACGCGCGAGACCGTGACCACCGGGTTGCCGGTGCTGCCGATGCGGACCGTGGCCTGGTACTGGCCGGCCTTGGTGGTGCGGGCGGCGTAGGAGATGAAGGCTCCGTTTCCAGTGGGCACCGCGTCCAGGGAGAAGTCCACGACGGCGTCGGTGGAGGTCGACTTGACCGGGTCGGAGATGATGGAGGCCGAGGAGCGCGGACCGGCCATGGCGATCCGGCCGCTGGTGCCGTCGACGGAGAATGCCGCGGCGTTCCAGGTGGTCTTCCACTCACCGCCGGCCTGGGCCTTGCCCCAGCCGCCGTTCACACTGCGCTCGAAGGTGTCGTCCAGCAGGGCCTTGCCCTCGGGCTGCTTGCCCTTGTCCTTACCGTTGTCCTTGTCCTTGCCGGCGTTGTCCTTGTCGGCGTTGTCCTTGCCGTTGTCCTTGCCCTTGTCGTCGCCCTTGTCCGGCTCGACCTGCTTGCCGGTGGCGGCGGTGTAGTGCTCACCGATCTGGCGCGCCGACAGCGGGGTGCTGTAGACGGCGGCCTCGTCGATGTCGGCCTGGATGTTGGTGTTGGAGGGCTGGCCGTTGACACCGCTGAGGGCGTCCCCGCCGATGCGCCAGTAACCGGAGTAGCTCTGCCCCGCAGTCATGGCGCCGTCGAAGGCGGCGAGGTTGCCATCCACGTAGAGCATGGCGCCGGCGGTCGGGCTCAGGGAGGCCACGATGTGGTGCCACTGCCCGTCGTTGTAGCTCTTGGGAGTGGTGATGGTGGTCAGCTTGCCCGGGTAGAGCATGAAGCTGAGCGTGCCGTCATTGCGCATGTACACCATGCGGTCACGGCTCCACGACTGGTTGGCCGCGGAGGAGCCGTAGCCCATGATCTCGCCGCCCGAGGTCGAGGTCGTGCGGACCCAGGCCTCCATGGAGAAGGCGGTGGGGGCCTGGGAGGCGACGCGCGTCGCGGCGTGCGACTTGTTAGCGCTGTCCGAGGTCAGGCCGAGCGAGGCGCCCGAGCCCAGGACGGACCCGGCTCCGCGCTTGTAGGCCTTGCCGCGAATCGTCAGGTTGCGCTGGGCCACGAAGTCCTCGGCCTTGTCTCCGCTGGTCTCGTCGAAGGACCAGTAGTGGGCGGCGCCGTCAGCCAGGACGCGGGCGCCGTACTTGCTCAGGCCCTGGCCCTCAGCGGCCTTGACCGTCACCCAGTCCGAGACCGTGGAGGCCCCCCACTGGTCGGTCACCTGGACCCGGTAGCGGTGCGTGCTTCCAGGCTCGACGACGTCGGTGGCGCTCAGATCGGGGCGCTCCCAGAAGCCGGCGGTCGCGGTCTGACTGGTGACCGGCTGACCGTTCATGGCGTCACGGTAGACGTTGTAGGTCAGGGTCTTGTCGTCCCGGTCCCAGTTGGCCTTGAAGGACAGGGAGACGACCCCGGCGCGCGGCGAGCTGCCGGAGACCTTGAAGGCACCGCCCTTGTCCATGGGCCCCTGCTTGTTCGGAGCGATGTCGCGGCGGGCGAAGCGCACCAGTCCCTGCTGGGCGGTGCCATTGACGGCCAGGAACTCGCCGCCGTAGACGACGTACTTGTCGTTGCCCTCAACGGTCCAGGTCGCCTGGATGGCGCCGGAGATCTTGCCCGGCGTGAAGTCGGGGTAGAAGTTGAGGTTCGTGGTGGCGTTCTGGCCGGCGTAGTTCTTGTAGCCCGCGCCGTGGTTCTCCTCCACCGTTCCGGTGGCGGCGTTCGTATAGGCCACCGCGTTGTGGTAGTGATACGAGACGTCTGGGAAGCCACCGATGTTGGAGCAGTCGTGGGAGTGGCTGGCGGCGTAGACGACGTCGCCGGCGGGCAGGACGTCATAGGAGTCGCCGTGGCAGTCGGCCATGTAGTCGATGTCGCCGGTGACCCAGTTCAGGCGCATGACGCCCTCGAAGGTGCCCAGTCGGGAGTAGCTCGCCGCGTACAGGCCGTGCTCGTCGGCCTTGACGCTCATGACGGAGGCCTCGGCGCCGGCACCGCGAACCACGCTGGAGGCGTTGTTCTTGCGCAGGCTGCCGTCCTTCTCGAAGATGGCGATGCCGTGCCCGGGCTTGTCGCTGCCACCGACGGACTCGAAGGCGCCGCCGATGGCCACGGCCGAGCCGTCCACGGCCTCGACGATGCTGCGCACGTAGTAGTTGTCGATCTTCGGAGCGAAGTTCGTCAGCTGCTGGCTGCCCAGGTTGAGCGCTGCGACGCGCTGACGGGCCGAGGAGTTGATCTGGGTGAAGGCGCCACCGATGTAGAGGGTCTGTCCGTCGGGGGAGACGCTCAGGGCCTTGACGCTGCCGTTGGCCGCGGCGCCCAGCGGGGCGCGCTGACCGTCGGAGGCCCTGACCGCGCCGACGCGCCAGGCGGTCTGGTTGTTCAGCGTGGTGAACTCCCCGCCCAGGTAGAGGGTCTGGCCGTCGGCGGAGGCGGCGATGGAGTTGATGGTGCCGTTGGTGGTGGGCGCCCAGTTGAGGATCTCACCGGTGTTGATGTTGTAGGCCATCGCGTTGCCGCGCGGGGACTCGTTCTGGCCGGCCGGCGATCCTGCCGGCCTGACCGCGGAGAACTTCCCGACGGCGTAGACGATGTCGCCGACCACGACCTGGTCCCAGACGATGCCATTGATCTGGGCGGTGGGCAGGGCATCGGCGGAGACGGTGCTGGGAGTACCGGCGGCGCCGGCTGGGGCAGGGGCCGGGTCCGCGGCGGCTGGGGAGGCCGGAGCGAGCGTGACGGCACCGAGGGGAACGAGAGCCGCGGCCAGCAGGCCGCTCAGGAGTCGGCGGGGGAGCTTCACAGGTATTCCATTCAGAACATACTCAGATCACGGACACGCAACCTTACGAATGGCTGGTATTCCGCGCCCGGCACGGGTCGACGGGCGCGCTCATCGTACACCGTCGACAACTTGCGCGCCCCCGTTTTGGTGCACACCACAGAGCAGAACAAATCCGCCAGACACTGACCCTTCGTTCAAATCCCGCCACACTCCAAGCGTTTCAAGGACTGCGGGGCACTCATAAGTACCCGACATTGGTGCCGCCTTCTATATAGACGCGACTCAGGTTGCCTTCGGCGCCGGCTCGTCTCATGTCACAGCGAAGCAACGACGCCGACCCCCGAGCCGAGCCGCCCGAGCGGATCACCCCGCACGCCAAGGCGCCGTCCGACACTCACTCTCATGAGTACCGGACGGCGCCTGGAACAGACCCGCCGAAGAGGAGTCAAGCCTTGGAAGGCTCGCCCCGGATCAGCCGGCAGACCCCCGGAAGGTGGCGGCCCCACGGCCCGCCCCGAGGTCCACGACGACCTTGACGTTTCCTCGCCCCTCCGCAGGGATGACGAAGGCTCGATTAACAGTCACCGTCTGACCGGCCGCGAGCGTGGCAGGAACCGCGTCCGAGGCCGAGACGATCTCGCTGGCGGGCGTACCAGCACCCTCACCGTAGTTGACAGTGGTGGACAGCACGCTGGCCAGCGGCAGATCCTGGCCGGACTTGTTCGTCACCGTCACCGGAACCAGGACTCCAGCACCCCCCACCTCGCCGGGCCCACTGGCGAAGTCCTTCGCCTGCATCTGGCCCAGGGAGATCACCAGGTCCCCGTCAACGCGGACGGACTTGTCCAGGCCCACCTCGGGGTACTCATCCTTCGACAGATCACCGGTCTCGACGGCCTTGGGGTCGAGCGAGGAGGCGTCCGGAGTGGAGACATCCTCCGAGGGGGACGCAGGCGCAGCCGTCGGCTTCGCGGTCTGGACCGTCGGGGTGGCGACGTTCGAGGGGACGGCCTGAGCGGAGGCCGAGCCACTGGCAGAGGCTGCAGCAGAAGCGGAGGGACTGGCAGTGCTCTGAGACTTTCCGCCTCCACAGGCGGCCAGCCCCAGACCCAGTACCAGGACAGCGGGGAGGATCAGCATTCGAGTTCGTGACACGTGCCGAAGCGTACGACCTCCGTCGCGAGCCGCACCGCCCTCAGCGACCACTGAGTCGGGAAGCACACCACCACTGCCGATAGAACCGGAGGATTCAGGAGATACGCCGCGCAGGTCCGCAGACCGAACGGTTCTCATGGTCATCATCACCACTCGTCGTCCTGGTTGTCCCAGCCGCCCCGGCCCCAGCCATCCTGGCCCCAGCCATCCTGGTTGTCCCAGTCGTCCTGGTTGTCCCAGTCGTCCTGCTTCTTCTTGTTCTTCTTCTTGTTCTTCTTGTCCTTCTTATCCTTGTTCTTCTTGTCCTTGCCGTTGTCGCCGTTGTCCTTGCCGTTGTCGTCATTGTCGTTGCCACCCTCGTCACCGGGCGCAGCGGCGTTGGCGTCGCCCCCGCTAGCGGCGAAGCGCACGAGCCCCTGCTGCTTGGTGCCGTTGACCGCGAGGAACTCACCGCCGTAGACGATGTACTGGCTGTTGCCCTCGACGGTCCACACGGCCTGGCTCAGACCGCTGTACTCGCCGATCTGGAACCCGGGCAGGAAGCCGCTGTACTGCGTGGGGGCGGGCATTCCCGAGTAGTCGCTGTAGCCGCGAGCCGTGTTGGAGCGCACGGTGCCCGTCGCCGTGCTTGAGAAGCCGACGGCGTGATGGTAGGTACCGCTCTGCTCCCCGTCGGAGAAGCCACCGATGTTGCTGCAGTCGTGCGTGTGGCTGGCGATGTAGACGACGTCGTTGGTGGGCAGCACGTCATAGGTGTCGCCGTGGCAGTCGGCCATGAGGTCGATGTCCCCGGTGGTCCAGCTGGCGCGGAACATCCCCTCGAAGGTCCCCTCCTGGGAGTATCCGGTGCCGTAAAGGCCTCGGGAGTCCGACTTGAGGCTCATGATGCCGGAGTTCGTACCCGCGTTGCGGATGACGCTGGAGATGTTGGTGTGCCGCAGCGAACCATCCTTCTCCAGAACGGCGATTCCATAGGCGTCGGACGATCCGTCCACCGAGGTGAAGGACCCGCCGATCGCCACAGCGGAGTTGTCAGCGGCCACCGTGATGGAACGAACCAGGGAGTCGTCGACCTGAGGGGCGAAGCTGGTGACCTTGTTCGTCTTGAGATCCACAGCACCGGCGCGCTGCCTCGCGGAGGAGTTGATCTGGGTGAAGGAACCACCCAGGTACAGGGTGGAGCCGTCCGGAGAGAGCTCCAGATCCATCACCGCGCCGTTGGCCGAGGCCCCCAGCGGCTTGCGCTTGCCTGCGGCGTCCACCGCCGCCACCCGGTAGACGGTCTCATCGTTGACAGAGGTGAAGTTGCCGCCGAGGTAGATGGTGGAGCCGTCGGCCGACGCCTCGACCGCATGGATCTTGCCATTGACCTTGGGGGCCCAGTCCAGCAGCGCACCGGTCGTGATGTCGAAGGCCATGGCGTTGTAACGAGGAGACTCGTTCTCGCCGGCGGCCGCCCCTGCCGGGCGGGCGTTCTTGAACTCCCCGACGACGTAGACGGTATTGCCCACCACCGCCTGGTCCAGAACGATGCCGTCCATCTGAGCAGTGGGCAGAGGCTGTGGGGAGGCGAGAGCGACCTGCCCTGGGGCGGCGGCGGCCGGGGGCGCAACAGTAGGGGCGACGAGCGCACCGAGGGCGAGGGGGAGGGCGGTCAGGACCGCCCCCACACTGGAGGCAGCACGGAAAGGATGCACGAGTGCTCCGTTCTTAAGACGTGAGGGAACGTGGGTAAGTGGCGCGGTATGACGGGACGGCCCTGACTCAGCAAGACCGGCGCCGGTCACGAGAGTATTACAGCGATAACGCTTTGATAACGACCCCAGGGGCCTTTGTTCCAGCTCCCGTTGTGCAATCAATCACTTCTCACGCGACAGGGTGCGCCCCACCCACTTTTCTCACAGATAGACTCTCATTAACCGTCACGCAGTTCCACACCCGATTCTTGGCTGGAATGCTCAGCACTTGCCCAGGTGGTGTGGACCAGTCGAACGCCATCCCTCCACCATAGTTCTGGCACATCACCAGTGCGGCACCCCGAACCCGCGCTCCAGTGCACCGGAGGTATTCACGTGACGCTCCCTTCGGCACATGCCCGCGGTCGACTGCCCCTAGACTGCTGACCGGGTGTACCGGGCAGGCGCGGTACCACGAGCTCGTAGGCGCTCCGAGGGAACCTGCGACCTCAAGGGCAAGAGCCCAAGCCCCCGCCTCCTCGCCCATTGCCTCATCGCCATCGTCACCACCACCATCACCGCTCCCCATCCGCCTCGTCGATGATCCTCCGCCGTCACCGTGACTGGCAGTCGCATCGAAGAGGACCTTTGGTTCCCATCCCTGAGCGGCCCCGCCGCCCTTCGAAAGGACTCCGTTGACTGCTGTGAACCCGGACAGGCTCCGTATCGCCATGATCGGGACGCGAGGCGTCCCCGCCCGCTACGGAGGTTTCGAGACTGCCATCGAGGAGGTCGGCCGGCGCCTGGCCGACCGCGGCCACCAGGTCCTCGTCTACTGCCGCAACCCTGAGCCGGACACCCCGCTGCCCCACACCTACCTGGGGATGCGACTGGTTGAGCTGCCCTCGGTGAAGAACCGCAGCCTGGAGACCCTGTCACACACAGCCCTGTCAGTGGCCCACCTGCTGCGCCGCACCCACCCGGACGCGGCCTTCGTCTTCAACGCCGCCAACTCCCCCTTCCTGCCGGCTCTGCGCGCCGCACGCATTCCGGTGGCCACGCACGTCGACGGCCTGGAGTGGCGTCGCGGAAAGTGGGGTCCCACCGGCAAGCGCTACTACCGCGCCGCCGAGGCCCTGGCCGTGCGCTACTCCGACGCACTCATCGCCGACGCCCAGGGCATCGCCGACTACTACACCGAGGAGTTCAACGCCCCCACCGACCTTCTCGCCTACGGGGCGCCCCGCATCAGCGCCGACACCTCGCGCCTGGCCGAGCTGGACCTGAACCCCAAGGGCTTCCACCTGGTGGTGGCCCGCTTCGAGGTGGAGAACCACGTCGACGTCATCGTGGAGGGCTACGTGCGCTCCGGGGCGACGCTTCCCCTGGTCGTCGTCGGATCGGCACCCTACGCCGACGACTACACCGCCCGCATCGAGTCCCTGGCCGACGGCCGGGTCCGCCTGCTCGGCGGCCTGTGGGACCAGGATCTGCTCGACGCCCTCTACTCCGGCGCCCTGGTCTACTTCCACGGCCACTCCGTGGGCGGTACGAACCCCTCCCTGCTGCGCGCCATCGGTGCCGGGGCGGCGGTGGACGCCTTCGACGTCTCCTTCAACCGGGAGGTCCTGGGCGAGGCCGGCCGCTACTGGACCACGCCCGACGAGGTGGCCGCCCTGGTCGTCTCCGCCGAGTCCGACGTGGAGGCCCAAACCGCGCGCGGCGAGGAGTCCCGCAAGCGTGCGGCCCTCTACGACTGGGACGAGGTGGCCTCCGGCTATGAGGCCCTGGCCCGACGCCTCGCGCTCGAGGGCCCGGTCCGCCGTCGTCCCTCTGGACGGCGCACCGGGAAGGCGGGCTGGTGAGCCGGGGCGGGGCGGCCGGCGCCCGCACCGGTGCCGCCCGAGTCCTCGTGGCCCACCCCTCCCCCGACCTGTACGGCTCGGACTGGCAGCTGGTGGAGACCATTCACGGACTCATCGAGACCGGCCACGAGGTCCTCGTGGCCCTGCCCCAGGACGGCCCCCTGGTGGCGGTGCTGCGCAACGCCGGCGCCCGCGTGGCCGTCATGCCCTTCACGGTCCTGCGTAAGGCCCTGCTCAGCCCCTCCGGCCTGGCGAGGCTCTCCGCTCAGGCCGCCCCGGAGATCGCCCGCCTGCGGTCGGTCATCCGTGCCAGCCGCGCCGACGTGGTTCTCAGCAACACGGTGACCATCCCCTGGTGGCCAGTGGCCGCGAGCGCGGCCGGCATCCCGGTGCTGGCCCACGTGCACGAGGCCGAGGACACCCAGCGCCGGATCATCCGCGCCGGGCTCAACGCCCCACTGCTGGCGGCCTCCCGGATCGTGGCGAACTCCGGGGCCGCCCGCGACGCGCTCCTGGACGCCCAGCCGCGACTGGTCTCACGCACGGAGGTGGTCCACAACGGGGTCGCCGGACCGGACCAGCCCCTGGAGCCCCTGCGCTCCAGGCGGCCCGGGGACTCCTTCCGGATCGCCATGGTGGGGCGACTGTCCCCGCGCAAAGGTGTGGACGTGGCTCTCGACGCCGTCGGGCTGCTGCGCCGCTCAGGGGTGGATGCCTCCTTAAGCGTGTGCGGCTCGGTCTTCCCCGGTTACGAGTGGTACGAGGCCGAGCTGCGTGAGCGCGCAGGTCGAGCGGACCTGGAGGGGCACGTCGAGCTGCTGGGTTACGTGCACCCCACCTGGCCGGTGCTGGAGGCCGCCGACGCCGTCGTCGTGCCCTCCCGGGCCGAGCCCTTCGGGAACACGGCGGTCGAGGCGATGCACGCGGCCCGGCCGCTGGTGGCCTCCCGGGTCCAGGGCCTGGCCGAGGTGGTCACCGATTCGGCCACCGGTCTGCTCGTGCCCGCCGACGACGCACAGGCCCTGGCCGACGCCCTGGGATCCCTGGCGGCCGACCCGGACCTGGCGGCCCGGCTCGCCGCGCAGGGTGAGCGCGAGGCCGCCGAGCGCTTCTCCGTGGCCGGGTATCGCGCCACCATGACCCGCATCATCGACGAGCTCGTTAGGCCCTGAGGCCCCCGCTCCACCGGGTCGGGCGGGAGCACCCCTCCCGCCCGGCCCCGCCGGCAGGCGTCCTGCCGGCTGATCGAGGTGCGGGGCGGCGTCAGCGCTGGGCGGGGCGCAGCGGGTCCTCGGCCAGCCCCAGGGAGAGGCTGAACTCGCCGTCGAGGGGCTGGTCGGGACGTTCGAAGGGGACGACGCCGTCGCACAGGAAGACGGCCATCTCCACGAAGCTGGAGAAGGAGGCCCCGATGAGGTGCTGGGAGCTGGCCAGCAGGTAGAGGTCGACCAGGCCCGAGCGCACACCTTTGACGGTGTTGTAACCACCTTTGTCCGTCAGGAAGACGCAGCCGTCGAACTCCCCGGCCAGCTGCTCCTGGGCCTCGGGGGTGTCGCAGGACAGGAAGAAGGGGACGTCGGGGTGGTCGGCGCGGATCTGGCGCATCCGGTTGGCGAACCACTCCACCGGTGAGGACTCGATGGTCTTGGCGTGGGAGACCGCGTGGGTGCGTACCTGGATGCCGACGTAGGGGCGTCCCCGCAGGTGGGCGTTGTAGAGGGAGCGGACCTCATCGGCGATCTCGTCAACCGGGGTGAGCTCGCGCAGCCGCTCGGTCCAGGGGCGCGGCCCGGCGGGCGCCGTCCCCTCCGCGGCCCTCCCCTTCCAGGCCGGGTCCTCCCAGGTGACGGGCAGGCCGTGGGAGTGGATCTGCCACAGGTGGCGGCGGCGCAGATCGGAGGTGATCCGGACCCCCTTAGGCTGACGGTACCGGGCCACGGGCAGGAGCGCCCGGGAGGTCAGGCGCGATACGGCACTGCCCCCTTCGAATCGCCAGAGCTCATCCATCCGGGGGCCGAAGTACTCGTCGGTGCTCCACACGTAGTAGAGGTCGCGGTCCTCGACCCGAGCGAGTTCCTGGGCGGACAGCAGCGCACGCACACGGTTGCCCAACCCGTCCTTGCGTCCCGTATAGACCAGTAGCGCCTTGCGTCCGGTTAGCAGAGCCATAAGATTCCTTAACAGATATGAGGGGGAATAGAGGGAGATCTCAGCGGGAGTGCCGGTGATCGGTTCGCCGCAGCCCGTCACGGGTCGGCCTCCCCAGGCCCGATGAGGGCCGACGACGAGGGCCTACTGGAGGTCGTTGCGCAGGTCGCGGTACCACTTGGGCAGAGCCAGCGCCACGTAGCCCGCGTAGCCCAGGAGCATGATGCCGTACACCCACAGGAAGACCGTGGGCGCGAAGCGGGTCATGAGCACGAAGCACATGAGCCCGTAGTCCGTGGGAGCCGACAGGACCGACTTGAGGATGCCGGGGCGGGACTCGTCCTTGGCCAAAGGCGTCCCACCGTGATAACGCAGCTGATACGTCAGGATGTAACTGAAGAAGTGAATATTCTGAACCGCTCCGAAAGCCAGCGGAATAAGCAGGACCGGGGACGGTAATTCCGTAAAACGGAACAGCGAGATCGCAATGGCCCCGTGAATTGTCGAGAGCTTGATGACGTCGGCAACGTGATCGAGCCATTCACCGGCTTTGGAACCACCGTTACGCAATCTTGCCAGCTGTCCGTCAGCGGCATCGAGGGCGTAGCCGAACATGAGCAGCAGGGCGGTGGCGACGGCGGACACGACTGTGGGACGCCACAGGGCGATGAGGGCGATGCCGCTGTAGGTGCACAGTGCCGACATGACCGTCACCTGGTCCGGGGTCGCGCCCAGCCGGTGGGCGATCGCGGCCAGGACCCGCCCCGCGGGGCGGTTGATGATGCGGGAGTAGAGGGGGGCGCCGGCCTTGGACTTCTGAGCCCGAGACAGGGCCCTGACGTTCTCGGCGATGGTGGGGGAACCAGCAGGGGAGCTCATGAGGCTTCTCCTTGAGCGGGGCCCGAGGAACCGGGCCGGGTGTTGGACGGATGAGGAACGGCGAGATGAGGGAGTCGGGGGATGTCGGGAAGTGGTCGGGCGTGGGGGCGCGGCGTCGGCTCCCGGGCTGCGCGAGCCGGCTCAGCACCGGCGGCCGACGAGGAGGAGCTCACTGCTGGGCCAGCTCTCGACGACGCCTGGCCACGTCCCGGCGCACCCACCAGGCATACGGGAGGATCTGGCACAGGACCACCGAGATCACCGAGCCCAGGATAGGCCCGGCGGCATCGAAGGGCCCAATGAGGACCCAGGAGATGGCGAGATTCATCGGTACCAGGATGAGCACCGGAATGACCTGGAACTGCAGGCCGCGCGGGTCGGTCATGTACATGCCCAGCGGCTGCTTGCCGGCCTCGACGGCGACATAGGCGGCGAAGGCCCACACGAGCGCGGCCGGCAGGACGATCTTGCCGTGGGACATGACTCGAGCGGCCCAGGGGGTGATGGCCACCAGGGCCAGGGCCAGGAGGAGACCGCCCCCGCTGAAGGCGATGGCCGGCTTGAAGGGGTTCTCGATGCGCTTGTCGGCCCGGGCCCTGGCGAACATGGGCCACATGGCGACGCCGGCCGCCATGACGGTCTGGGTGAGCATGTTGAACAGGTTGTTGGCCAGGTTGTACTCGGCCAGCGCCTGCGACTGCCCCAGGTGGGACAGGAGGAGGCGGTCGGTCTGGAAGGCGATCGGGATGGCCAGGGACTGCAGCAGCTGGGGGCCCGCGGTGTTGACGATGCGCACGCCGCGCACGCTGCGCAGCCGCGGCACGTCCCTCAGGGCGCCCTTGAACAGGGGGCGGGTGGCGCGCCAGGCGACGACGATGCAGATGACCGACACCAGGGCGTTGGCGATGTAGGAGTAGATGGACACGGCGTTGCCGCGCCCCAGCCCGGTGACGATGGCCAGCAGCAGGAAGCAGGACATGGCCGGTGAGACGACCCCCTGACTGATGACCTGGGTGGTCGAGCGCCCCAGCCCGATGATGACCCGCTGCCCCACGGACAGTGGCAGGGCCGCGGCGTAGATGATGAGGCAGACGGTGGCGGTCAGTCCGCCGCCCTCCATGAGCTTGCCCCCCAGCAGCCCGGGCCAGGCGCCCAGCAGCAGGATGACGACGCCGACGGTGCTGATGACCAGGGCGGAGCCGAGCAGCACCCGGACGGCGGTGGTGATCGTGCGCCGCACGGTCGAGTCGTGGGCCGGGTCGTTCGAGCTCGCCACCGTGTTGAGGATGACCGCGCCGATCCCCAGGTCGGTGAAGGGCATGAGGGTGGGGAAGGTGGCCAGCAGGCCGTACTGGGCGAAGGCGTCGGCCCCGAAGTGCCTGATGATGAGGCTGGTGTTGACCAGCCCGAAGACGCCGGACACCCCCATGACCACCACTTTGGCCACGGCTGTGGTTCCCACAGACGACCAGCTGGCGCCTGACGACGACCCCCGCCTGAGGACCCCGCCGAGCCTCCGCAGCGGAGAACGTCGAGAGCCCTGGGACGCGGCCGCTCCATCACTCACCTCAACCGCTGAGAGGCTTGCGGCAACTGAGCTATCGACAGGTCGCCCACACTCAGCGGCACCCGTCGGGGCAGCACCGTCCGCCGACTGCGCCTCGGCCGGCCCGGAAGCCGACCGGGGTGCCGAAGAACTCGACTGGGTCACGTAGCACTCCTGATGTTGTAGGAAGGTCACAATCCGGCATCGGAAAGACACCCGAAGACAGGCACGAGAGTAGACGCATCAAGGCCGGTGACCTGGTATCTTTTGTTTATCGTCTTGTGACATAGACGGTCCCCCACCCACCCCCCTTGGCACAACCCCAGCAAACCGGCTCTGACCTGCAACAACGTCGCCTGCTGGAAGAACCCTGAAAGGTCCCTCAGAGGTGCATTGACACCTCCATATCGTTGCGCACCTGTAACATACAGACATCTCAGAAACCTCTCGACTCCTCATCTTGCCCCTGCGATCTTGGCCACTTCCCACAAATAACGTCCGCAAGACTTAGTAGCATTCTAAAACGCTGCTGTTCACGACGTCCCGTCAGCACTAGCCGACCAGTTATTGCCCACCCACGATCATCCCTGCGGAGTCCACCTTGTCTAGTTCGACCCTGACACTGCCCCAGCGCGAGCAGCACCGGCGTCCCTCGACAGCAGCAGCAGCCGACGCCACCTCCCCCACCGCTCCGCGCAGTCCTTGGGCACGCACGCGCCATGACCTCGTCATCTGGCTCGTCCTGTCCGACCTCTTCGCCGTCGCCGTCCCCTTCTGGCTCGCCCTCCTGGGCGGCCACCTGCCACTGGTCTGGTCCGCGACCACCGTGGGCATCACGATGGTGCTCATCGCCTGGTTCCTGGGAGCGCTCGGTATCGACGCCGTCGAGCAGGCCGGCCCCGGTACGGGCCGCTTCGTCGCCGCGGCCGCCGTGAGCGTCCCGGTGGCCCTGCTGCTGGCCGACCTGTCCGGAGTCGCCCGGACCACCCTGCTCGCCACTCTGGCGGCCCAGCTCCTCCTGGCCGTCACCGGACGCTCCATCGAGGCCGGGTGGCTGCGTCGCCGCCGCCTCGAGGGGCACGCCCTGCGTCGCACCCTCATCGTCATGGGCTCGGGATCCCAGCCCATGCTCACCCAGCTGCGCCGCCATCCCATGGACGGCTTCCTCATCGTGGGCTACCTGTCCTCCGGGCAGGATCGCGCCTTCCACTCGGCTGAGCCCGTGCGCAGCCCCCAGCACATCGCCCAGACCCTGCACGCCGAGCGCATCGACGCCGTCATGACGGTCGGCTCGGTCATCCCCGAGGACCTGGTCACCCTCATGCGCGGCCTGGAGGGCACCCAGGTGCGCCTCGTCGTCGCCCCCGGGCTGCAGGACGTCGTGCCCGGGCGCATGCGGGCCCTGACCGTCACGCACGGCTGGACCGGTCTCATCGCCGTCAAGACCCGCCGCACCCGCGCCGCGGGCAAGGCCCTGTTCGACCGGCTCGCCGGCGCCATCGGGCTGGCCCTCATCTCGCCGCTGCTGGCGGCCACCGCGCTCGCCATCCGCATCGACTCCCCCGGCCCGGTCTTCTACACCCAGACCCGCGTGGGCCAGGACGGCAAGCCCTTCACCATGTGGAAGTTCCGCTCCATGTACATCGACTCCGACGCGCGCCGCGCCTCGGTGGTCAAGGCCGGCGGCGACGCCGGTAACGAGGTCATGTTCAAGGACCGTCAGGACCCGCGCATCACCCGCGTGGGCCGCTGGATCCGCCGCCTGTCGATTGACGAGCTCCCCCAGCTCATCAACGTCGTGCGCGGGGACATGAGCCTGGTGGGGCCCCGCCCCGCACTTCCCGTCGAGGTCGCCAAGTACGACGCCGAGGCGCTGCGTCGTCTCCTGGTCAAGCCCGGGCTGACCGGCCTGTGGCAGATCTCCGGACGCTCGGACCTGTCCTGGGCCTCGACCGTGGCCCTGGACCGTCACTACGTGGAGAACCGGGGCGGAGCCCTGGACGCGAAGATCTTCGCCGGAACGCTGCGCGCGGTCATCGGCGGAAAGGGAGCCTACTGATGATTACCGGCTACGTCCCCGGCGGCTTCGACATGCTGCACGTGGGGCACCTCAACATCCTCACCGAGGCGGCCAAGCGCTGCGACCACCTCATCGCGGGGGTCGCCACCGACGAGTCGCTGGAGCGGATGAAGGGACGCGGTCCCATCGTGCCCCTGGCCGAGCGCATGGCCATGGTGGCCGCCCTGCGCATGGTGGACTCCGTGGTCCCCGACTATGACCAGGACAAGCGCCTGGCCTGGAAGCGCTCCCCCTTCGACGTGCTGTTCAAGGGCACCGACTGGGAGGGCACCGACAAGGGCCGCCGTCTGGAGGCCGAGATGGCCGAGGTCGGGGCCTCGGTGATCTACCTGCCCTACACACCCACCACCTCCTCGACGATGCTGCGCCGCACCCTCGTCCAGGAGGTCGCATCCCGTAGTCCCCAAGGGGCCAAGTGACCACTTCACGTAACGACTTCGAGACGCCCGACACCCCGTCGAGCAGCATCGACTCCGCCGCAACCACCTCCGGTGCCGGTGACGGCGGAAGCAACCGATCCGACTCCGGCGCCGCTCAGACCGAGCCGTCCACCGCGGACCGTCCCGGTCTGCTCACCCGTGCCGCCGGCGCCCTGCGCCCCCGGCGGCGCAGCCGGGCCTCCCGGTCCGACGACATCCAGGACGTCGGCTCGGGCCTGACCTCCGGCACCACCACCTCCCGGCTGGCCGCGACCTTCCGCATCCCCCAGTCGCGCGCCCAGCGCGTACGGCTGCGCAAACGCCTGTCGACCCTGGCCGCCGTCGTCTGCGTCACCGCCCTGGGAACGGCCGCCTGGCTCCACGAGGGCGTGGCCCAGGCCGACCTGCACCTCAATGACGGCGGCGTGTGGGTCACCTCCACCTCCAAGCACCTGGTGGCCCGCCTCAACTACCCCTCCCGCGAGGTCGACGGCGCGATCCGCACCTCCTCGTCCTCCTTCGACGTCACCCAGAACGCCGAGGACGTCCTGGTCCCCGACTCCGGCGACGCCTCCGTCTCCTCGGTCGACCCCTCCCAGGTCGCCTTCTCCGGGCGCACCCAGCTCACCAAGGGCGTGACCATCGCCCAGGGCGGGGACCGGGTCATGGCGGTCGACAAGGTCCAGGGCACCATCCGCGCCGCCAAGGCCAGGGAGGCCGGCTCCCTGACCGCGGCCGCCCCCGTAGTCACCGGCATGCCCGACGTCGTGGCCGCCATCGGCAAGGACGGCGCCATCCACGCAGTCTCGGCCACCAGCAAGTCGCTGGTCTCCCTGGAGACCAGCGACAAGGGCTGGAAGGAGGCCACGAACACCTCCCTGAAGCTGACCGCCGGCACCGATCTGGCCATCACCGCCGTCGGTGACCAGCCCGTGGTCCTGGAGCGCGGCACCGGCATCCTCCACCTGCCCGAGGGCAAGTCCGTCAGCCTGGGGGCCTCCGGCCTGGTGCTCCAGCAGCCCGGCCCCGATGCCGACTCGGTCCTGGTCGCCTCCCGCAACGAGCTCATCTCCGTCCCCCTGGACGGGGGCAAGGTCACCAGGACGCCGTCGGCCAAGGAGGGCTCCGCCCCCGAGGGCGTGCCCGCCCAGCCGGTGCGCCTGGGCAAGTGCGTCTACGCGGCCTGGTCCGGATCGGGCCAGTTCGTGCGCAGCTGCTCGGGGCTGTTCGGCGGCGGCACCGACACCGCCCACGACGACAAGCTCGCCGCCTCCTCCGCCCCGGTCTTCCGGGTCAACCGCGACGCCATCGTGCTCAACGACCTGGACACGGGCTCGGTGTGGCTGCCCAACGAGGACCTCGTCCTCATCGACGACTGGACGGACAAGACCGCCCAGACCGACGACAACGCCGATCAGAAGGACGACTCGGCCAACACCTCGGACTCCCAGACCCCGCCGGAACGCACCGAGGAGAACCATCCCCCCAAGGCGGCCGATGACAGCTTCGGCGTGCGCCCGGGCCGTTCCGCGCTCCTGCCGGTGCTGGCCAACGACTCCGATCCCGACGGCGACGTCCTCACCGCCACCCCCCAGGACAACGGAGGCTCGCTCAAGGCCACCAAGGCCCAGGGCGGACTGGCCCTGCGCATGGACGTTCCGGACAACGCCTCCGGCAGCTTCTCCGTGCCCTACACGGCCGACGACGGCCGCGGGATGAGCGACTCCGCCGTCGCCACCGTTGACGTCCACGGCTGGGACGTCAACGGCGCCCCGAAGCAGATCACCACCCCCACTCTCACCGTCGCCGAGAAGGCCTCCGGCTCCCTGGACGTGCTGGGCCACTGGCTGGACCCCGACGGGGACGACCTCTACCTGGTCTCCGCCCAGGGCGAGGGCCTGGACACCAAGGTCTCCAACGAGGGCACCGTCACGGTGCGCGAGCTGGGCGCCGGCACCGGCACCCGCGACCTGACCGTCACCGTCTCCGACGGCCGGGAGACCACCTCCGGCGTGGTCAAGGTCGACGTGCAGCCGGCCCAGTCGGCCAAGCCGATCGCCAACGCCGACCACGTGCGCGTCGTCGCCGGCTCCAAGGCCGTCGTCTCGCCCCTGGACAACGACACCTCCCCCTCCGGGGGGACCCTGCGCCTGGCCGCGGTGCAGGAGGCCCCGGCCGGGACCTCGATCAGCGTCGACCAGCAGGCCGGTGTCTTCACCTTCTCCACCGAGCCCAACGCCCAGGCCCAGACCTACTACCTCACCTACGACGTCATGGACGGCGCCAACACGGCCCAGGGCATCGTGCGCGTGGACGTCACGCCCAAGGCCGACGCCACCGTGCCCCCCGAGGTCGAGAACGACACCGCCCTGCTGCGCAACGGCGGCTCGACGACCATCGCCCCGCTCACCAACGACTTCGACCCCTCCGGGGGGATCCTGGTCCTGCAGTCGGTCAAGACCCCGCCGGACTCCGGGGTCACCGTCACGGTCGTGGACCACTCCCTGCTGCAGATCAGTGCGGCCAGCACCGTGCCGGCCAACCTGACGGTGGAGTACACGGTCACCAACGGCACCTCCAGCGCCACGGGGAAGGTCGCCATCGTCCCGGTGACCCAGTCCCAGCCCCAGCCGCCGGTGGTCACCAATGACACCGCCGTCGTGCGAGCCGGCGACGTCGTCACCGCCTCCGTCCTGGACAACGACTCCTCCCCCGCCGGTCTCAACCTGTCGGTGGACTCCCAGCTCAGCCTGGTGGGCGACGAGCTGGGCACCGCCTGGGTCAGCGAGAACACCGTGCGCTTCCGCGCCGGCAACCAGCCCGGCCGCACCTCCTACGCCTACACGGCCAAGGACGACCAGGGCCAGACCGCCTCGGGGGTCCTCACCGTGGAGGTGCGCGCCCAGGACGCCGAGCACAACTCCGCTCCCTCACCGCGCAACCTGGAGGCCCGCACCCTGGCCGGCTCGACCACGAACATCACCGTGCCGCTGGACGGCATCGACCCCGACGGCGACTCGGTGAGCCTCGTGGGCCTCAACCAGGCCCCCTCCCTGGGCTCGGTGGAGATCAACTCCTCGTGGCTGACCTACACGCCCTCCGAAGGGGCCACCGGCACCGACACCTTCACCTACGTCGTCGAGGACCGCTTCGGGGCCCAGGCCACCGGCACGGTCCGGGTGGGCGTGGCCCAGGCCTCACCGCTCAACGTGGCCCCGGTGGCCACTGACGACCTGGTCGTGGCCAAGCCCGGGCGCACCGTGGCCGTGGACGTGCTGTCCAACGACCTGGACACCGACGGCGACAGCCTGTCCCTGGAGGGCGACCCGGTCTCCTCCGACCCCTCCCTGGGCGTGTCCACCCGCGCCGGCCGCCTGGTGCTCGACCTGCCGGAGAAGGAGGGCAACCACTCGGTCACCTACACCGTCTCCGATGGACGCGGCGGCACCGACACCGGCACCGTCACCGTCCAGGTCTCGAGCAACGCCCCCCTGGCCAACCCGGTGGGCGTGGACGACTACGTCACCGTCGACCAGGTCGACGCCAACGGCAAGGTCACCGTCCCGGTCCTGGACAACGACAAGGACACCGACGGCTCGCCGTGGGACCTCAAGCTGTCCTCCTCCGACCCCGACGTCGAGGTGGGCAAGGACTCGCTGAGCCTGACGGTCGGCGAGACCCAGCGGCTCGTGCTCTACACGATCACCGACGCCGACGGGCTGACCGGCCACGCCGTCGTCGTGGTGCCGGCCCGCTCGGCCCTGCGGCCCCGCATCAACCCCTCGGCCGTGCCCGCCCGGGTGCTGGCGGACAAGACCACGGACATCAACCTGTCCTCCTACATCCTCACCCGTGAGGGCACCAAGCCCGTCATCACGGACACCTCCTCCATCCACATGGCCAAGGGCACCAAGGACGCCAAGGTCGCCTCGGGCGGGTCGGCGCTGTCCTTCACCCCCGACTCGGGCTTCACCGGGCAGACCTCGGTGACCTTCACCGTGGCCGACGGCACCGGCTCCGACGCCCTGAGCTCGACACTCACGCTGCCGATCATCGTGGAGTCCTCGACGAACCGGCCGCCGACCTTCACCCCCACCGAGATGACGGTGGCCCCCGGCGAGGGGGCCGTGACGGCCAACCTGGCGGCCATGGCCACCGACCCCGACCCGAATGACAAGCTCTCCTTCCAGGCCGGTCCCGCCCCCGCGGGATTCGAGATCTCCCTGAGCGGCTCGACGCTGTCGGTCAAGGCCTCCGACAAGACCGCCGAGGGCACCACGGGCTCCATCCCGATCACGGTCTCCGACGGCGTCAACCCGCCGGTGAGCGCCTCCCTGCCCGTGCGGGTCAGCGCCTCCAACAAGCCCCTCATGACCACGGCTCCGATCAACCTGGAGTCCCGCAACGGCGAGGCGGTCAGCACCGACGTGTCCAAGGCGGTGAGCAACCCCTTCCCGGACAAGCCGATCACCCTGTCCGGCACCCCGACGATCACCTCCGGCCAGGGCTCGATCAGCGCCTCGGGAACGACTGTGACGATCACGCCCAACAACGGGTTCCACGGCACCATCACCGCGCAGTACAAGGTGCTGGACTCCACCGGCTCGGAGTCCCGGGCCGTCACCGGCACCATCACCGTCCAGGTCGGTGGGGTGGCGCCCGCAGCCCCCTCCGGGGTGAGCGTGGCCCCCGTGGACGCCGACTCGGCGCGCGTGTCCTGGACCGACGGCTCCGCCAACGGCTCCCCCATCACCGGCTACAAGGTCAGTGTCAACGGCTCCGAGCAGTCCTGCTCGACCTCGAACTGCCTCATCAGTGGTCTGGCGCCCGGTCAGAGCTACAGCATCCAGGTCGTGTCCACCAACAAGTACGGCGACTCCGAGGCCGCGACGGTGTCCTACCAGCACAACGCCACCGCCAAGACCCCGGCCGCGCCCACGCTGACGGCCGGCTCGGGCAAGGTCACCGCCGCCTGGACCCAGGTGGACGACCCCTTCGGGGGCACGGCGACCTATGACGTGCGCCTGTCCGACGGCACCGTGCAGTCGGGCATCTCCGGGGACTCGGCCTCCTTCGACGTCTCCCCGGGACGCGCCTACACCGCTCAGGTGCGCGCCAGGTCCAGCCAGGGGACGGTCTCGGAGTGGTCCTCCTCTTCCAACTCGGTGACGCCCTACGGCGAGCCCGGCACCCCCGGGACCCCCGTCATCACCCCCAACGGGGACACGGTCACCATCGGCTGGCAAGCCGCCAACGGCAACGGCAGCCCCGTGAGCTACACGCTGCACTACTCCAACGGGCACACCAGCGACTCCAAGAACGTGGGAGGGGCCACCTCCGCCACGGTCTCGGTCTCGCGCGGAACCTGGACCTTCTGGGTCGAGGCCGAAAACGGTCACGGCTCCAAGACCTCGGGCCAGGCCAGCTACACCTACAAGCCGACCCCGCTGACGCCGTCGACCCCCGCCGTCAAGGCCACCGGCAACAGCGGCGAGCTGTCCGTGAGCTCCTCGCCCCGGGCCGGCAACGGCTGGAGCGTGGGCGAGCTGACGGTGGAGTACTCCGTGGACCAGGTCACCTGGACCAGCTCCTCGACCATCCGGGGACTGAACGACGGGCAGGCCTACACCGTCTACGCCCGCGCCAACGGCGGCGGGCAGTACTCCGACGTCGTCGCCTCCTCACCGGTGGCGCCCTACGGTCCGCCGTCGGCCCCCTCGGTCAGCTGCGAGCTCACCGGCAAGAAGCAGAAGAAGGTCTCCTGCTCCTGGAGCCCCGGTGCCAACAACGGCGCCGGCGCCGAGTACGAGCAGACCGACGACGGCGGCAAGTCCGTCGAGGACATCGAGATCGGTGACACCTATGACGGCAAGCTCAAGCGCGGCGAGTCGCTCACCTGGTGCGTGCGGGCCAGGACCAACGCCGGCACCTCCGAGTGGGGCTGCGACACCGTCACCCGGCCGTCCAAGCACGACAACGATGACGACGATGACGATGACAAGAAGCAGGCCTACCCGGTCGGCACCGAGCAGCAGTTCTACGTGGACTACACGCAGAGGTGCCACCCCTTCGGCCCCTGGGGCACCTGCTACCAGATGGTCTTCGACATCACCGGAAACCCCAACAGCACCGTGTCCTGCGGCTACTGGTACTGGGACACCTGGAACTGGCAGCCCGCCTGGAACGAGGAGGAGATCGCCCTGGATAAGAACGGCTACGCCCGGCACAAGTTCCCCCACCGGACACCGAACTGGGACCAGACCATCACCTGCACCCAGCAATAACCGGTTCATTAACCGGATCGATGCCCAGTACGCAACAAGTCACACACCCACCTCTCTCCACCCGAAGGATCATTGATTCCATGCCGATGACTCCCGAGAACGCGACATGGTTCGCTGACGCCTTCTCCACCATTGTCAACAACGTCAGTCAGGCGCTGCTCGACAAGGAGGACGTAATCAAGCTGGCCCTGACCACCATGCTCTCCGAGGGCCACCTCCTGCTCGAGGACGCCCCCGGCACCGGCAAGACCGCCCTGGCCCGGGCCCTGGCGGCCTCGGTGCAGGGGACGCACTCGCGCATCCAGTTCACCCCCGACCTGCTGCCCAGCGACATCACGGGCGTGACGATCTACGACCAGAAGACCGGCACCTGGGACTTCCACGCCGGCCCGATCTTCTCCTCCATCGTTCTGGCCGACGAGATCAACCGGGCCAGCCCCAAGACCCAGTCGGCCCTCCTGGAGGTCATGGAGGAGTCCCAGGTGACGGTCGACGGCGTGCGCCACACGACCGAGCGTCCCTTCATGGTCATCGCCACCCAGAACCCCATCGAGCAGGCCGGCACCTACCGCCTGCCCGAGGCCCAGCTCGACCGCTTCCTGATGAAGACCTCCGTGGGCTACCCCAACCGGGAGGCGCTCACCCGGATCCTGTCGAGCTCGGCCCACCCGGACCGCTCCAAGAGCCTGTCCGCGGTCGTGGCTTCCTCCGTGGTGGCCTCCATGGCCGACCTGGCCGCGGAGAACCACATCGAGAACTCGGTGCTGGACTACATCGGGGCGCTGGTGGAGGCCACGCGTGCAGCCGACGAGACCCGCATGGGCGTGTCCACCCGTGGCGCCATCGGCATGGCTCGGGCCGCCCGGGTGTGGGCGGCCTCCCAGGGCCGCAGCTACGTCCTGCCCGACGACGTCAAGGACCTCGCCGAGGTCGTGTGGGCCCACCGCCTGGTCATGGACCCCGACGCCGAGTTCACCGGCGCCACCGCCTCCGGCGTCATCACCGCCGCGCTGGCCCAGGTCCCCGCCCCCACGACGCGCGACTGAGCCGCATGACGCCTCAGACGACGTCGCAGAAACCTGCCCGCCAGGCCCGTCCGGGCTCGGCGGGCGGGTCCGGCGCATCCGCCTCTTCCGCCGCAGCCCCCACGTCCTCGGGGGCTCCGGCCTCCGCGCAGCCCGCGGCATCGGCTGCGTCGTCGACCTCCACGAACGAGTCCCTGACCGCCAGGCCCTCGCAGTCCCGACTGGCCGCAGCGGCCGCGGTGGCGCTGCGGCCGCTGCGCTGGCTGCTGCACACCGTGACCCCGATCGGATGGGGAAGCCTGGTGCTGCTGGCGGCCTGCGGACTGACCGGGGCCGTCATGGGCTGGCAGGAGGCGTGGAGCGCCGCGGCCGCCGTCGGCATCGTCGCGGTGAGCGCCTGGCTGTGGCTCATCCCCCGCCGCGGCTACTCGGTCAACCACAACCTGCTCGAGTCCCGCGTCACCGTGGGCGACCACGCCCTCATCCGCCTGACCGTCACCAACCCCCGTACCCGGCCGCTGCTGCCCTCGCGCATGGAGATGCCGGTGGGGCCGGGGCGCGCCGTCTTCGTCGTCCCCACCCTGACCCCCGGGGCCGTCCACGAGCGCGGCTTCGTCCTGCCCACGCAGCGCCGCGGCATCGTCACCGTCGGTCCGGTCCTGGCGGTCCAGCGCGACCCGGTGGGGCTGCTCCAGCGCGAGCGCTCCCTGAGCACCCCGCAGCACATCCACATCCACCCGCGCACCGTGCGCCTGGGCACAGTCCTGCACGGTGTCCTGCGGGACATCGAGGGCGCCGTCACCCAGGACCTGTCCAGCTCCGACGTCGCCTTCCACGCCCTGCGCGAGTACGTCCCCGGCGATGACCGGCGCAACGTCCACTGGCGCACCACGGCCCGCACCGGCCGGCTCATGGTGCGGCAGTTCGAGGAGACCCGCCGCTCCAGCCTGCTCGTCCTGCTGTCCACCCGCCACGACGACTACGCCGGTGAGGAGGACTTCGAGACCGCGGTGTCCATCGCCTGCTCGCTGGCCATGGACGCGATCCAGGACGGGCGCGAGGTCCGCTTCATCACCCAGATCGGGGCCCTGCCCACCTCCTCCGCCCTGCGGATGCTGGACACGTCCTGCCTGCTGAGCACCGGTGAGGACGACTACGGCTGCGACCTGCTGGTGCGACACGCCTGCACGGCGCACCCCGATGCCTCTATCGTCGTCCTCGTCACCGGCCAGCAGGTCGACCGCGCCGTGCTGGCCCGGGCCCGCGGCTTCGCCCCGCTGCCCATGGTGACCGTTGCCCTGCGCGCCGGCCAGCGCGGCCTGTCGCGCCACCACGCCGGAACGATGCCGGTCGTGGACATGGACCGTCTTGAGCAGCTTCCCACCGCCCTGAGGCGAGCACTATGACCCCCACGACAACCCTCACCACCGCATCCCCCCGCACCGCGGGCTCCCCGATCTCGGGCGCCTCGCCGGCCGGGGCGCCCTCTCCGGCCGAGGCCCCCTCGCAGGTCACCGCCGCACCCTCCGGAGGCTCGGACGGGTCGCCCTCCCCCTGGTCGACGGCGACGTCGTCGCGCACGCGCAGTCTCTACAGCAACGAGACGACTCGTCAGGCCCGCTCGATCACCGGCGCCGGACCGCTCCTGTCGCGTCCCTCCCGGCCGGCGCTCTCCGCCCGCCGCTTCCTGCCTCCCCGGCGCGGTGCCAAGCCGCCCACGCCGGCCGCCGCCGCCCTCGAGCTGGTCCTCATGGCCGGGATCCTCGCCATCGGCGCGGTCCCCTTCCTGCCGATCTTCGCCTCCGTGGTGGGTTGCCTCGCCGTCGGCTACGGCGCGCTCATCGGCGCCCTGACCTCCATGCTCTGCTCGCGCCTGCGCCTGTCGGTGCTGCCGAGCATGGCGGCCCTGGCGCTGGTCCACGTCCTGGTGGCCCCATGGCTGCTGACCGACGTCGGCTCCGGGACCGCGGCGATCAAGACGGTGCTGGGCTCCACGATCACCGTGTGGCGCGACGCCTTGACCGTGCCGATGCCGCTGAGCTCCTTCAGCGGCATGACGGTGCTGCCCTGGATGACCGGGCTGGTGGTCTCGGCGCTGGCGACCCGCCTCATCCTGGCGGGCCGTGAGGTCCTGGCCGGCCTGACCCTGACCTGCCTGCCCGCCGTCGGTATCGGCTGGGGCGGGCAGGAGACCGTGCGCCCCACCGTGCTGGGCGTCCTGTTCGTCGTCGGGATCCTGGCCCTGTGGACCTGCGGCTCCCTGCGTCAGCGGCGCAGCCACGTCGTCGAGGCCCTGGACCTGAGCTCCTTCTCGACGACCTCGGGCGCCACGAGCGCCCGCTCCACCGGGGACCTGGGGCGGGCGGCCCTGCGCGGAACGGTCATCGCCGCCGTGCTGCTGCTGGTCACCTCCCTGGCCGCCATGGTCCTCACCCCCGCCGCCCCCGCCTCCCGGACGGTGGTGCGCGACCTGTTCCAGCCGCCGCTGGACGTGACCGAGTACGCCAGCCCCCTGTCCCTGGTGCGCACCCTGGAGACGGACAAGGCCCACACCCGGCTCATGAAGCCGATCAACCTGCCCTCGGGCGGGCGCATCCGCATCGCCGCCCTGGACTCCTACGACGGCCTGTCGGCCCACATCGGTCAGAACGAGAACGGCCAGTCGCGCTTCGAGCGCATCGGCGACAAGACCCAGCTGACGGCCAACCGGCTCGACGGGCGCAAGCAGACCTCCTCCCTGACCATCGAGGACTACAGCTTCCCCTGGGTGCCCACGATGCCCGAGACGATCCGCATCGAGTCCTCCGGGCCGCGTCAGTCGGCCCTGCGCGAGGGCATGTACTACGACAAGTTCTCCTCCACCGGGATCGCCACCAGCGGCCTGGCCTCGGGTGACGTCCTCACCGAGCGGGTCGCCCCCTACACCGCGCCCTCCGAGGCCGCCCTCAACAAGGCCTCCCTGGCGCAGACCTCGCTGGGACCGGTCGAGCAGGTACCGTCATCGGTGGCCTCCCTGGCCAAGGAGATCGTCGGGGCCGAGTCCAACCCCATCGCGCAGGTCCGGGCGCTTCAGCAGCGCCTGCGCACGAGCTACTACTCCGACGGCACCAAGAGCCCCTCCCAGCCCGGGCACGGGGCCGCCCGCATCGCCTCCATGGTGGAGGCCGACTCCCTCATCGGCGACGACGAGCAGTACTCGGTGCTCATGATGCTCATGTGCCGCTCGCTCAACATCCCGGCCCGCGTCGTCATGGGCTTCGACCCGGCCACTGACGGCGACGCCAAGACCGTCACCGGTGAGGACGTCAAGGCCTGGGTGGAGATCCCCTTCGAGGGGCTGGGCTGGGTGTCCTTCGACGTCACGCCGGACCGCGACCAGGTTCCCCAGCAGCAGACCACCCAGAAGGTCTCCAACCCTGAGCCCAACGTCCTCCAGCCCCCGCTGCCCAATGAGGACCCGGCCCAGCTGCCCCCCAACTACGAGGACCCGCAGCGCGACGACCCCCAGGACAAGGACAAGGGAGGTCTGCCGACGGCGGTCATCGCCGTCGGAGGCTCCGTCCTGGCGATCGCGATGATCGTGGGCTCGGTCCTGGGGTGGAAGGCCTGGCGGCGCCGACGCCGGCGCGCACGCACCGGCGTGGGCAAGGCCCTGGGAGCCTGGGAGGAGATCCTTGACCGGGCCCGCGACCTGGGGCGCTACCCCGGGTGGGGGGCCACTCGGAGGGAGGCGGCCGCGCAGCTGGCTCCTCACTTCCCGCAGGTCGATCTGCCTCGATTCGCCGGAGCAGTTGACACTCAGGTCTTCAGCTCCGGGGAGCCGCCATCGTACGCTCTAGGGGAGTTGTGGGAATCCTCAGATGCGATCGTCCGCTGCATGGGGGCGGACCGCTCGCGCCTGGGACGGGTATGGGCCCGTTTGTCCCCGCGCTCCCTCGTCCATCCCGCCGACAGGCGGTCACGTCGACCCAGGAGGTTGCGGTCATGACGATCACTGCTGACGCCCGTAGCAGCGCCTCGACCGCTGCGGGCCGACCGACGTCCTCCCGTCCGTCCGATGACGCGCCGCGCACCGACGTCGTCAGTCCGTACGGCACGGCGCCGAGCGCCCCCGGTGATCCGCACGGCGGAGCGCAGACGGCAGGCGCCCGGAGCCCGGAGCCCAACGCTGCCCGGGCCGGCGCGCACACGCCCTCAGCCGCGCATCGCCGCCTCCCCCCGGCCCCGGTGCGGGCACGCGTGGTTGCCGGGGTCATCGACCTCGTCATCGGCTCGCTTCTGGTCGGGGGCCTGACCACGGTCATCTGGCAGGTGGGCGGCCGCCCGGCCCTGACCAGCGGGCTCATCGCCTTCGGTCTGGTCGTCGGGGCACGCTGGCTGGCCATCGCCGCCACCGGCTGGTCCCTGGGAGGGCGCCTGCTCAGGATCCGCATGCTGGGGGCCCGCAACCAGACCCCCTCACCACTGGGCTCGTTCCTCCACGCCGATCTCATCCTGGCCGTCAGCATCACCACGCTCGGCCTGGGCACCATCGCGCTCATGCGCACGGCGGCCGCCGACCCCGAGGGGCGCGGATGGCACGACAAGCTCTCCGGGATGGCGCTGCTCAACGCCCGCAGGCCGAGGCGTCCCGCACGACCTGCTCCCTCAGAGGCCGGGTCGGCACACCGCCCAGTCACCGAGCCCGCTTCCCTCGGCCCCCGGGCCGACGCAGGTGCCGTGGCACCGGAGGAGCCCGAGGCGTCCTCCGCTCAGGACATCGGTGAGGCCTGGGACGCCGCCAGGCGCGCGTCTGTCTCCTCCCCCGCCGAGCGCAGCGCCGCGGGCCAGGAACCAGCCACGGAACTGTCCACTCAGGCCACCGAGGAGTCAGGCGAGTCCGCCCCCCGCACTCGGCCCTCCGAGCGAGCCGTGCGCAAGACCGAGAAGAAGGCGGGCAAGACGGCACGGGGCAAGAAGCCCAGGAAACGCGGCCCCCGTCCGGGCTCGACGCGCGCCAGGGCCGGCCAGGAAACGGCACAGGAGACCCAGCAGGCCGCCACCGCGGGCGCCCAGAGCGCCACCGAGGCCGGCATCACCGACTCCTCCGGCAGGAACGCGCACCCGACGACGTCGGATCCGGTCTCCTCCTCGATCCGTCGGCCCCGTCCGGCCCGACCCACGCGCCATGCCGGTCGCGCCCTGAAGGCCGGTTCCTCGGACGGCTACGCGCCTGCGGTCTCAGGAGGCTCCGCCGCGAGCCAGGCCGCGAGCACGGATGCCGCACCGATCGCAGCCGCGCCTCAGGTCACCGTCAAGGCCACCAAGGCGGCGACCGTGTCATCGTCCGCCTCCGCGAAGTCGGCGGCGGAGGCCGGTCCGGCCATTGTGGACACCGACGCCGAGGCCGTCGCCGTCGCTTCGGCCACCCCCATGGATCCTCAGGCATCCGCTGCCATGGCCGCGGCCCGGGCCGACTCCCGGCCGGCCGTGGCGGGAGCATCGAAGTCCTCGACGGGGCCGGCCGACGAGGACACCGTCGCAACCGCCCCCGAGGCCGCGGAGGACGCCGCTCCCCCGGCTCACCAGGATACGGAGCCGGCACCGGCCGCCCCCGCCGGGGCCACCGAGCCGGAGGCGGACGACGACGCCCCGGCCGCATCATCGCAGCCGGCCGTCCCTGAGCCGACCGAGGAGACGGCCGAAGAAACGGCAGGGGAAGCTGAGGAGGCGGTTGACGAGCACGTCGAGGAATCGGTCGAGGAACCGGCTGCGGACGTCGAGGAACCGGCTGCGGACGTCGAGGAACCGTCCGACGAGCCGTCCGAGGCGGACGCCGAGGAGTTGCCGGCGGCCGCATCGTCCGACTCCGACGACGCCCCGACACAGCAGCCCTCGCAGACGGATTCCGAAACCGCTACGCTCGACGTCGTGGAGGACGCGCCGTCTCAGTCCACGGATGCCGCCGACGGCCAGGGTGACGAGGGAGAGAAGCCCTCGTCCCACGCACCGCCCTCACCTGAGCACCCGGCCGATCAGCAGCAGTCCGAAGCGACGACGCCCTCAGCGGAATCCTCCAAAACTGCTGCCGATTCCGAGGCAACGGAGTCCTCCACGTCGCACGATGCGACTTCCACACCACAAGTCCCGCGCTCGAAAGCCACAAAACCCGTAACATCACAAACGATGGAACCACGACACGCCCACGCCCAGCGCTGGAGGATTCAGCCCGGTCACACCGGCAAGAAGACCTCCGGCTCGTCTGCTGCACCTGCCGAGGATCAGCGAGAGTCGGTGTCACAGCCCGGCGTTCCTCGTCGCGAGAGCCTCTTCGCCTCCGATCGGCAGCGCTTCGCTGCCGGAGCAGGCCCCGTCCCGGAGGTGGCGCACACCTTCGACACCTCCAGCATCCTGCCCTCAGGGGACCGCAACACGCAGGCCCTCATCGACTCGGTGCCCTGGTCCTCGGTTCCCACCTCGGTCGATGCCGCCACGGTGGACTCCCTGCCGGAAGGAGCCATCGTCTCCGACGACGGCCTGCCGCAGCAGCCGAAGACGGTTTCGGCGCCTGCGCAGCACGCGTCCCCGATGGATCTGACCAACCCGGCCACCGTGCCCGGTGGTGTGCCGGCCTCCTCTGAGGGGAACACGCACCCGACCGTGCGCAGTCACCGCAGCCACGCGCGGACCTCCGCCGGCAGCGCGGCGAGCACGGCCGCTGCCGAGGCGAGCTCCGCGCGCCGGTCCCACGCCTCGCACCGCTTCTCGGGGCCGGGTATCCCCTCGCCCGCGGATGAGCACGCCGTCCCCGGCGAGTCCCGCAGCGATGCCCCCGCCGCGGAAGCCGGCGCCGCTCGTCACGAGCGCTCCGCCTCCGTCCAGGCGTCGGCGCAGCCCCAGTCCGGAGTGTCCAGGCACGGTGCCGGCAGCATGCCGGAGGCGGCCGCGCCTGCCTCCGCCCCCGCTGCAGGCGTCTCTCTGCCCCCGCTCACCCCGGTGCCCGCCGCAAGCGCCCAGACCGCCACACCGTCGCTGCCGTCGGCCTCCTCAGCCGCCCCGGCCCTGTCGGTGCGTCTTGTTCCACTGCTGGGCGGCAACCCGATCGTCATCCATGAGCCCACGGTGGTGGGCCGCGACCCCGACAACATCTCTGCCTACCCCGGGGCGGAGCGCGTGGCTCTCGACGATCCCACGCGCTCGGTGTCCAAGACGCACGCGGCGATCTTCCCGCTGCTGGACGGGGTGTGGGTCACCGACCTGCACTCCACCAACGGGACGCGGGTGGAGTACCGCGACGGGCGCACCGTCGAGGCCGTACCGGACAAGGCCCTGTCCGCCCTGGAGGGCAGCACGATCTTCTTCGGCCGCATCGCCTTCAAGGTGGAGGTCGTCTGAGTTCCGCACCGGTTCCCTCAAGCACTGGGGCCCGCACTCCTGTCCGGGAGTGCGGGCCCCGGTGTCTGTGGGCTTCGACGGCGTTCGCTCGGGGATCCCGAGGTCGTGGTTCACGTTCGGTTCCGGCCCGAATCCCCGCCCGGAGTCCGGCTACTCCACGAAGGTCGGGGGCGACTGGAGGAGGGTCGGGTGCACTTCGGGTAGGTGGGGCCTTCGTGCAGTACGCACAACCCTTGGTTAGTAGATCCCCAACCTCGTGCAGTACTCGGCGGGCCCATTGCCACTGCGACTGGCTGCTCCCGGGAGGCGACCTCAGGGAGTGTCGACGCAGGCGGTCTTGGCCGGCGAGGCCTTACCGTCCGCGCGCACCGCGGTGACCTCAAGGCAGGTGCGCGCCGGCTGGGCGTTGACGGTGACCTCGTTGGTGCGGGTGGAGTCCAGCTCGGTCTCCTCATCGGGCAGCTTGACCCGGTAGAGGTAGCTGCCGGACCAGTTCGTCTCCGGCTCACCCCAGGTGAACTTCACCGTGCCGTCACCCTGTGCCTCGCCGACGATATCGCCCACCATGGGCACTGAGGCCTGTAGGGGGTTGGCGTCGGGCTGCGGGGCGATTGTGGCAATGGGGTTGTTGGGCTTCTTCTGCTTGTCCTGGTGCTGGGAGACGACGATCGCGGCGATGACGGCGGCGACCATGGCCACGACCAGCAGACCGGTCAGTACGGCCCGCATGCGGTTGGGGCGGCTCGACTCAGCGGCCTCCGAGTCCGACGACGAGCCCTTGTCCTCACTGTCGGGCTCCACCCGCATGGCGATGTGCTCGCTGGTGACGTCGACCTGGTTGAAGACCCCCATCTTCGTGGCGGTGTCGGCCTCGTCGGGGTTGGGGCGCCGGGCGGACTTCGCGGCCTTGTCCGGCTCCTGGAACAGGTCGACCGTCGTGATGGGCAGGTCGAGCTCGGCCTGGACCTGCTGGAGCGCCCGGGCGAAGGCCAGCGCCGTCGGGTAGCGCGAGTCCGGGTTCTTGTCCATCGCCACCGACAGCACGCGGTGCAACGACGGCGGGGCGTCCTGACGCCCCAGCGGCGGCAGGGGGTCCTTGACGATACGGCGGGAGAGCTCGTAGACGTCCGGGATGCCGTCGGTCTCGAAGGGGCTGCGCCCCGTGAGCATCGCGAAGGTGGTCGCGCCCAGGGAGTAGATGTCGGAGGCCGGATTGGCCGAGCGCATCCCCACCAGCTGCTCGGGGGGAGCCCAGGGCACGCTCATCCCCCGCAGCTCCTCGGCCCCCTCCGGGCCACTCATGGCGGAGATGCCGAAGTCGGAGAGCACCGGGCGGCGGTAGGTGGTGAACAGAATGTTGGCGGGCTTGATGTCCCGGTGGACGATGCCGGCCCGGTGAGCGGTCTCCACCGCTCCGGCGATCTGAATCGCCGTCGACAGGGTCTCAGCGACATTGAGGGGACCCTGGCGCAAGATGGCGCCCAGCTGCGGCGGCGGGCAGTACTCCATGACCAGGAAGGGGTGGCCGTCGGCGGAGACGCCCGCGCCGTAGATGGACAGGATGGCCGGGTGGGAGGAGACCCGCGCCATGAGATTCGCCTCCGACTCGAAGCGGGAGGCGGTCTTGTCCTCCACGTCAGCGTTCATGACCTTGACCGCGACCTCGCGGCGGGGCATGTGCTGCTCGAAGAGGTAGACCGTGGAGTAGCCTCCCGCTCCGAGTCTCTCCAGGTACGTGAACCCGGAGATGACCGGAGGCGGTCCCTTGTGATCCAGCATCAGGGGAGGTTCTCAAAGGCGAGGGTCTGACCATCGCCGAGGTCGAGGACGTCTCCACTGCGCAGGAGCACCGGATTCGCCGAGGACAGGCGCACGGGCGCCTCGTTCTGGCGGTTGAGAACGGTGCCATTGCAGTTGCCCAGGTCCTGGGCCAGAACGCTCCACGCATCCAGGTCGATGAGGATGTGGTTGCGGGAGACGAGCTGGTTGGGGCTGGCGACTGTCAGCGGACGGAGGGGGACCTCCGCGACGCTGCTGATGTCGTCGGCCACAGGGTTGCGACCCACCAGGAGGGGACGGTTGAGCTCGATGCTCTCGCCGCCGGAGGTGACCACGCGCCCCAGAGGGGGGCAGGCCACCGACTTGGCCGGACGGTTGAGCTCAGCTCCGCAGACGCGGCACACGGTGTAGTTCGTGGGGTTGGGGTGGCCCTGGGGGCACACCGCCGACAGCACGATCCGGATGGCGTCGGGTTCACTGGGAGAGCTCGCCGAGACCGGGGACGCCGGGCTGGAGGGCCCGGTTCCCACGAGGGAGACGAGCTCGCCGACCAGGTCCTCGGGCAGACCGTTAATGGTCTGTCCGTCGTGGTCCCCGCGACCGAGCTCGGCAGTCGCCGGCTCACCGACGGGGGGCTGCACGAGCTCGACCATTGCGGCATCCACAGCCGCGGATCCGGGCGACTCGACGACCTCCGCCGACTGGCTCGGCTCCAGGGGACCGAGCCCCTGGTTGAGCAGCTCGGCGCGCAGCTCCTGGGAGAGGTCCTCGGGCAGACTGTTGATGGTCTGTCCGTCGTGGTCCCCGGAGCGTACGGGCTCTTCCTCGGCGTGCACCTGCGCGGCGGCCTCGGCAACAGCAGTGGCCTCCGCGACCACGGCGGCCTCGGCGGCCTCAACGGGCACGAAGTCGGCCGGGGTCTGGGTGACCTCGGTGACCTCGGCGGCAGCGTCCTTGATACCAGCAGCCTCAAGATCCTCGCTCGACGGGGGCGGAGGGGGCGGGATCATGGCCTCTGCCTCCTGAGCGGAGGGGATCGGCAGGGCCGGGATATCGAAGACGGGGGCGATCAGCAGATCCTCATCGGAGGTCTCCGGTGAGGACTCAGTGGCGGCCTCGGCGGCCTCAGGGGTCTGGGCTTCCGGGGTCTCGTCGGGAGTCTCTGAGGACTCGGGCAGCTCTGGCGACGGCGTCACCTCAGTCGTCTCAGCGGCCTCGGAGACGCCGGCCACGACGGCCAGCAGGTCAGCGGGTCCCTCGGAGTCGGCGATCAGGGCCGACTCCTCAGCAGCGTCGGAGTCCTCAGCGGAGTCCTCCGACTGACCGGCGGCTTCAGCGGCCTCAGCGCTCTCGAGGGACGCGGCGAGCTCAGCACCATCGAGGGCCTGCTGCTCGGCGTTGTCCTGCGCGATCTCGATGAGGTCGTCGACGACGTCGGCGGATTCGGCGGTCTCGGCAGGCGCCCCTTCAGACGAGTCGTCCTGCTCCGAGTGGTCCGACGAGGCGGACTGACGGCGCGAGGCGCGACGCGATGCCCGACGGGAGGACCGAGAGGTCCTCACGGCAGCAGCAGGGGTTCCGGCGGAGCCGGCAGAAGCGGTGGAGTAGTCAGGACCAGCCGGGTCAGGGTCATCGTCGTCGGAGTCACCGGACCCCTTCGACGATGCACGGCTGGGGGACGGGGTCCCGCTCGACTTCTCCGATCCGCGCAGCACCAGGTGGCCGGTGCTCACGACGGCGTCAACCGCCGGGCGGCGCACCTGTCCGGCGCCGTCGGGCGCGCTGACGATGACCGAGTTGGGGGCGGTCACCGTCGTCTCGAACCAGGTGGTGACCGCGGAGGCGTCCAGCGCCTTGCCGTCGACCTCCATCTGCGGGGCACCGCGCAGCGCCACGTGGAAGACGTCCTCGGGCGCCGAGACGGCGAGCACGAAGTCCGGGATCGCACCCAGACGTCCGCCCATCCCCATCACCAGCTCATCCAGGGCCCGCGTCAGCGAGGCCTCCTCACTGCGCAGCAGCCGCCACAGGCGCTCGGTGAGGTCCTGCGGCACCGACGGGGGCAGGATCATCACAGCACGTGGCGTGACCACGCCTGTCCACGAACCCTCGGTCCACCAGACCTCGTTGTTCGCGCTGCTGTTCGGGCTGTTTGTCATCATTTTTCTCCTCAACGGACGATACAGACACCGTCACCCAAGTATGCCTGCCGTCCCCGGTGCACGTACTCCGGTCGGCCGGGTGAGAGTCGGTGAACGCCCTCCTCGTCCTCGATGTGGGTTCCGTTCGTCGAACCCAGATCTGTGACGAGTACCCCATCCGAAGCGGGTACGAACAGGGCGTGCGTCTTAGACACGGAGTCCTCCGAACGGAGCACCGCGACGAGCTGCGCATCGGGGTGGGACTCGATCGGGGCCGGCCGGCGCCCGAGAACAATCGGCCCCAGAACTGGGATTACTGAGCCCTCAACCACCAGGGAACAGGCCGACACCGAGGTCGGCCTGGCGCTGAGAAGAACTGTTCCAGCCAGTCGGTCGAACCAGGTGCGCTGTTCAGCACGCCATAGTGAGAGGATCCACAACACCAGGGGGGCCAGACCTGCGGTTGCCACCAAAGAGAGGCCCAAAAATGCGACGTAAATCACCGCAGAGCGCCCAGGGGGACTGCTTGTGTCCGCCACCCTCCGCAGCCGGACCCCCGTCACCAGCCCGCCGGGTGTGGCGCCTGTCATCGCCATCATGGCAGTCATCACAGCAATAAGCAGCACAACCGCCCCGACAGCGAATAAGATTCCACAGCAGCGCTCCGTGACGGCACACAGTGCGATGATGAGCCCCGCATCCACCAGCACGCGGACCACACGTCGGCGTGCGGATGCAGGCATAATTGTCGTATGTCGCTCTCGGGTCCTCATAGGACAGACATGGTAGGCGCCCAGCCCACTGCCTCGCAGTCGGACGAGGTCTCGGAAGGAACACACAGTGCAGATCGCGGTCACTCCTGATCCCCAGCGATGGGTGATCATCCCGCCCTTCCCACCGCCGGGATGGGCGCGGGAGGAGGCCAGGCACCGCAGCGCCCACCTGGGAGTGACCGGGCCGCAGTGGCGCTCCGAGCTGGAGTCCCTGCTCAACGAGCTGCAGGCCATGGAGCGCCAGGGCCGCTTCGCCCGCCTCATGCATATCGACGACGTCGCCCACCCGCCCTTCGTCATCGACCTCAGCCTGGAGATCGCCAAGGATGACGGCTCCAAGGAGGGACGCCGCGCCACCCAGCGCCAGATCGTCGCCGCGCTCCTGCCCGAGGCCGAGCTGGTGCGCCTGCGGCCGGGCCCGGACATGGTGGGGTTCTCCGCCTTCTACGAGTCCAACGGCCCCACCCAGGGCGTCGTCGTCCTGAGGTTGGCGGGACTGCCCACGGTCCCGGTGGACCTGGTCATGCGCCTGTGGGGCGCCGCCGCTGAGGACATCGCCCCCAACCTGGATCATCTCGTCGAGCTGGCCCGCCAGGTCGCCCCCGTCGTCTGATCGGCGCAGACGGCCCGGGTGTCCGTGAGCAGCGACGTCGCCACTGACCTCCCCGATCCCTCTCCCCGAGCCCCGTTCCCTCCCCACCGCTTCCAGCGACGAGGCCCCGCCAGGGCGCAGAGGCACCGCCCCTCAGGCCTCCAGCGCCTCCGCCGCCTCGAGCCACTGCTCCTCCAGATCGGCGTGGGTCGCCTCAGCGGCCACGAGCTCACGGCCGAGCTCGGCCAGCTCCCCCACCCGGTTCGGATCGGCCGAGACCTCCTCCATGCGCGCGTGCAGAGCGGCAAGCGACTGAGCCGCCCGCTCCATCTTCCGCTCAATGCGCCCCAGGGCCTTGCGGGCCTCGTGCCGACGGGCCCCGCTGGAAGCACTGCGCTCAGAAGAGGCCTCCGCTGCCGCCCGCGTCGCCGCAGATGCCGCAGCGCCCGCTGAGGCTCGAGGGCTCCCGGCGCCGCCCATGGCCTCGCGGCGCATCTGGAGATACTGCTCGACCCCGCCGGGCAGATCACGCACACTGCCGTCGCCCAGCAGCGCCACCTGGTGGTCGGTCACCCGTTCCAGGAGGTAGCGGTCGTGGGAGACGACCACGAGGGTGCCGGGGAAGGAGTCGAGGATGTCCTCAACGGCGGCCAGGGTGTCGGTGTCCAGGTCGTTAGTGGGCTCGTCGAGCAGGAGCACATTGGGCTCGGTCATGAGCAGGCGCAGAAGCTGGAGCCGACGGCGCTCCCCGCCGCTGACCTCCCCCACCCGGGTCCAGGCCCGCTGACGGGTGAAGCCCAGGCGCTCCACGAGCTGGGCCGCGGTCATCTCCTTGTCCCCGACGACGACCCTCTCCCCCACCATGGCCACGGCCTCGACGACGCGCAGGTCCGCGAGCGCGTCGAGCTCGTGGGTGGACTGTGACAGGGTGGCCACCTGGACGGTCTTGCCGCGGGCGACACGGCCCTCAGTGGGCTCCTGGACGCCTTCGAGCAGGCGCAGCAGGGTGGTCTTGCCGGCGCCGTTGACGCCGACGACGCCGACGCGCTCACCGGGGGCGAGCCGCCAGGTAACCCGGCGCAGGACCTCCCGCTGGGTCGCCTCGCCGGAGTCGGTAGGCGGCCCGGGGTAGCGCACGGTGACGTCCTCCAGGTCGAGGACCTTCTTGCCCAGGCGGGCCGTGGCCATGGCGGTCAGGGCCACGGTGTCGCGCGGGGGCGGCACGTCGGCGATGAGGGCCTCGGCGGCATCGATGCGGAAGCGGGGCTTGGAGGTGCGGGCGGGGGCGCCGCGGCGCAGCCAGGCCAGCTCCTTGCGCAGGAGGTTCTCCCGCTTAACGGCGGCCACGGCGGCCTGGCGGGCGCGCTCGGCCCGGGCCAGGACGTAGGCGGCGTACCCGCCGTCGTAGGTCTCGATGCGGCCGGCCACCTGGGGGCGCCCGCCGCCGGGGTCGATGCCGGGGACGACCTCCCAGACGTCGGTGCAGATGGCGTCCAGGAACCAGCGGTCGTGGGTGACGGTGACCAGGGCGCCGGAGGCCCGGCCGCCCGGGCCGTTGAAGCGGGCCCGCAGGTGACGGGCGAGCCAGTCCACGCCCTCGACGTCGAGGTGGTTGGTGGGCTCGTCGAGGATGACGACGTCGGCGCGGCGGGTGAGGACCGCGGCCAGGGCGACGCGGCGGCGCTGGCCCCCGGAGAGGGTGGCGACGTCGGCGGACAGGTCAAGGTCGGCGATGAGGCCGGCGTGGATGTCACGCACGGCCGGGTCGGAGGCCCACTCGTGCTCGGGGGCCCGGCCGTGGATGGCGGTGCGCACGGTGGCGCCCGGCGGCAGGTCGTCGGCCTGGCTCAGGACCGCCACGCTCACCCCGCCGGTGCGGGTGACGCGGCCGCCGTCGGGCTCGCGCCGACCGGCCAGGGCCGCCAGGAAGGTGGACTTGCCGGCACCGTTTGGGCCCAGGACGCCGACGCGGGTGCCGTCCTCCAGTCCCAGGGTGACCTCGTCCAGGAGCAGGCGGGAGCCGACCGTCAGGCGCAGGTTCTCCACGCCGAGCAGGTGCGCCATCAGCCCACCACCCGGGCGCCGGCCACGGGGGCGTCGGCGCGCAGGACCTCGGCGACCAGGCCCGAGGCCTTCAGCGCGCGCGAGACCCGTTGGGCGCTGCCGGGGTCCTCGACGAGAGCGGCGATGGTGGGGCCGGAGCCGGAGACGATGGCGCGCAGGGCCCCGGCCTCCTCGGCCACCGCGATGACCTCGGCCAGCTCGGGGCGCAGGTCGAGGGCGGCGGCCTGGAGGTCGTTGTGGAGGGAGCCGGCCAGGGCGCGGGCATCGCCGGCGCGCAGGGCGGCGGTGAGGGCCTCGGGCACGTCGCGCACGGCGGGCCGCCCGCCACCGGTCAGCTCATCGAAGCGCCGGAAGACCGCCGGGGTGGACAGGCCCTCCTCAGACAGGGCGAAGACCCAGTGGTAGGCGCCCCGGGTCATGATCGGGGTGACCAGGTCGCCGCGGCCGCTCCCGACGGCGGTGGCCCCGGTCAGGGGGAAGGGGACGTCGGCCCCCAGGCGCGCGGCCAGGGCGGAGAGCTCGGGCAGGGACAGGCCCGTGCCCCACAGGGCGTTGCAGGCCACGAGGGCGGCGGCGGCGTCGGCGGATCCTCCGGCCATCCCGCCGGCGACGGGGACGCGCTTGCGCAGCAGGAGGTCGACGCCCTCGCTCACGCCGGTGGTCTGCGCCAGGAGCGTGGCGGCCCGCACGGCCAGGTTGGACTCGTCCACCGGCACGTCGGCGTCGGGCTCCTCGAGGGTGAGGGTGACGGTGCCGTGGTCCTGGGCGGACTGCCTGCGGGCGGTGACGGTCTCGATGAGGCGGACCGCCTGGAAGACCGTGGTGAGCGGGTGGTAGCCGTCGGGGCCGGGGGCGCCGACGGACAGGAAGAGGTTGACCTTGCCGGGGGCCTCGACGCGCACCGAGCTGGCCGAGCCGCTGCGGGGCGGCACGGTGGACTCGCGCGGACCGGTGGGGCCGTCGGGGACGGCACGCAGATGGCTCATGACTGCTCCTGTGAGGTGGGAGGCGTTGGCGCAGCGGTCTCATCAGCGACGACGGGCTGCAGCACCTCGGCCAGGGCGGCGAAGGCGGTGATGTCGAGGGTCTCGCCGCGCCGGGTCGGGTCGATGCCGGCGGCGCGCAGGGCGGACTCGGCGGCGTCGGCCCCTCCGGCGAGCCTGGCCAGGGCCTTGCGCAGGGTCTTGCGGCGCTGGGCGAAGGCGGCGTCGACCACGGCGAAGACCTGCCCGCGGGTGGCGCGCGTGGTGGGGGGACGACGGCGCACGAGCTCGACGAGGGCGGAGTCGACGTTGGGCACGGGCCAGAAGACGTGGCGGGAGATGGTCAGGGTGCGGCGGGCCGCGGCGTACCAGGCGGCCTTGACGCTGGGGACCCCGTAGGTCCGCGAACCGGGTTCGGCGGCGAGGCGGTCGGCGACCTCGGCCTGGACCATGACGGTGACGCTCTCCAGGCTGGGCAGGGCCTCCAGCGCGGTGAGCAGGACGGGGACGGCCACGTTGTAGGGCAGGTTCGCCACGAGGCGGGTGGGAGGGGGCCCGGCCTCGCCCAGCGAGTCCGGGCCGGTAATGCTCAGCGCGTCGGCCTGGATGAGGGTGAGGCGGCCGGCGGCATGCGGCATGCGGTCGGCGACGGTGACGGGCAGTGCCCGGGCCAGGGCGGGGTCGATCTCGACGGCGATCACTCGCGCCCCGGTCTCCAGGAGGGCCAGGGTCAGGGAGCCCAGGCCCGGCCCGATCTCCAGGACCGTGTCCTGGGGGCGCACGCCCGCGCTCTTGACGATGCGGCGCACCGTGCCGGCGTCGTGGACGAAGTTCTGCCCCAGCGTCTTGGTGGGGCGGATGCCCAGCGCCTGGGACAGGCCGCGGACCTCCGTGGGGCCCAGGAGGCCGGCGGCACGGGAGCCCGGAGATGCGCCATGATCCTCAGGATCCCGGGGGCCCGGGTGGGGGTGCTCCGCGAGGGCGGCATCGGCGGGGGTCTCGGAGGTGGCCTCACAGGCTCCTGCAGGGTCGTGCCCGTCAGTGGGGGCGGCTCCTGCCGGGGGCACCTGTGAATCGGGGGCCGGCAACGTCATGGGGACACAGTAACCGGCGCCCGCCTTTTATCACTGTGAGATGTCTGGGAACATGCCGCATGCTCTCTGCATGATCGGGATGATCGAGCCCCGGAGCGTGCGCGACGCCCCGGACGCGGCTCGGGCCGCTCAGCGCAGGCCGAGCTTGTCGGCGCAGCCGGGCCACTGGCCCCAGCCGGCCTGGGCCTGGAGCTTCTTGGCCATGGCGGTCTGGGTGGCGGCGTCGGCCTCGTGGGGGTAGCCGGTTCCGCCCAGTGACTGCCAGGTCTCCAGGGTGAACTGGTACATGCCGTAGAAGCCGTTGCCGGTGTTGGTGGCCGGGTTGCCGCCGGACTCGCACTGGGCGAGCTGGGCCCAGACGTCGTCGCCGACCTCGCCTCCGGTCGTGCCGGCACTGCCGCCGGACGCCGAACCACCAGAGCCTCCGGAGGACTCCGAGGGTGCCTGAGTCTGACCCTGCCCCTGGGACTGACCCTGCCCCTGGGACTGACCCTGCCCCTGAGACTGGGGCTGTCCCTGAGACTGATCCGGCTTGCTCTCCTGCTTCTTGGCCGCGCCGGTGCCCACCAGGACGACCTCATCAACCTTCTGGGTGACGACGACCTGAGCGACGGGAGTACGGGAGACCTCCTTGCCGCCCACGGTGGTGACCTCGTAGGTGGTGCGCACGACGCCGTCGACGCCGGCCGTGGTCACCTTGGTCTCGCCTTCGGACAGGTCGCCGCTCTCCTGCTGGACAGTTCCGTGGGGGTCGGTGGCGTCGACCGTCTCGGTAGTCACCTTCTGGGTGCTCGGCGTGACCGAGACCCTGCTGCGTCCACCTTCAGCGCCCAGGCCATCGGTGCCCTTCGCGGCCGCCTCGACACCGGAGGTGCGTGAGGGCTCCCCCGCGCGGACAGCGGCGTACGCGGCCCCGGAGACCGCGACCGACAGGGCCAGGGCCGCCAGACCGGCGCGCAGCGCGATAGCGCGCATGCTGTGCTGCCCGTGTTCCCCATGGGCCGTCTCCTGCGGGACCGGCGCCTGCGGCTCCTCCGGCAGGGCGTGGGCGTGGGAACGGGCGAGGGGAGTCATGGGGAGACGTCCTTCCAGTTGACGGCGAGTGCCACGGTAGTGGAAGCGTTACGGTGGCGACAATAAAGCACCTCACTCCCCTGTGACATACATCTCGTAACAATGACGACGGCGCCCGCCTCGCACAGGAGACGGGCGCCGTCGACGACGTTCCGGGCGACTGCTTCGGCTCAGTACCAGCCGACGGACTCGGAGTGGGCCCAGGCCGAGCAGGGGGTGCCGTAGCGGCCGGAGATGTAGTTCAGGCCCCAGGTGATCTGGGTGGTGGGGTTGGTGGCCCAGTCGTCGGCGACCTCGCTCATCTTGGTGCCGGGCAGCGCCTGGGGGATGCCGTAGGCGCCCGAGGAGGCGTTCTCGGCCTGGTAGTTCCAGCTGGACTCACGGGTCCACAGGCTCTCCAGGCAGGAGAACTCCGAGTCCCCCCAGCCGTGGCTGGCCATCATGGAGCGGGCAATGGCTTTGGCGCTGTCGGGGTCGGTCCCCGCGCCGGGGTTGGCCGCGGGAGCCGGAGTGCTGCTGTTCGAGCCCTCACTGCCCCCGTTGGCCTGGGCGGCCTGCCCGTCACCGGCGGACTGGGCCTGCTGGGCGGCCTGCTGCTGAGCCTGCTGCGCCTGCTGATCCTGCTGCTCTCCGGTACCCACCAGGACGACCTCGTCCACCTTCTTGGTGACGACGACCTGGGCGACGGGGGTGCGGGAGACCTCCTTGCCGTCCTGGGTGGTGACCTCGTAGGTGGTGCGCACGAGACCGTCAACGCCGGCGGTCTCAACCTTGGTCTCGCCCTTGGGCAGGGAGTCGGTCTCCTTCTTCACCGTGCTGTGAACCTGCGGCTCGTCGACGGTGGTGGTGGAGGTCTGGGCGCTGGCGATCTTGCCGGCGCCGGCCTTCGGGGTGGCAGCAGCCTTGGCCTGTCCGTCCGACTCGCCACCGATCAGCCCGAAGGAACCGCCCGAGGAGGAACGCCCCTCGTCATCCCCCGCGGAGATGGCCGCGTAGGCGGCACCGGAGACCGCCAGGGAGAAGGCAGCAGCAGCACCCCCCGCCTTGAAGAGCATGGGGGTCAGGGAGGTCTTGGCAGGCCCCTCGGCGCGACGACGGCCGTGGCTTGCGGAGGCGGCCCGCTTCTTGGAGGCCAAGGACCCGAGGCCGGCGAGTGTAGTACTCAGGGAGCTGGTCTGGGAGTGACGACCCACGATAGAACTTCCTTCGTTTTGACGACTGCATGTCACCGTAACCGATGACCCAGGGGCGTGCCAATGCACCTGCTCACACCCTGTGGGCTTGTGATGGAACCGTGCAGACAGGCCCTGATTCCAACCTGTCTTCCACCTGGGACACTCCTGAACGAACGGTGGCAACCTGGGAGGCAACGTCCGGACAAAATCGGCCGTACCGGGACGGTCGCGGGGTCTTTTCCTTTCCCTCTGATGGCAGGCTTCCTCCCCGCAGGACGTCAGGGTCCATAGGTCGGAGTCTCAGACGGATCCCGTCGCCCGTCGGCGGCCGACGGCGATCACCAGGTCCCGTAGACCGTCTCGGTGGTGGACTGCAGACGCCGGCAGAGGTCTTCCTCACTCAGGCCCCGCTGCCCGGCCAGGAAGCGGACCGTGTCGCCCAGCAGGTAGGACGCGTTGGGACGGCCGCGCCAGCGCTTGGGCGGGAGGTAGGGGGCGTCGGTCTCCACCAGGAGCAGCGACTCGGGCAGGGCGGCGACCGCCTCCCGCAGGGTGTCGTTGGCCGGGTAGGTGAGCGGGCCGGCGATGGAGGCGTACCAGCCGTGCTCGGCGCAGGCGGCGGCCAGCTGCGGCCCGCCTGAGAAGCAGTGGAAGACGGTGCGAGCGGGGGCGCCGTCGGCCTTGAGAACCTCCACACAGGCGGCGTGCGCGTCACGGTCGTGGATCTGCAGGGGCAGGTCGAGGTCCTTGGCCAGGGCGATGTGCGCCCGGAAGGCCTCGCGCTGGGCGACGGCCCCCTTTTCACCGGTGCGGAAGAAATCCAGGCCGCTCTCCCCGACGGCGACGACGACGTCGGCGTTCGCCCTGAGCGTCTCCTCCAGGCGGACCATGACCTCCTCGAGCGGCTCGGCATGGTGCTCCTGAGCCCGGGGCTCGAGCCCGTCGGGGCCGGTCTCGCGCACCCCGGCGTGGAGGACGGCCTCGTTGGGGTGCACGGCCAGGGCCACGCGCACGCCGGGCAGCTGGCGGGCCAGGGCCAGGCTCTCCTGCCAAGTGGTGACCTCGCAGGCGGAGGTCACCACGCGGGTCACACCCACGGCGGCGGCGCGCTCAACCAGCTCAGCGGCGCTCAGCGGCGCCTCGGAGCCGGGGCCGCCGGCGTCCGCCGCGACCGGCAAGTGCGTGTGGTTGTCGGTGACCGGGGCCGCCAGGGGGGCGACGGCGTCGGCCGGCGGCCAGGAGCGGTCTCGCTTCCTCGATCCCATGCGCCCTCAGGAGCCGGTGACGTCGTCGGGCACGGAGCCGGCGTAACGGGCCAGCTCGGCCTCGACGATCGACTCGTCCAGCTTGGTGAACACCGGGGTCGGCTTGGCCACGGGAGTGCCGACGGTCACCGGGTGGCGTCCCCAGGTGGGGGCGTCCTGGTAGTCGCCGGTGATGATCGGGTAGCCGGTGCGGCCGTCGAAGGCCTCGGGCAGGTGCTCGGGGTCGAGCTCGGCGACCTCCTCGATGCGGGGCATCGGGGCGATCCGGCCGGACCCGCCCAGGACCCGGTCGACGTCGTTGGCGGCGTGCGGCAGGAAGGGCGAGAGCATGAGGTTGAGGTCGGTGACCGCCTGGGCCAGTGTGTGCAGGGCCGTGGCCAGGCGGGCCTGGGTGGCGGGGTCCTCGCCCTTGAGCTTGAAGGGCTGGGTGTCGGCGACGTACTTGTTGGCCTCGCCGACCAGGCGCATCGCCTCCCCCAGGGCGGCTTTCTGGCGGTGCTGGGAGATGAGGTCGCCCACGGAGGCGAAGCCGGCCTCAACGGCGTCGAGCAGGGCCCGGTCGATGTCCTCCAGCTCGGCGGGCTCGGGGATCTGCCCGAAGCGCTTGTGGATCATGGAGGCGGTGCGGTTGACCAGGTTGCCCCAGCCGGCCACGAGCTCGCCGTTGGTGCGCCTCACGAACTCCGCCCAGGTGAAGTCCGCGTCCGCGGTCTCCGGGCCGGCCGCGCAGATGAAGTAGCGCAGGGCGTCGGCCTGGTAGCGCTCGAGGAAGTCGCGCACGTAGATGACGATGCCGTGGGAGGAGGAGAACTTCTTGCCCTCCATGGTGAGGAACTCGCTGGAGACGACCTCGGTGGGCAGGTTGAGCACGCCCAGGCGCCCGGGCTCTCCGCCGGCCGCGCCCTGACCGTTGTAGCCCAGGAGCTCGGCGGGCCAGATCTGGGAGTGGAAGACGATGTTGTCCTTGCCCATGAAGTAGTAGGACAGGGCCTGGGGGTCGTTCCACCAGGCGCGCCACGCCTCGGGGTCGCCGCTGCGGCGCGCCCACTCCACGGAGGCGGACAGGTAGCCGATGACGGCGTCGAACCAGACGTAGAGGCGCTTGGTGGGCTGGTCCTCCCAGCCGGGCACCGGGATGCCCCAGTCGATGTCCCGGGTCATGGCGCGCGGGCGGATGTCCCCCAGGAGGTTCTGGGAGAACTTGATGACGTTGGGCCGCCAGGTGCCGGAGGCCTCGCGCTCGTCGAGCCAGGCACCCAGGGCCTGAGCCAGGGCGGGCAGGTCGAGGAACCAGTGGGTGGTCTCCACGAACTCGGGGGTCTCACCGTTGATCCGCGAGCGTGGGCTGATGAGGTCGGTGGGGTCGAGCTGGTTGCCGCAGGTGTCGCACTGGTCCCCGCGGGCGCCCTCGGCGCCGCAGATCGGGCAGGTGCCCTCGATGTAGCGGTCGGGCAGGGTGCGCCCGGTGGAGGGGGAGATCGCCGAGCGGGTCACCTGCTGGACCATGTAGCCGTTGTCCCGCACGGTGGTGAACATGTCCTGGACCACGTGGTAGTGGTTGCCGGCGGTGGTGCGGGTGAACAGGTCGTAGGACAGCCCCAGGGCCACGAGGTCCTCGACAATGAGCCGGTTGTTGCGGTCGGCGAGCTCCCGGGCGCTGAGACCCTCCTCGTCGGCGGCGACGAGGATCGGGGTGCCGTGCTCATCGGTGCCCGAGACCATGAGGACGTCATGACCGGCCATGCGCATGTAGCGTGAGAAGACGTCAGAGGGAACACCGAAGCCGGCGACGTGGCCGATGTGACGCGGGCCGTTGGCGTACGGCCAGGCGACTGCGGACAGGATGTGGGTCATGGAGGTCAGCCTATCGGGTTCCGCGGCCGCTTCAGTCCAGGGCCACGGATCTGGTCCACGGCCTGCGGGGGTGCACCGCCACCCGGTAGTCTGTCCGAGTCGTGCGGCTCCCGCCCGGTGATTGTTCCGACATATCGACACCTCCTGTGAGGTCTCGGGTGCGCTGCGGGCTTCCGGCATCACCATGCTGCCGTGCACGCCGTCATGACGTGTTCCCACGCGCCTCTCACACGGACACGATGGACCAGAAAGGCCAGTTATGTCCCAGTACCCCGGCTCCCAGTACCCAGCGAGCCCAGCCGGCTGGTCGGCCAACGGCTACGACCCGGCTCTCGCCGGCGCTCAGTCTTCGCAGTACCCGCCGGCCGCACCATTCCAGACGCCTCAGGGCGGTTACTCAGGTGCCGCGAGCCAGCCGGCGACGTCCAAGAGCCTGGCCGCCCCGACAGCCTTGGCGGTGGCCGGCCTGGCCATCCTCCTGATCGCCATCATCGGCGGAATCGGCTCGGCGGTCACCCGCGGCCAGTTCAACGCCACCGTCACCAACCTGCCGGATGACCAGGCCGCCACGGTGGAGCTGGACAAGGGCAGCACCTACGGGCTGTTCTACAGCGACGGCGACGACGCGCCGGACTGCTCGGTGACCTCTCCTGATGGCGACGACGTCGACACGAAGTCCAGCTCGTCGTCCACGAAGGTCAAGGGCGGCAAGCTCTTCTCGACCTTCTCCTCCAAGAAGTCGGGCGCCTACACCGTTGACTGCAACAGCACTGCGGGGGTCTCCGTCGGTGAGATCATCGCCCCCTCGTCGGCGACGGCCACCCTGCTGTCACTGTTCGGGGCCGTCGGCGCGATCATCATGGCGGTCGTAGGGCTGGCGATGGGCGCCGGCGGCATGGCCTGGCGCTCCAAGCTGGCCGCCGCCGGCACGGCCCCGGCTGCGGCAGGTGAGGCCTTCAGCACAACGGCCGGTGCGACGCCCGGGACTCCGACCGTCTACACCCAGGGGGCCTGGCAGTCCGACCAGCAGCCGCAGGCGGCGCAGTACGCCCAGCAGCCCCAGTACCAGCAGCCGGAGCCGGCCCCCCAGCAGGCCCCTTACGCGGCTTCGGCTGCGGGGGCGGGAGCCCAGCCCCAGTACTCGCAGGTGGCCCCGACCGCCCAGTTCGGGTGGACGGGTCAGCAATCGGCTCAGCAACCTGCGCAGCAGGCTCAGCCCGTACAGCCCTCGGTGTTCACCCAGCCCGTGCAGCAGGGGCAGCAGCAGGCTCAGCCCGGGCAGCCGGGCCCGTACCAGCAGCCCGGCGGCTGGCCGGCCCAGTAGCCCACCTCTGGCAACGCATGGGTGCCCTCACCGAGACAATCGGTGAGGGCACCCATGGTGTTCGGGGCGATTCGGGGCCCGACCCCGGCGACCGGCCCCGGTGGCCGGTGCGGGCAGTCCTTCAGTGGGAGGGCACCAGCTCGATGCCGGCAGCACTCATGTCGGCGCGGGCGTCGCGCCCCAGCTCGGGGCTGACCGGTTCGGTCAGATCGGTCAGGACCCGCACCCGGTAGCCCTGCCGGACCGCGTCCAGGGCGGTGTCCTTGACGCAGTGGGACTCGGCCAGGCCGACGACGTCGACGGCCTCGATACCGGCGGCGCTGAGGATGTCGGCCAGGGTGCGCCCGTCCTCGTCAACGCCCTCGAAGCCGGAGTAGGCGGCGGCGTACTGGCCCTTCTTCACGGCGGCGTCGGCCTCCAGGCCGCTCAGGGCGGGGTGGAGCTGGGCCTCGGCGGAGTCGGCCACGCCGTGAACGGGCCAGGTGTCGATGAAGTCGGGTTCGCTGGAGAAGTGCTCACCGGGGTCGATGTGCCAGTCCTGGGTGGTGACCACCAGGTCATAGTCCCCCCGGTGGGAGGACAGGTGGGCGGCTATGCGCTCGGCGACGGCGTTACCGCCGGTCACCGGCAGGGCGCCTCCTTCGCAGAAGGTGGGCTGGACGTCGACGATGATGAGGGCCCGTCGAGCGGGGGCCTGGGAACCGGTGCGGTGCTCGGTGTTCATGACACGACCATAGCGGGATCGGCCCCGACAGGAGCCCGGTCGGCTCAGTCTGCGGTGTCACGCAGCGCCAGGGACGCGCGGTAGACCTCGTTGGGGCGCAGACCGGCCTCACCGGCCGCCTGGGCCGCGGCCGCCTTGAGGCGCATGCCGGCCTCGGCCAGCGCCAGGGCCTTGTGCGCGGCGGCCTCGGGGCTGGCGGCGACAGGCTCGGCTCCGGCGACCACGAGGACCACCTCCCCCAGGACGCCGTCGGCCGTGGCCCGGGCCAGCTCGGACAAGGGGGCCCGCAGCACCTGCTCATGGGTCTTGGTCAGCTCCCGGCACAGTGCCGCAGGACGTTCGGCGCCGAGAGCCTCGGCCATGGCGACCAGGGAGTCGTGGACGCGGCGGGGGGACTCCAGGAAGATCATGGTGCGCTCCTGGGTGGCCAGGGACTCCAGGGCCCGGCGCCGCTCCCCCGGCCTGCGCGGCAGGAACCCCTCGAAGCAGAAGCGGTCGGAGGCCAGTCCGGACAGGGCCAGGGCGGTCAGCACCGCTGAGGGTCCCGGTGCGACCGTGACGGGCACCTGCTCGCGCACCGCCGCCTGGACGAGCCGGTACCCGGGGTCGGAGACCGAGGGCATGCCGGCATCGGAGACGACCAGGACGCGCAGGCCGGCGCGGGCGGCCTCGAGCAGCTCGGCGGCGCGCTCGCGCTCGTTGTGCTCGTGGAAGGCGATGACGCGCCCTCGGGGCTCGATGTCGAGGCGCTGGGCCAGGGACCGCAGCCGGCGGGTGTCCTCGGCGGCGATGAGGTCGGCCTGCTCCAGGGCGCGACGCAGACGCAGTGAGGCGTCAGAGACATTGCCGATCGGGGTGGCAGCCAGGGTGATCGTCCCGCCGCGCAGGTCCGGGCTGTGGGCGGCGGGAGCATCGACGGGATCAACGTCGTCGGCGGCGGCGGCAGGTGGGGGCGGGCTGCTCTCAGTCATAGGACACAGTATGTCGGTGCGCCCTCGATGTAGCCTCCGCCTACACTCGGGGTGTGACGACTCCGAGCGCGCTGTCTCCCGAACAGTCCCCCGAGCAGTCCCGCGACGGTTCCCCCGGCCCGGACGCGGAGCAGGAACGAGCACAGGAAGCCGCCCCGGCGCGGGACGAGGCCACGAGCCCCGCGCCGGTCGAGGTCGCCGTCGCCGAGCCGGTCATCGCCGAGCGCGACACCGAGCCCGCCGCCGAGCGCACCGAGGCCGAGCTGCGCACCATGCTCGGGCTGGGCCCGGTCGACCATGAGATGGTCATCGCCACGAGATTCGTCAACTCTTTCGTGAGCGGTAAGGAGGGCCCTCCTCGAGTCTCAAGGCTCCGCCGGTTGCTCACCTCCGTCATCACGAGGATCCTTGCCGGGTTGATACGCCTACCGGGGCTGTTTTGGGACATGCCCCTCGGCGTGAGGGCCCGCGGGTGGATCGTCACCGGCGTCGTCGGCGTCATCGCCGCCCTGCTGCGCCTCATCGGACTGAACCACCCCAAGACGCTCATGTTCGATGAGATCTACTACGTCAAGGACGCCTACTCCCTGTGGCACCTGGGCTATGAGGCCACTTGGAATGACAAGGCCGTCTCGATCGGCTCGACCGACCCGACCGTCACGACCGACACGGCCTTCGCCATGGGGGACTTCTCCAGGCTGACCGACACCGCCTCCTACGTCGTCCACCCCCAGCTGGGCAAGTGGCTCATCGGCGCCGGCATGGAGATCTTCGGGCCGGAGTCGCCCTTCGGTTGGCGGTTCATGCCGGCCGTCGCCGGGATCCTCACGGTGATACTGCTGGCGCGCCTGACGATGCGCCTGACGCGCTCACCGTTGCTGGCGGGCCTGGCCGGACTGCTCCTGGCGATCGACGGCGTGGCCTTGACCGAGTCCCGCATCGGGCTGCTGGACGTGTTCATCGGTTTCTTCGCCACCTTGTCCCTGTACTGCCTGGTCCGCGACCGGGAGTGGTCGCGGACGAGACTGGCCCGCAGGATGGCGGGGACCACGCCCGGGGCGCGCGCCCCGCACGCCACCATCCGTCCCTGGCTGCTGGCCGCGGGCATCGCACTGGGGCTGACCTGCTCCATCAAGTGGTCAGGGCTCTACCTCGTCGCGGTGTGCGGCATCGCCGTCGTCACCTGGGACACTCTGGCGCTACGGCGAGTGCGCGCACGGGCCTGGTTCCTGGAGGGGACGGTCGCCCAGGGCGTGAGCGACTTCCTGCAGGCGATTCCGGTGGTCATCGTGGTCTACGTCGGCTGCTGGTGGTCCTGGTTCACCCACCTGGGTGCCTTCAAGCACGGCTGGACGGCCGAGCAGATCAAGCAGGGGCTGCCGGTTCCCGTCCCCTGGCTGTCCGGTTACGTCGACAACTCGGTGTTCGAGAAGATCAACGACTTCATCGCATACCACCAGCAGATGTACGAGTTCCACGTGGGCCTGGACGCCCCGCACACGTACCAGTCGAAGCCCTCGGGCTGGCTGCTGCAGACCCGCCCGACCTCCTTCTTCTGGGAGGACAAGGCTCAGGTGCCGCAGACCTGCGGGGGTGGGGACTGCATTCAGGCCATCACCTCGATCGGGAACATCGTCATCTGGTGGTCGGCCGTGGTGGCGCTGGTGGCCGTGGTCATCATCGGGGTCAAGAACCGCGACTGGCGGGCCTGGGTGCCGCTCATCGGCTACCTGGGCCTGTACGTGCCCTGGTTCCAGTACCGGGATCGCACCATCTTCACCTTCTACACGGTGGCCTTCGTGCCCTGCGTTGTGCTCGTCCTCGTGCTGGCGCTGGGCATGGCCTCCGGGCTGCTGCCACCGCTGCCGGGCTCGGCGAGCGCCGACACCCAGATGGAGGCTCTCCTCAGGCGGCAGATCGGCCCGGGCATCCGGCCGTGGCGCGGCATGGGCGCCAGATTCCTGGGATTCGGTCCCCAGTTCGCGCGCACACCCGTGTGGACGCCGCCGGTGGAGGAGACCGACCCCGGCATCTACCGCATCAATCCGGGCCTGGTCGACGTCGACGACGACCTCGAGCCCGGCGTCCCCTTCAGCGACCCGCGGACCGATGCGGCCCTGGCGCGCAGCTACGACGAGCTGACCGGCTACCCGGCCCCATCGACATCGTGGGACGCCACCAAGCCGGCGTGGTCCGACGGCGGGGTGCCACGGCTGGCTGGCCGCCGCAGCCCGTGGGCCTCCTTGGCAAAGTGGACGATGGCCCCCACGTGGCAGATCCGCACCGAGGGCATCGGCCTCATCATCGTGGTCACGCTCCTGGCCTGTGCGGCGGCAGCCTTCTGGTGGCCGATCTGGACCGGGCAGACGGTCTCACGCTCCTTCTGGGTCTCGCACATGTTCCTGTCTTCCTGGATCTAAGTCCCCTGCCTCCGCGGCGACGACGGTGATGTGCTGCTCGCCGCCGGGATGCTCCAACTCGTCAACGACGGCGAGAGCCAGGTCCTCAGGGCTGATGCGGGACTCACCATGGGCGTCCCGCAGAAGCGTGGTAGTTCCGCGGCGGTAGGAGCCGGTGGCATCTCCTGGAGCGAAGATCGCCGGAGGGCTGAGATAGACCCAGCCCTTGTAGCTGTGCGCCTGGCACGCCCGGAACTGATCGAGGCTTGCCTGGGCCACGTCTCTCCATGCCGGCGGCACAATGGTGGGGTCGTCAATGGCGAGGGTGCTGGGATCCGTGGGCGAGCTCAGCGGAGCCGCGCCCCCGATGATGAGCAGGGGCGTTCGGTTCCTGGAGGCGGCGTCCAGGACGGCCGTCGTCAGTCGGGCCAGGTCGCTCTCATGACCGGCGGGCGGGCGCAGGGCGACCACAGCGGCGTCACTGTCTTTCAGGAGACCGGCCACGCCCTCGACGTCGGCGACATCCAGCAGGCGCGAGGTGAGGCGGGCGCCAGCCCGATGGCGCCGCCGCCGGGATACGGCGGTCACCTCGTGACCGCGGCTGAGCGCTTCGTTGACGACGGCGGTCCCGGCCATGCCGGTGGCACCAAGGACGGTGATTCTCATGAGGGGTCCTTTCAAGAGGAGGATCGGGAGGAGTGCGGGGCGAGCTGTCCTGCGCTCATCGCAGTGAGAGCGAGCGCGAACCCCAGGAACTGGAAGGGCGTGAGTGCCTCATCGGCGACGACGTGTCCGAGGAGCACCGCGTTCAGAGGTGAGAGCAGGCCCAGCAGTGCCGTCGGCGTGACCGGCAGCCTGCGGATACCCTCGAACCACAGGACGTAGGCGGCAAGCCCTCCTACGAGCCCGAGCCAGGCGTATCCCGCCACAGCCGCCGTATCGATTCCGGTCGGAACGCCGTCGATGATGAGGGCGGGCACGATGAGCAGAAGGCCGCCTCCGGTGAGCTGCCATCCGGCCAGGGCAAGGGCGCTGACGCCGTCGGGCCTGCCCCACCGTTTGGTGAGCACGACTCCCAGGCCCATCGAGGCGGCTCCGCCCAAGCCGGCCGCCACCCCGAGAGTGTTGAGCTGAGCCTGCGGCCCCAGGACGACGAGAGCGATACCGACAACGCCGGCCACGCCCCACATCAGGCTCCATGCCGACAAGCGCTCACCAAGGACGGCGACGGCGAGGCCCGCGATGATGATCGGTTGCGCAGCCCCGAGTGTCGCGGCCACACCTGACTCGTGACACCTTAGTGCCCTGGGGACTGTAGGGATTTGAGGATGCTGGCTGCGGTTGGGGTGATTTGGGGTTGGGCAGTGATGTTATGGCCGTTGAGGTTGATGGTGACGTCCTGGAGGGGCTTGAGGGCGCGGATGATGCGTTTGATGCTGATCCCGGTGGTCTCCTGGAGGTGCCGGGCGACGGCCAGGGCGGCCATGACCACGGTCAGGTGCGCCTCGATGGCATCGCGGGTGTGGTGGAAGACGGGGCGGGCTCTCAGGTCGTGCTTGCTCATCGGCGAAGGACTGCTCGACGTGCCACAGCTCGTGGTAGGAGGAGACGACCTCACCGGCGCCCATCAGGCAGGACGGGATGTTGGTGACGTAGCCCTTGAGGCCCACCAGGGAGCGGGCCCGGGCCAGGGAGGCCTCATCGAGCACCTGATCGCCTTGATGGACGGTGACAAAACGCGTGCCCTTGGGACGTCTCTCGCCGGCGATGACGGCCCTAGCGCGGTTGGCCTGGGCGGTCAGGGTCTGGTTGTCCCTGGCGGCGCGCTTCTTGGAGTAGGACCATACCGCCCTCCACGACCCCGGATACTCGACCGGGTCCCAGACGGGCTCAGCCCTGACAGCCTTGTCCCGCTCGCTCCTGGAGCCTTTCTTGGGGGTGATGGTGTCAATGACCTGGCCGTCGGTGAAGGCGTCCCCGTGCCAGTGGAAGTGGGCCTCCAGATCCCCTGGGGCCCGGGTGGTGCGGGCCCCGACGATGAACCGCAACCGGGCGTCGTCCAGGGCCGTGAGGTTGGCAGCTGAGAGCATGCCGGCATCAGCGACGACCACGAGCTCCTCAATGCCGTGGGCGGCCTGGAAGGCCTCCACGATGGGGATGATCGTGGTGGTCTCAGCCTGGTTGCCCTCCCAGCACCCGATTCTCAGGGGGAAACCACGGCGGTCGACCAGCAGGCCCACGATGACCTGAGGATCGACCCTCCTCTCCTTGGAGTAACCCACCCGCCGCAGGTCGTCCTCACGCTCGGCCTCGAAATAGAGGGTGGTGACGTCGTACAGGCACAGGGCCAGACCCCCACCAGTGTTGGTGACGTGCTCGAACAAGGCCCCAGAGATGCTCTCGCGGTAGCCCCGCTCCTGGGCTCGGGCCAGGGAGCGGAACAAGGTCCGCACGGTAACGGCCTCCAGGCCCAGGTCACTCAGCACCCGGGGGACCTGGGCCTTGGAGGACGGCTCGACCAGACGAGCCAGAACCATCTGCTCAAAGGCCCGATCACCCCCAGTGGCGTCCCCCAGGCCCAGACGCTGGTAGGCGCCGTGCAGGACCTCCCACAACAACCTGGAGTGCTTGGACTCCACCGTGGTAGTAGCCAGGCCGGTGCGTCCCGGTGCCGGCTCCAGGGACTCCAGGTCCAGCAGCCCCTGGCTCTGCCAGGCGGCGATCTTCTGCCGACCGGCCTCCAGCAGGACCTCCAGCTCCGTCTCGTCGTGGGCTGAGCCCAGGT